>NZ_CAMIAF010000008.1 GCF_946190375.1 Streptococcus mitis | reverse complement strand
CTGAGTTTACGACTATCTTGTTGAATGAGTTTCCAGTAACGCTTGATAGCCTTGTATTCATGGGATTTTCGCTCAAATTGATTCATGATTTGAACACGGACACGACTTATAGCACGGCTTAAGTGTTGCACAATATGAAAACGATCTAGAACAATTTTAGCACATGGAAAAAGCTGTTTAGCCAAGTCATAATAAGGACTAAACATATCCATCGTAATGATTTTCACCTGACAACGGACAGCTCTATCGTATCGAAGAAAGTGATTTCGGATGATAGCCTGTGTTCTTCCTTCAAGAACGGTGATAATGTTGAGATTATCAAAGTCTTGTGCAATGAAACTCATCTTTCCTTTAGTGAAGGCATACTCGTCCCAGGACATAATCTTTGGAAGACGAGAAAAATCATGCTTAAAGTTGAAATCATTGAGCTTTCGAATGACAGTTGAAGTTGAAATGGAAAGCTGATGGGCAATATCGGTCATAGAAGTCTTTTCAATTAACTTTTGCGCAATCTTTTGGTTGATAATACGAGGAATTTGATGATTCTTCTTGACGAGTGAGGTCTCGGAGACCATCATTTTCGAGCACTGATAGCACTTGAAACGGCGTTTTCTAAGGAGAATTCTAGTAGGCATACCAGTTGTTTCAAGGTAAGGAATCTTAGACGGTTTTTGGAAGTCATATTTCTTCATTTGACTTCCACATTCAGGACAAGAGGGGGCCTCATAATCCAGTTTAGCGTTAATTTCCTTGTGTGTATCCCTATTGATGATATCCATAAATTGGATATTAGGGTCTTTGATATCGAGTAGTTTTGTGATAAAATGTAGTTGTTCCATATGATTCTTTCTAATGAGTTGTTTAGTCGCTTTTCATTATAGGTCATATGGGATTTTTTTTCTACAACAAAAGAGGCTCCATAATATCCATAGGGGATTTACCCACTACAAATATTATAGAGCCCATTAAGAGAGAATCAGTTTGGTTCCCTCTTTTTTCGATTTTAGTAATTCATTTTATATAGTGATTTTAATAACAATCGTTTAATAAATACTGTAGTTAATTATACACATTGAAATTTAATAGATTTTATAACTCTTATTAATTTTTTAATAAAGCACTAGAAGAGTTTCTGTTGAATCTATAGTATATATTTTTATGTTATAAAAATTGCTCCTATTACGATTTTAAATAAGTATTAGTTTACATTATAGTTTGAATTGAATTTGATGTCACGATAAAGGAAGTGACTATAGATTCTTTTCTACCTCATGTTTTATTGTATAGTGTATCTTGCTAATTTTGAATAGAATTTTTTATGACATTTGTCATATCTCCTCATGACAGAAGCTTCTAGTGATTCTACCTTCAAAGAATTATACTAGATGTATCAAGTGGAGGAAGAAAAAATGAAACATAAAATGATTGTCGCAATGAGTCTAGTAGCAGCAGGAGTCATGACTTATCTCATGTTCTCAGGATTGGATGAAGATTTCTATCATTTTCCTTGGGAGCTATTTGCAGGATTTGGAATGATGTCCTGGCTTATCCGAGAAGGTTTGAAATTAGTCTCAGATGTGAAAAAGGAGTTTGAAAAATGAAAAAAGCGTTTCTCTATCTTTTTATTGGAGTATCACTAGTGGTATGGTTGGTGGAAATATTTACAGGTTGGTTTGATCAAGCCTTCCTTCACCAATTCATCCGTGGTGCCTGGGGAGTTGGATTTATGATTTTTATCGCCTTTCCTATGGGAAAGGAGTGGCTGAAAGGAGAATATCATGAACATGATTAAGGTAGAAAGCCTAAATATAAACATCAAGGGCAAGGCTATTTTGAAGGATATTTCCTTTGAGGTAGCTGAAGGTGAATGCGTCGCCTTGATTGGGCCCAATGGTGCTGGGAAGACCACACTCTTGGACTGTCTGCTTGGAGATAAACTGGTCACAAGCGGTCAAGTATCCATCCAAGGCTTGCCAGTGACGAGCTCTAAGTTAGACTACACTAGATCCTATCTCCCTCAAGAGAATGTAATCGTTCAGAAACTAAAGGTAAAAGAGTTGATTGCTTTCTTTCAAAAAATTTATCCAAATCACTTGAGTAACCAGGAAATAGATCAACTATTACAGTTTGATAAGGAACAAAAAGAGCAATTCGCAGAAAAATTATCAGGTGGACAAAAGCGTCTTTTCTCTTTTGTCTTGACCTTAATTGGGCGACCAAAGCTTGTCTTTTTAGATGAGCCAACTGCTGCCATGGATACCTCTACCCGTCAACGTTTTTGGGAAATTGTTCGGGACCTAAAAGCGCAAGGAGTCACCATTCTCTATTCGTCTCATTATATTGAAGAGGTAGAGCATACAGCTGACCGGATTTTGGTTTTAAATAAGGGTGAATTGATTCGTGATACGACGCCTCTAGCTATGCGTAGTGAGGGAATTGAAAAGCATTTTATCCTTCCTCTGGCATACAAGGAAATTGTTGAGCAGTCTAACTTGGTTGAAAACTGGGTACAAAAACAAGATGCTCTGCAAGTAGTCACACGAGAGGCAAATGCTTTTTGGGAACTGTTAGTTAAAGCAGGATGTAGCATACAAGAAATCGAAGTTAATAACCGTAGTTTGCTAGATACAATCTTTGAAGAAACACAAAAGGGAGATGACTAAGATGAAACGATGGATCGCACTAAACAAGATAGAATTTCTATTGACCAAACGACAATTAGTCTATTATTTATTATCAGTAGGTATGCCGACAGCCTTCTATTTATTCTTTTCAGGCATGTACCAGGACACACCCGGTGGACCAGCTAATTTTATGCGTGATTACCTCATCTCCATGACGGCTTTTTCCATGATGTCGACAGCCATGTTTTCATTTCCAGCTGTCTTACATACCGATAAAATCAACAACTGGCAGAAAACATTGCGCCATACTCCGGTAAATATGGTAGAATATTATCTATCAAAGATCACAAGTATGCTGGTTGATTATTTGGTTTCAATCTTGGTGGTTTTCTCAGTTGGGCATTTTGTAAGAGGTGTGGATATGCCTTTAGCAAGTTGGATTGGGGCTGCGTTCTTGCTGATAGTAGGAAGTATTGCCTTTGTAGCGCTTGGTTTGACCTTGACACTCTTGCCTTCTAGTCAGCTGATGTCAGTCGTGGGCAATCTTCTCTATCTAGGCTTGGCTGTTTTAGGCGGACTCTGGATGCCCATCTCTTTATTTCCAGACTGGATGCAAGCAATCGGGAAGTGCCTACCAACTTATCAGTTGATGGAGTTGCTCAAGACCTTCTTAAACGAGGGTGGCATCAATTTATCAGCCACAGTTTATCTACTTGTTTTTTCAGCAGTTTTGTTTGGTTTGACCATTTACCTTCAAGGTCATAAGGAGAATGCTTAATGCTTGAAAGACTGAAAAGCATAGACTATATGTATTGGGCCAGTTTGATTTTTATGGTTTTTCCCATCGTTCCTGTAGTGACTGGGGAGCTTCCTAGCTGGCATTTGTTGATTGACATTCTGTTTGTCTTGGCTTACTTAGGTGTTTTAACCACCAAGAGTCAGCGTTTATCCTGGATCTGTTGGGTGATTATGCTAGCCTATGTAGCTGGGAATACTGCCTTTGTTGGTGTAAATTATATCTGGTTCTTCTTTTTCCTTGCCAATCTCTTAATTTATCATTTCGGCGTACGTAGTTTTAATTCTTTACATGTCCGGACTTTTCTCCTTGCTCAATTCCTTGTTGTGGGGCAACTTTTGATTTTTCAGGAAGTTGAAGTTGAGTTTCTAGTCTATCTGCTTGGAATTATCACTTTTATCGATTTAATGACTTTTGGCTTGGTTCGGATTCGTATTGTGGAGGATTTGAAAGAAGCTCAGGCTAAGCAAAATGCCCAGATAAATCTATTGCTTGCTGAAAATGAACGCAGTCGTATCGGTCAAGATTTGCATGATAGTCTGGGGCATACCTTTGCTATGATTAGTGTCAAGACAGATTTAGCATTACAGTTATTACAGATTCAGGCTCATCCACAGGTGGAAAAGGAATTAAGAGAAATACAGCAAATTAGCAAAGACTCAATGCGTGAAGTTCGAACGATTGTGGAAAATCTTAAGTCTAGAACTTTGACATCCGAACTAGAGACTGTGAAAAAGATGTTAGAAATTGCTGGAATTGAGGTGGAAACAGATAATCAACTAGACACTGCCAGCCTTACTCAGGAATTGGAGTCAACGGCTTCTATGATTTTGCTTGAGCTAGTGACCAATATCATCAAACATGCCAAAGCGTCGAAGACTTACTTAAAATTACAACGAACAGAGAAAGAACTCGTTTTAACAGTAAGAGATGATGGCTGTGGCTTTTCTTCCCTAAAGGGGAACGAACTCCATACTGTCCGAGATCGTGTCCTTTCATTTTCAGGAGAAGTAAGAGTAATCAGTCAGAAACATCCAACGGAAGTGCAAGTTCGGCTACCTTATAAGGAGAGAAACTAAGATGAAACTACTTGTTGCAGAAGATCAAAGTATGTTACGAGATGCCATGTGCCAGTTGCTTGCCTTTCAAGCAGATGTAGAGTCTGTCTTACAAGCCAAGAATGGGCAAGAAGCAATCCAACTCTTAGAAAAAGAGTCCGTAGATATCGCCATTCTTGATGTAGAGATGCCTGTTAAGACTGGCCTCGAAGTCTTGGAATGGATTCGAGCAGAAAAACTAGAAACAAAGGTGGTTGTGGTGACGACCTTCAAGCGTCCTGGTTATTTTGAACGTGCAGTCAAGGCTGGAGTAGATGCTTATGTCTTGAAAGAAAGAAGCATTGCAGACCTCATGCAAACCTTGCATACTGTCCTCGAAGGACGCAAGGAGTATTCGCCTGAATTGATGGAAGTGGTAATGACACATCCCAATCCATTAACAGAGCAAGAAATCGCCGTTTTAAAGGGAATTGCTCAAGGCTTGTCTAACCAAGAAATTGCAGATCAACTTTATTTATCAAACGGAACCGTCCGAAACTATGTCACCAATATTCTTTCTAAACTAGATGCTGGTAATCGAACAGAGGCAGCTAATATCGCAAAAGAATCTGGTTGGTTGTGATGATATAATATTTTTTGAACATTATGTGCTAAAATTGATGGGATGGGATTGCATGGAACAATACCAAACTTTAGGAGGGGCTTATTCCTCCTTTTCTTTCTTTCTTTTGGGAGCAATACAAACGAGCTAAAAATAACAATAAAAAAGAAAAACATCTTGACAAGCAAGGGAAAAATTTGTTACAATAATAGACGGTACTTTTTACTTTTGGTCTCTCAAGAGTGTACAGGGACGTGCTGACAAATGTTGCAAAAGTACACACAGATGATAGCTGTCACCAAGTGTATCATCACCAAAAATAAAAAAACACAGGAGAATGTAGATGCCTACAATTAACCAATTGGTTCGCAAACCGCGTAAATCAAAAGTAGAAAAATCTAAATCACCAGCTTTGAACGTTGGTTACAACAGTCACAAAAAAGTTCAAACAAACGTTTCTTCACCACAAAAACGTGGTGTTGCAACTCGTGTTGGAACAATGACACCTAAAAAACCTAACTCAGCCCTTCGTAAATTCGCTCGTGTACGTTTGAGCAACCTTATCGAAGTTACTGCCTACATCCCAGGTATCGGACACAACTTGCAAGAGCACAGCGTGGTTCTTCTTCGCGGTGGACGTGTAAAAGACCTTCCAGGGGTACGTTACCATATCGTCCGTGGTGCACTTGATACTGCAGGTGTTAACGATCGTAAACAAGGCCGTTCTAAATACGGTACTAAACGTCCAAAAGCATAAGGAAAGGGGATAAAGAGAAATGAGTCGTAAAAATAGAGCTCCAAAACGTGACGTATTGCCAGATCCGCTTTACAATTCACAATTAGTTACTCGTCTTATCAACCGCGTTATGCTTGACGGTAAACGTGGTACCGCTGCTTCAATCGTTTACGGTGCTTTTGAGCAAATCAAAGAAGCTACTGGCAACGATGCACTTGAAGTATTTGAAACAGCTATGGAAAACATCATGCCTGTACTTGAAGTACGTGCACGTCGTGTTGGTGGATCTAACTACCAAGTCCCAGTTGAAGTTCGTCCAGAACGTCGTACAACACTTGGACTTCGTTGGTTGGTAACAATCGCTCGTCTTCGTGGTGAACACACAATGCAAGACCGTCTTGCAAAAGAAATCTTGGATGCTGCTAACAACACTGGTGCAGCAGTTAAGAAACGTGAAGACACTCACCGTATGGCTGAAGCTAACCGTGCATTCGCACACTTCCGTTGGTAATATAGGATGCGAAAGCGTTAAGAAAGTCCCAGAGAAAATAGGGAATCAAAGCAGGTTGCGATTGCAACCAATGAGATTCATCTTTTTCTCCAGACTTTTAGCTTGAGTTCAACTCAACTAACTTGGGCTTTTAGCCCGAGTTCAACTCAACTTACCAGCTTGTAAGTTGAAACCAACAATAGCATGAAAACATTGAGAACGGGTAGGTCCTGCCTATCCGTTTTTATTAAAATCGTGTTATAATAGAATAGAAATCAAAAATAAATAGGAGAAACAAACCTCATGGCACGCGAATTTTCACTTGAAAAAACTCGTAATATCGGTATCATGGCTCACGTCGATGCTGGTAAAACAACAACTACTGAGCGTATTCTTTACTACACTGGTAAAATCCACAAAATCGGTGAAACTCACGAAGGTGCGTCACAAATGGACTGGATGGAGCAAGAGCAAGAACGTGGTATCACTATCACATCTGCTGCGACAACAGCTCAATGGAACAACCACCGCGTAAACATCATCGACACACCAGGACACGTGGACTTCACAATCGAAGTACAACGTTCTCTTCGTGTATTGGATGGTGCGGTTACAGTTCTTGACTCACAATCAGGTGTTGAACCTCAAACTGAAACAGTTTGGCGTCAAGCAACTGAGTACGGAGTTCCACGTATCGTATTTGCCAACAAAATGGACAAAATTGGTGCTGACTTCCTTTACTCTGTAAGCACACTTCACGATCGTCTTCAAGCAAATGCACACCCAATCCAATTGCCAATCGGTTCTGAAGATGACTTCCGTGGGATCATCGACTTGATCAAGATGAAAGCTGAAATCTATACTAACGACCTTGGTACAGATATCCTTGAAGAAGATATTCCAGCTGAATACCTTGACCAAGCTCAAGAATACCGTGAAAAATTGATCGAAGCAGTTGCTGAAACTGACGAAGAATTGATGATGAAATACCTCGAAGGTGAAGAAATCACTAACGAAGAATTGAAAGCTGGTATCCGTAAAGCGACTATCAACGTTGAATTCTTCCCAGTATTGTGTGGTTCTGCTTTCAAGAACAAAGGTGTTCAATTGATGCTTGATGCGGTTATCGACTACCTTCCAAGCCCACTTGACATCCCAGCAATCAAAGGTATCAACCCAGATACAGACGAAGAAGAAACTCGTCCAGCATCTGACGAAGAGCCATTTGCAGCTCTTGCCTTCAAGATTATGACAGACCCATTCGTAGGTCGTTTGACATTCTTCCGTGTTTACTCAGGTGTTCTTCAATCAGGTTCTTACGTATTGAACACTTCTAAAGGTAAACGTGAACGTATCGGACGTATCCTTCAAATGCACGCTAACAGCCGTCAAGAAATCGATACTGTTTACTCAGGTGATATCGCTGCTGCCGTTGGTTTGAAAGATACTACAACTGGTGACTCATTGACAGATGAAAAAGCTAAAATCATCCTTGAGTCAATCAACGTTCCAGAACCAGTTATCCAATTGATGGTTGAGCCAAAATCTAAAGCAGACCAAGATAAGATGGGTATTGCCCTTCAAAAATTGGCTGAAGAAGATCCAACATTCCGCGTTGAAACAAACGTTGAAACTGGTGAAACAGTTATCTCTGGTATGGGTGAGCTTCACCTTGACGTCCTTGTTGACCGTATGCGTCGTGAGTTCAAAGTTGAAGCGAACGTAGGTGCTCCTCAAGTATCTTACCGTGAAACATTCCGCGCTTCTACTCAAGCACGTGGATTCTTCAAACGTCAGTCTGGTGGTAAAGGTCAATTCGGTGATGTATGGATTGAATTTACTCCAAACGAAGAAGGTAAAGGATTCGAATTCGAAAACGCAATCGTCGGTGGTGTGGTTCCTCGTGAATTTATCCCAGCGGTTGAAAAAGGTTTGGTAGAATCTATGGCTAACGGTGTTCTTGCAGGTTACCCAATGGTTGACGTTAAAGCTAAGCTTTACGATGGTTCATACCACGATGTCGACTCATCTGAAACTGCCTTCAAGATCGCGGCTTCACTTGCTCTTAAAGAAGCTGCTAAATCAGCACAACCAGCTATCCTTGAGCCAATGATGCTTGTAACAATCACTGTTCCAGAAGAAAACCTTGGTGATGTTATGGGTCACGTAACTGCTCGTCGTGGACGTGTAGATGGTATGGAAGCACATGGTAACAGCCAAATCGTTCGTGCTTACGTTCCACTTGCTGAAATGTTCGGTTACGCAACAGTTCTTCGTTCTGCATCTCAAGGACGTGGTACATTCATGATGGTATTTGACCACTACGAAGATGTACCTAAGTCAGTACAAGAAGAAATCATTAAGAAAAACAAAGGTGAAGACTAATCAGTCCTCACTCTAGAAGGAAGTCACTTAGTGGCTTCTTTTTGTCTTTAGAAAATACCTCTAAGTATGGTAAAATAGTAGGAGAATAATGTGAGGAAAATGAATGTCAAATAGTTTTGAAATTTTGATGAATCAACTGGGGATGCCTGCTGAAATGAGGCAGGATCCTGCTTTAGCACAGGCTGATATTGAGCGAGTTGTGGTTCATAAAATTAGTAAGGTATGGGAGTTTCATTTCGTATTTTCTAATATTTTACCGATTGAAATCTTTTTAGAAATAAAGAAAGGTTTGAGCGAAGAATTTTCTAAGACAGGCAATAAAGCTGTTTTCGAAATCAAGGCTCGGTCTCAAGAATTTTCAAATCAACTCTTGCAGTCCTACTATAGAGAGGCTTTTTCTGAGGGGCCATGTGCTAGTCAAGGTTTTAAGTCCCTTTATCAGAATTTGCGAGTTCGTGAGGAGGGCAATCAACTCTTTATTGAAGGCTCTGAGGCGATTGATAAGGAACATTTTAAGAAGAATCATCTTCCTAATTTAGCGAAACAACTTGAAAAGTTTGGCTTTCCAACTTTCAACTGTCAAGTAGAGAAAAATGATGTGCTGACCCAAGAGCAGGAAGAGGCCTTTCATGCTGAAAATGAGCAGATTGTTCAAGCGGCCAATGAGGAAGCGCTCCGTGCTATGGAACAACTGGAACAGATGACACCTCCTCCAGCTGAAGAGAAACCAGCCTTTGATTTTCAAGCTAAAAAAGCTGCAGCTAAACCCAAGTTGGACAAGGCGGAGATTACTCCTATGATTGAAGTAACGACAGAGGAAAATCGTCTGGTCTTTGAAGGGGTTGTTTTTGATGTAGAGCAAAAAGTGACCAGAACAGGTCGTGTTTTAATCAACTTTAAAATGACGGACTACACTTCCAGTTTTTCTATGCAAAAGTGGGTTAAAAATGAGGAAGAGGCTCAGAAATTTGATCTCATCAAGAAAAATTCTTGGCTCCGAGTTCGTGGGAATGTAGAAATGAATAACTTCACACGCGATTTGACTATGAATGTGCAGGATGTGCAGGAAGTTGTTCACTATGAGCGGAAGGATTTGATGCCAGAAGGTGAGCGTCGGGTTGAGTTTCATGCTCATACTAACATGTCGACCATGGATGCTCTACCAGAGGTCGAAGAAATCGTTGCGACAGCTGCTAAGTGGGGACACAAGGCTGTTGCCATTACGGACCATGGGAATGTCCAGTCCTTCCCACATGGCTATAAGGCGGCTAAGAAAGCGGGAATCCAGCTGATCTATGGTATGGAAGCCAACATCGTGGAGGACCGTGTCCCTATCGTCTATAACGAAGTGGGGATGGACTTGTCAGAAGCGACCTATGTGGTCTTTGACGTGGAAACGACGGGTCTATCAGCCATCTATAATGATTTGATTCAGGTTGCGGCTTCTAAGATGTACAAGGGGAATGTTATTGCCGAATTTGATGAATTTATCAATCCTGGGCATCCCTTGTCAGCCTTTACCACAGAGTTGACTGGAATTACAGATGATCATGTAAAAAATGCCAAACCACTTGAACAAGTTCTGCAAGAATTTCAAGAATTTTGCAAGGATACAGTCTTAGTCGCCCACAATGCCACCTTTGACGTTGGCTTTATGAATGCCAATTATGAGCGTCATGGTCTGTCGAAGATTAGTCAGCCAGTGATTGATACGCTGGAGTTTGCTAGAAATCTCTATCCTGAGTATAAACGTCATGGTTTGGGGCCTTTGACCAAGCGTTTTGGTGTGGCTCTGGAACATCATCACATGGCCAATTACGATGCGGAAGCGACTGGTCGTTTGCTTTTCATTTTTATAAAAGAGGTGGCAGAAAAACATGGTGTGACTGATCTAGCTAGACTCAACATTGATCTAATCAGTCCAGACTCTTATAAAAAAGCTCGGATCAAGCATGCGACTATTTATGTCAAGAATCAGGTAGGTCTGAAAAATATCTTTAAACTGGTTTCTTTGTCCAATACCAAGTACTTTGAAGGGGTTCCGAGGATACCGAGAACGGTTCTAGATGCCCATCGGGAAGGTTTGATTTTAGGATCAGCCTGTGCAGAAGGTGAAGTTTTCGATGCAGTCGTTTCCCAAGGTGTGGATGCGGCGGTTGAGGTGGCCAAGTATTATGACTTTATCGAGGTCATGCCACCAGCTATCTATGCTCCCTTGATTGCTAAAGAACAGATCAAGGATATGGAGGAGCTCCAGACTATTATCAAGAGTTTGATAGAGGTTGGAGACCGTCTTGGTAAGCCTGTTCTTGCTACGGGAAATGTCCACTATATCGAACCAGAAGAAGAAATTTACCGTGAAATTATTGTCCGTAGTTTGGGACAGGGGGCTATGATTAACCGGACCATCGGTCACGGTGAACATGCCCAACCAGCACCACTTCCAAAAGCCCATTTTAGAACGACCAATGAGATGTTGGACGAATTTGCTTTTTTAGGCGAGGAACTGGCTCGGAAACTGGTCATTGAAAATACCAATGCCTTGGCAGAAATCTTTGAGCCTGTTGAGGTTGTAAAAGGTGACTTGTACACGCCTTTCATCGACAAGGCTGAAGAAACAGTCGCTGAATTAACCTACAAGAAAGCTTTTGAGATTTATGGAAATCCGCTACCAGATATCGTTGATTTGCGAATTGAAAAGGAATTAACTTCCATTCTGGGGAATGGATTTGCTGTGATTTATCTGGCATCACAGATGCTGGTACAACGTTCCAATGAACGGGGCTACTTAGTTGGTTCTCGTGGGTCTGTCGGTTCAAGTTTTGTTGCGACTATGATTGGGATTACGGAGGTTAATCCTCTCTCTCCTCACTATGTTTGTGGTCAGTGTCAGTACAGCGAGTTTATCACCGATGGTTCTTACGGTTCAGGTTTTGATATGCCCAATAAGGACTGTCCAAAGTGTGGCCACAAACTCAGTAAAAATGGGCAGGATATTCCGTTTGAGACCTTCCTCGGTTTTGATGGGGACAAGGTTCCAGATATTGACTTGAACTTCTCGGGAGAAGACCAGCCTAGTGCCCACTTGGATGTGCGTGATATCTTTGGTGAAGAATATGCCTTCCGTGCGGGAACGGTTGGTACGGTAGCTGCTAAGACTGCTTATGGCTTTGTCAAGGGCTATGAGAGAGATTATGGCAAGTTCTATCGTGATGCAGAGGTGGAACGCCTTGCTCAAGGTGCAGCTGGTGTCAAGCGGACTACGGGACAACACCCGGGGGGAATTGTTGTTATTCCTAACTACATGGATGTCTACGATTTTACGCCTGTCCAGTATCCAGCGGATGACGTGACGGCTGAATGGCAGACTACCCACTTTAACTTCCATGATATTGACGAGAACGTCCTCAAACTTGATGTACTGGGACATGATGATCCGACCATGATTCGGAAACTTCAAGATTTATCTGGGATTGATCCTAATGAAATCCCTATGGATGATGAAGGCGTGATGGCTCTCTTTTCAGGGACGGATGTTCTTGGAGTAACACCTGAGCAAATCGGAACTCCGACGGGTATGCTGGGGATTCCAGAATTTGGAACCAACTTTGTACGTGGGATGGTAGATGAGACGCATCCGACGACTTTTGCGGAGTTGCTGCAGTTGTCAGGGTTGTCTCACGGTACCGATGTTTGGTTGGGAAATGCCCAGGATTTGATCAAGCAAGGAATTGCAGACCTATCAACTGTTATTGGTTGTCGGGACGACATCATGGTTTACCTCATGCATGCTGGTCTCGAGCCTAAGATGGCCTTTACCATCATGGAACGGGTGCGTAAAGGCTTATGGCTCAAGATTTCCGAAGAGGAACGCAATGGCTACATCGAAGCCATGAAGGCCAATAAGGTGCCAGAGTGGTATATCGAATCCTGTGGGAAAATCAAGTACATGTTCCCTAAGGCCCATGCGGCAGCCTACGTTATGATGGCCTTGCGTGTGGCCTACTTCAAGGTTCACCATCCCATTTATTATTACTGTGCTTATTTCTCCATCCGAGCTAAGGCTTTTGATATCAAGACCATGGGAGGGGGCTTAGATGCTATCAAGCGTAGAATGGAAGAAATCGCTGAAAAACGGAAGAATAATGAAGCCTCTAATGTGGAAATTGACCTCTATACAACTCTTGAGATTGTCAATGAAATGTGGGAACGCGGTTTCAAGTTTGGCAAACTCGATCTCTACCGTAGTCAGGCAACAGAGTTTCTCATTGATGGGGATACCCTCATTCCGCCATTTGTAGCAATGGATGGTCTGGGAGAGAACGTTGCTAAGCAATTGGTACGAGCGCGTGAAGAGGGAGAATTCCTCTCCAAAACAGAATTACGTAAGCGTGGCGGGCTGTCATCTACCTTGGTTGAAAAGATGGATGAAATGGGGATTCTCGGCAATATGCCAGAGGATAATCAGTTGAGTTTGTTTGATGAGTTGTTTTAAGAAAAAAATTAACAGACGGACAAATATTGTCCATCTGTTTTGTTATACTTATAGTACAAAAGAAAAAGAGGTTTAAATGATGAACAATACAGGCTTAAATAACAAATATCAACTTGAAAATTTTCTAGAAAAAGATGGCAATGCTTTAGCAAAGAAAGAAGCCTTAGAAGTAGTAAAGAACTTAGGCTTAAAATACAATCCATTTTATATTTATGGGGAATCGGGTTCAGGAAAAACACATCTGCTACAAGCTATTGGTAATAAGGTTCTTGAGAAAAATCCAGAAAAGCGAGTAAAATATATTTCTGCCGAAAACTTATTAGAAAATGAGCTAGAAATACAAAAAATTAGAGGTGAGGAGTTGGATCTTCTACTAGTAGATGATATTCAGGTATTGGGAGAAAAAGATGATATGATTCAAGAAAAAATTTTTAACCTCTTTAATTCTTTCTTTGGTAGGAAAACGCAAATTGTTTTATCTGGTAATTCTGAACCAGATCAGTTGAAAAATGTTCAATCTCGTTTGATTGTGCGTTTTAAGTGGGGAATGATAGCGTGTCTAACATCGCTTGAAGATGAATAAAAAGGACTTTAGATGAATGATCAAGAGAGATTACTAACGATCTTTTTACGCTTACAGTTTGGGATTCCATTAGGAAAAAAGCAACTGGTTCAGGAATTTGAGGTTAGTAAAAAGACGATACAGAGAGATTTTTCGCTACTCCGTGATATTTTATCTAGTAACACCAGTTATAGTGGAGATTTGCTTTATAACCGTAAGACGAATAAGTATTGTTTAGCAAGTAAGTCAGTTTTTAATAAAAAGGATATACTCGTTATTTCAAAGATTTTATTGGAAAATCGAGCATTGAATCGGCCAGAAATTGATAGCTTACTAAAAAATTTACTGGTTTTAGTTCCTCGTGATGACCAGAAAGAAATCGAGAAGATTATTGGTAGTGAAAAGCTCAATTATGCTCCCTTAGCGGATCAGCAAAATAGAATAGAGAAAATTTGGAATTTATCAGAAGCTATTTTGCATGAACAGGTTCTAGACATTATCTATCAAAAACCTTATTCTGAATCTTCTAAGAGGCAGACTGTTTTACCAGTCTCTCTTTACTATGATAGTCATTATTTCTATCTGGTTGTTTACCAGTTGAAACATGCTACTTATATTACTTTAAGAGTAGACCGTATCCAGTCATGGTCTCTTAGTGGTATAGAGAAACCCTCTATTTCTTATCGAGATAAATTTAGAGATGGTGACATTCGTAACGAGAGAGTGGATGCTTTTATCGGGAAGAAAATCAGTATTGAGATCGAGTATTTGAATGATCCGACTATTGTGATGGATCAATTTCCAAATGCAAAAATAGTTGGGAAAAATGGTGACTGGACTCATTTTCAGTTTGAAAGTCAGCATACACCGGGTCTTAAACGCTGGTTGCTGGGACAAGGGGAAGCAGTTACTGTTTTGTCTCCTCGGATTTTAGTAGAGGATATGAAGCGAACAGTTCAAGAAATGATAGATAAATATAAATGAGGATAAAATGAGTATTCAATTTACTTCTAAAAAGGTTGGAGAACTATTGGAAGAAGGGGACTTGCGAATTCCTTCTTATCAAAGACCTTATAAATGGAACAGAAAACATATCCGTAATCTTTTTTATGATTTACGAGATGCTATGGGGAAAAAGGAATATCAGATTGGATCCGTTATCCTGCATGAAAATGATGGACACTTAGATATTGTCGATGGACAGCAACGGCTAATTTCAATTTCTTTGTTTCTTCATTCGTTAGATGATTTAGAGAATTATAAGGGTGCGAATCAACTGTTGAGTGCTGAAGAATTTGGAGAGATATCTTGCTATCATGCGAGTGAAAATTATAATGAGTGGAAAAATTTAACTCAATTAGTTGGCGAAAATGAGGCAAAAGATATTTGCAACTTTTTATTAGAGAATTGTGCTGTCTCTGTGATTACTATGCCCCAAGAACGATTATCAGAAGCCTTTCAGTTATTTGATTCTCAGAATAATCGTGGAAAATCTTTAGAACCTCATGATTTGCTCAAAGCTTATCATCTTCGCAAGCAAGATTCCGAAGACGAAAGAATTGTGGAAAAGTGGGAGCAATTTGTAGAGGATAAAGAGTTAAGTCTCAAAGAGTTGTTTGATAAACATCTTTTTCGTATGAGACGTTGGTCGCGAGGAGAGACAGGATTAACAAACAAGCGTTATGGATCTTATCTCCGCTTTACAGAGGATTTTATTGACGATTTTAAAGGCGTTGATTTGAATCAGAACTTTCCATATCTAGAATTGTATCGTCATATTGAAAATCTCCCTATGTCAATTACTATGCCAATCATTGATGGAAGTAAATTTTTTGAGTATATTGAATCTGCTCATGAAACTATTAGAGTTCATAAAAATTTTTTAAATAAACAGTTAGGGGTCTCTAATGAGTCAGAGAAGGAAGAACAAAATTTAGCTTACCCAGAAGGTATGTTAAACATTTACAATAGCTCAAAGGGGCGCTACCTCAAGTGTCACAATCTATTTCTAAATATTTGCTTGCTTTTCGCAGATAGATTTGGAAAAGATGAGCTATCAAAGGAGATAGTAGAGACCTTGTTTATTTGGTCTTACTACCCTCGAGTTAAATCTAAAGCCATATATGATGCGACGGTTGGGAACTATGCTGCTGGTGGAAGGTTTAGACAAAAAGAGGTTCAAAAGCTATTTCAACTTTTATCCCATGCTGTCACTCCGAATGATTTTATGATCAAGATAGATAGAGAGTTATTTGAAAATTATACTGTGGATAGGATTATAGAAGAGGAAAAAGATAAATGGTAGAAACACATATAAGTTTATCAGTTAATCGTTTGTTAAATGAAGATACCTATGCTATTCCTCTTTATCAGAGAAATTTTGCTTGGACTTATGATGAAATTGAGCAGTTATTGAACGACGTAGCAGATGCTTTTCAAGAAAATAGAGACAATTATTATATTGGAACATTGGTCGTTAATAAAGAGAATGACATTTTCAAAATCATAGATGGGCAACAACGGACAACAGCCCTTAATTTGATTGCCTTAGCTTTGAAGCATGAGTTTGGTTTTGATAGATTGAAAGCTGTCAATCTTACCTTTCCAGCTAGGAAGAAATCGAATGAGAATATTCAAAAGCTATTTACCAAGCAAAAAATTTCAGAGGACGATGAAAATGAGCTGACTAGAGGTTACGGACATGCTAAAGACGCATTGAAAAAAGTGCTAGAGGAGCGC
The DNA here is from genome assembly GCF_946190375.1 of Streptococcus mitis. Classification (GTDB taxonomy): domain Bacteria; phylum Bacillota; class Bacilli; order Lactobacillales; family Streptococcaceae; genus Streptococcus; species Streptococcus mitis_CJ. The sequence continues at coordinate 86,536 of NZ_CAMIAF010000008.1, read as the reverse complement.
CGTCTTGATCTTCAGTCTTTCGTTGATTATCTTTTTGAGAAGGTTATCATTTTTCGGAGTATACTTCCTGAAGATTTAGATTTGAATCTTTATTTCGAACGTTTCAACTCTCGAGGTGAACAACTAGAAGCTCATGAGATTCTTAAGGCGCAAATGATGGCTAAGTTCGGTACAGATCAAGAAATGGCGCAAAAGTTTGCGAGAATTTGGGATGCCTGTGCAGAGTTTGATAAGCCGGTAGCAAGTCAGTTTAAGATGCGGCGGAAGAGAGCAGATGACTTTCAAGAACGTGAACGTATTTTTGGATGGCATTTTACAAATTACTCATTTCATAATATTTATAATGATATTGATTTTCATCAAAATGAAAGAAGAAAGTTATCAGATATATTAGGAAAAAAGATAAATGAAAAAAATATAGAAGTAGAAAAAGATTTTGGCGATTATACTACAGTCATTGATTTTCCAACATTCTTACTCCATGTTTTGGCAATTGAGGAAGGTAAGAAAACTGATGAGATTCAACTAGATGATAAGAAACTCTTAGCACTATTTGATATAAAAAATAAAGATAAAACTTGGGTTATTGAATTTAGTGAATTTCTTCTTAGAATAAAACATATTTTCGATAATTACATCATTAGAAACTCGAATACGGATTCTTCAAGTAGAAATAAGGATGAATGGTTTTTACAGAAGGGGACTTATTATGAATATCAACCTAATGGGAAAGCGAAAGAGCATTATATCGTTGAAGAACGCTTTACTAAGAATACATTTTCAGATTCGGAAATTAACCAAAACATTATCCTCCTTCAATCCATGTTTGCTGTGACCTTTACTGCTAATCGTGATAGTCGTTGGTTATATGAAATCTTGCAATTTTTGTTTAACCATATTGAAGAGTTAAATCAAACAGAATTTGCTAGTCAGTTTAAGGATTTTCTTGAGAAAATGGCAGTGAGATATGCTGAGGAAAGTTTGTTTGACAAGGATGGAAATATCAAAAGATATGGCGCCATTCGTGTTTATGATTTCAATTTTATAGATTATGTTTTATGGAAAAATTGTTCGGATTTAAAAGTAAAGTATTCGAACGTTGAATTTGAAGATTTTAAGTTTACATATCGTCGTTCCATAGAGCACTGGTTTCCACAACATCCAAATAGTGATGAAATAGTTGAAAAGATGGATGATAAATTTTTGCACTCCTTCGGGAATCTTTGTATCATTACAGATAGTCAGAATTCGAAGTTTGGAAATTTAGTTCCAAGTGCAAAATATAATCAATGGCAAGATATATTTTATCGTCAAAGTTTAAAATTACAGATGATGGCAGAGATAACTTCTAAAAAAGATTCTGGTTGGGGTTCGAAACAAATAATAGAACTGGAAAAGGAAATTTTGACTAGGGTAAATAATTTTATAGAAAGTAAGTCATCAGAACAGCTATAATCATTTATTCAAAGAGGCTAATGTATATCCAATAGATTTACATTAGCCTTCTTTTTTGTTAAAATAATAGATAGAAAGAGGGTGAGAGTATGTCAAAGACGAGCATGAGTATTCGTTTGGATAGCGAGGTTAAGGAGCAGGCCCAACAGGTGTTTAATAATCTGGGAATGGATATGACAACAGCTATCAATATTTTCCTTCGTCAGGCTATTCAATATCAGGGATTACCTTTCGATGTCAGACTAGACGAGAATCGGAGGTTGCTTGAGGTATTAACGGATTTAGACCAAAATCGTAATATGAGCCAACCCTTTGAATCAGTCTCTGACTTGATGGAGGATTTGCGTGCTTAAGATTCGTTATCATAAACAGTTTAAAAAAGATTTTAAGTTGGCTATGAAGCGTGGTTTGAGGGCAGAATTATTAGAAGAAGTTTTAAATTTTCTTGTTCAAGAAAAAGATCTTCCTGCTAGATATCGTGATCATCAATTGACGGCATCTAAGCATTTTCAAGGAGTTCGTGAATGCCATATCCAGCCAGATTGGCTTTTGGTTTATAAAGTAGACAAGGAAGAATTGATTTTAAACTTGCTTAGGACAGGCAGTCATAGTGATTTGTTTTAATAAATTTTAAGGGGGTTCTCATGAAACTTAGAATCTTCGCAGAAGATAAACCTGCTGAAAAGGTTTTTGACTATCAGTTAGAGCTGGCAGATGAAACAATTATTCTATCGACAGCACTCTTGTCAGGTGCTATTGCTTTGGCAGGATTATTTTCTGCTTTGAAAGAAAAATAAAAATAGAAAAGGACAAATAAAATGGTTTTACCAAATTTTAAAGAAAATCTAGAAAAATATGCGAAATTATTGGTTGCGAACGGAATCAACGTGCAACCTGGTCACACTTTGGCTCTCTCTATCGACGTGGAGCAACGTGAGTTGGCTCACTTAATCGTCAAAGAAGCTTATGCCTTGGGGGCGCATGAGGTGATCGTTCAGTGGACAGATGATGTCATCAACCGCGAGAAATTCCTCCACGCACCGATGGAACGTTTGGACAATGTGCCAGAATACAAGATTGCTGAGATGAACTATCTCTTGGAGAACAAGGCTAGCCGTCTCGGTGTCCGTTCATCTGATCCAGGTGCCTTGAACGGTGTGGACGCTGACAAACTTTCAGCTTCTGCAAAAGCGATGGGACTTGCCATGAAGCCAATGCGTATCGCAACTCAATCCAATAAAGTCAGCTGGACTGTGGCAGCCGCTGCTGGACTTGAGTGGGCTAAGAAAGTCTTTCCAAATGCTGCGAGCGACGAAGAGGCAGTTGATCTCCTTTGGGACCAAATCTTCAAAACTTGCCGTGTCTACGAAGCAGATCCTGTTAAGGCTTGGGAAGAGCATGCAGCCATCCTCAAGAGTAAGGCAGATATGCTTAATAAAGAACAATTTTCAGCCCTTCATTACACAGCACCAGGAACTGATTTGACACTTGGCTTGCCGAAGAACCACGTTTGGGAATCAGCTGGTGCTATTAATGCGCAGGGAGAAGGATTTTTGCCAAATATGCCGACAGAGGAAGTATTCACAGCACCAGACTTCCGCCGTGCAGATGGTTATGTCACTTCTACAAAACCGCTTAGCTATAACGGAAATATTATTGAAGGTATTAAAGTAACCTTTAAAGACGGCCAAATCGTAGACATTACTGCTGAGAAGGGTGATCAGGTCATGAAAGACCTTGTCTTTGAAAATGCGGGTGCGCGTGCCTTAGGTGAATGTGCCTTGGTACCAGATCCAAGTCCAATTTCTCAGTCAGGCATTACCTTCTTCAACACCCTTTTTGATGAGAATGCTTCAAACCACTTGGCTATCGGTGCAGCCTATGCGACTAGCGTCGTTGGTGGAGCAGAGATGAGTGAAGAGGAGCTTGAAGCTGCGGGACTTAACCGTTCAGATGTTCACGTGGACTTTATGATTGGTTCTAATCAGATGGATATCGATGGTATCCGTGAGGATGGAACACGTGTGCCTCTCTTCCGTAACGGAGATTGGGCAAATTAAGGAGCCAAGATGATAGGAAGTATGTTTGTTGGTCTCCTAGTGGGATTTTTAGCAGGTGCTCTGACCAATCGTGGAGAGCGAATGGGATGTTTTGGAAAAATGTTTCTGGGCTGGATTGGTGCTTTTATAGGCCACTTGCTTTTTGGGACTTGGGGACCGATAATAGCAGGAACTGCCATTATTCCGGCAGTACTAGGTTCCATGATTGTCTTAGCGATTTTCTGGAGACGAGAAAGTTAATTTCTTAAATCTGATACTCAATGAAAATCAAAGAGCAAACTAGGAAACTAGCCGCAGGTTGCTCAAAGCACTGCTTTGAGGTTGTAAATAAGACTGACGAAGTCAGCTCAAAACACTGTTTTGAGGTTGCAGATAGAACTGACGAAGTCAGTAACCATACATACGGCAAGGCGACGTTGACGCGGTTTGAAGAGTATGAAATGAAAAGGAGGTTGGTCATTGAGACAGCCTCCTTTTGAGTATGATATAATAGTTCTATGAGATTAGATAAATTTTTAGTTGCCTGCTCTGTGGGAAGTCGGACTGAGGTCAAAAACTTGCTCAAGGCTGGGCGCGTGACGGTAAATGGTAAAAAAGAAAAATCAGCTAAATTGCAGATTGATGAAAAAATAGATGAGATTCGCTTTGACGGGCAAGTGTTGGAGTATGAAGAGTTTGTCTACTACATGATGAACAAGCCCCAAGGAGTTATTTCAGCGACTGAGGATTCCAAGCACAGAACCGTGTTGGACTTGCTGGATGATATTGCTCGTAGCAAGGAAGTTTTCCCAGTAGGACGCTTGGATATTGACACGCATGGTCTTTTGCTCTTGACCAATGACGGCAAACTAGCTCATGCTCTTCTTTCACCTAAGCGTCATGTGGATAAGACTTATCTGGCACAGGTTAAGGGAATTATGACCCAAGAAGATGTGGAGACATTTGCTAAGGGCATTCCTCTCAAAGACTTTACCTGTCAGCCTGCTAGACTGGAGATTATTTCTATAAATACAGAAAAGAATCAAAGCCGAATCCGTGTGACCATTGCAGAAGGGAAGTTCCATCAGGTCAAGCGTATGGTGGGCTACTGTGGTAAGGAAGTAGTAGACTTGCAACGTTTGACTATGGGAACTCTAGTATTGGATGAGAACTTGCAGCGAGGAGAATGGCGTCGCTTGACCAAGGAGGAGTTAGAAGCTCTCCTTGCGAATATTGCCTAATTTGATTTATATTCGAAAAGGTGAGGGAGAATATCCTTGCCTTTTATGTTTTTCAGTTGCTTACTTTGTGAAAAGCGTTATAATAGACTGTAGAATAAAAGGAGGAATCTATGAACGCGATTCAAGAATCATTTACTGATAAACTATTTGCCAACTATGAAGCAAATGTAAAATACCAAGCGATTGAAAATGCTGCTAGCCACAACGGAATTTTTGCAGCTCTAGAACGTCGCCAAAGCCACGTAGACAATACGCCTGTTTTCTCATTGGATTTGACCAAGGACAAGGTAACCAACCAGAAAGCGTCTGGTCGTTGCTGGATGTTCGCAGCCCTTAACACCTTCCGCCACAAACTCATCTCTCAATACAAATTGGAAAACTTTGAGTTGTCACAAGCCCACACTTTCTTCTGGGACAAGTATGAGAAATCCAATTGGTTCTTGGAGCAAGTCATTGCGACTGCAGACCAAGATTTGACGAGTCGTAAGGTTAAATTCCTACTTCAAACTCCACAACAAGATGGCGGTCAATGGGATATGGTCGTTTCTCTCTTTGAGAAATACGGTGTCGTGCCTAAGTCAGTTTATCCTGAGTCTGTTTCATCTAGCAGCAGTCGTGAGCTAAATGCAATCCTTAACAAATTGCTGCGCCAAGATGCTCAAATCTTGCGTGACTTGCTTGCTTCTGGCGCAGACCAAGCGACTGTTCAAGCTAAGAAAGAAGACCTCTTGCAAGAAATCTTTAACTTCCTTGCTATGTCATTGGGGCTTCCACCACGTAAATTTGACTTTGCTTATCGCGATAAAGATAACAACTACCAAAGCGAAAAGGGCATCACGCCACAGGAATTTTACAAGAAATATGTCAATCTTCCTCTAGAAGACTACGTTTCTGTTATCAATGCTCCAACTGCTGATAAACCATACAGTAAATCGTACACAGTTGAGATGTTGGGAAATGTGGTTGGTAGCCGTGTGGTTCGTTACATCAACGTTCCAATGGAGCGCTTGAAAGAATTGGCGATTGCTCAAATGCAAGCAGGTGAGACTGTTTGGTTTGGTTCAGATGTCGGTCAGCTCAGCAACCGTAAAGCTGGAATCCTTGCGACAGATGTTTATGACTTTGAATCAAGCATGGACATTAAACTCACTCAAGACAAGGCTGGACGTTTGGACTATAGCGAAAGCTTGATGACCCACGCTATGGTCTTGACAGGTGTTGATTTGGATGAAAATGGCAAATCAATCAAGTGGAAGGTTGAAAACTCATGGGGAGACAAGGTCGGTACAGATGGTTACTTTGTTGCCTCAGACGCTTGGATGGACGAATACACATACCAAATCGTTGTCCGTAAAGAATTGCTGACAGCAGAAGAACAAGCTGTCTATGAAGCAGAACCAATTGTACTCGCACCATGGGATCCAATGGGTGCCTTGGCCGAATAAAAGTATAGAAAAAAGGAATCAGATTTTAGAATCTGATTCCTTTTAAGTTGCTTGATTACATGATGTGAAGAACATGTGCCACAATACCCACTGCGAAGAGGGCAAGGATGATAGTGATTGGAGATACTTTTTTCTTAAGCAAGTACATGCAAAGGAAAGTAAGGAGTAGTCCTGATAGTCCAGGAATCAACATATCCAAGTTTTGTTGGAAAGTAGTAACTTTTTCAGATGTTTGAGATAATCCTTGTCCTACTTGTGCGAATGCTTCTTGGATACCTTTAGATCCTTCTGGCAATTTATCCCAATGGATATAAGCTTTTTCATCTAGTTGAACTTTGGCAACATCGAAAGCAAATTTAATATTTACCCAACGTTGAACAAGGACAGCAAGAATGAACATACCAAGGATAGAAGCTCCTTTAGTGATGTCTTGAAGGATACCGCCAGACATATCTTTAGTGATTTCTGATCCAGCCTTGTATCCAATCTCTTGTGTATACCACAAGAATGACATACGAATCAAGTTCCAAAGAACGAAGAAGAGGATTGGACCTAAGATATTACCAGTAAGGGCAAGTGAAGCACCGAGTGATCCAAGGATTGGGCGTACTGTAAACCAGAATACTGGGTCACCGATACCAGCAAGAGGTCCCATCATACCGATTTTAACCCCTTGGATAGCAGCGTCATCAATTTCAACACCGTTAGCACGTTCTTCTTCAAGTGCAAGAGTAACCCCCATGATTGGAGCGGCTACGTATGGGTGAGTGTTGAAGAACTCAAGATGGCGTTCAAGAGCAGCGATTTGATCTTCTTTTTTAGTGTAGAGTTTTTTAAGAGCTGGAATTAATGAGTAAGCCCAACCCAAGTTTTGCATACGTTCATAGTTCCAAGAACCTTGTAAGAAAGTTGAACGCCACCAAACTTTTTTACGATCTGATTTAGTTAATTGAAGTTTTTCAGTCATGATGTTTTCAGTCCTTTCTTATCTTAGTAGTCTTCTAGGATATCGCCGATTGGGTCGTTAGAAGTTGCGGCTCCACCGCCACCGTTTCCACCAGTTTTAGAAAGGTGAAGGTAGATAAGAGCGATAGCAACACCGATAGCACCAAATCCGATTAGAGTAATATCTGACACGGCAGCAAGCACGAAACCGATAGCGAAGAATGGCCATACTTCACGAGTTGCCATCATGTTGATAACCATAGCGTAACCAACGGCAACAACCATACCACCACCGATAGCCATACCATCTTTAAGCCAATCAGGCATAGCATTTAGAATGCTTTGTACTGTTTCAGTTGGTACCATTAGAAGGAGTGCTGCAGGGACTGCAATACGAAGACCTTGAAGAAGAAGTGCGACAAAGTGAGCACGTTCAACTGCTTTGAAGTCACCTTTTTTAGCAGAAGCATCAGCAGTGTGAACCAGTCCGACAGAGAGTGTACGGACAATCATAGTCAAGAATAGACCAGCAACTGCAAGAGGGATAGCAACCGCTTGGGCAACACCGATACCTGTCTTAGTAAAGTCGCCACCAAGAACCATGATAATGGCAGCAGCAACAGAAGCAAGAGCAGCGTCAGGAGCTACGGCAGCTCCGATGTTAGCCCAACCAAGGGCGATCATTTGAAGAGAACCACCAAGGATAATACCTGCTTCAAGGTTACCAGTAACAAGACCGATAAGGGTACAAGCTACGATTGGTTGATGGAATTGGAACTGGTCGAGGATACCTTCAAGACCTGCTAGGAAGGCTACAACGACTACTAAAACCATAGAAATAATAGACATCTTTAAAATCCTTTCATAAAATCGATTATTGCACGTTTGCTTTGTTGATCAAGTCAAACAAATCTTTTTTCGTGTCGTTTGGAACTTTACGTACATCAAATTCAACACCAAGGTCACGCATTTTTTCAAATGTAGCAACGTCTTCTTTATCCATAGACAAAACGTTGTTAACCATTGTTTTACCAGTTGAGTGAGCCATTGATCCAACATTAAGAGTTTTGATTGGCACACCACCTTCGATAGCACGAAGAGCATCTTGAGGTGTTTCAAACAAGATAAGGGCATGTGTTTCTCCGAAGCGAGGATCTTTTGCAACGTCGATTAGTTTTTGGATAGGAACAACGTTTGCTTTCACTTTACCTGGAGCTGCTTGTTTAATCAATTCTTTACGTAATTCGTCTTTAGCTACGTTATCTGAAGCAACGATGATACGATCTGCTTTTGAGTCTGGAGTCCAAGCAGTTGCAACCTGACCGTGAAGTAAACGAGTGTCTAGACGGGCAAGGTTGATTTTGAGTTTACCGTCTCCGATGACAGTTCCTTCTGGGATAGCAGCTTGGGCAACTGGAGCAGCTGCAGCGCTTGCTACTTCCTCAACTGGGTTTAGCTCTTCTCGAAGAGCCTTGATGCCATCTTTGGCTTCTTTAATGATATTCGCAGCGACTTTTTCTACACCTGCAGCAGCGTCCATGAGGCGCTCTGTATAGGCTTGGATTAACATCGGTAAGTTAAGTCCTGTGATGATGGCAAACTTACGATCAGGATTTTCTCCCATCACGCGACTAGCTTGGTTGAATGGAGAACCACTCCAAAGGTCAGCCAAAACTAGCACCTCATCTTCTGCGTCAAATGCAGCCACAGCGTTGTTAAATTTAACGTATAGGTCATCTGGACCTTCATTTGGCATAAAGGTTACAACTTGAACCTTTTCTTGTTCACCAAAAATCATAGATCCTGACTGATGAATACCTGCAGCGAATTCACCGTGGCTCGCAATAATGATTCCGATACTCATTATTGTCATTCCTCCTTATAAAATGTTGTGCCCATTGTTTAAGAAAACTTTAAGACTTTTTAAGTATAAACCGTTTTCATCTAAAAATCAACTATTTATCATAAAATAATTAAAAAGATTACATATGAACATATTGATATATTGAGTTTTAGAGAAGTTTTTTTGAATCCTTATTTAAAAATTTAACATAAAAAAGTTGGAAGCGCATTCCAACTTTTAAAATAGATTTTTATTAGATTAGTGGGTGAAGTCGAGTACCATACGTCCTTGGATTTGACCTTTTTCCATTTCGTCGAAAATGGCTACGGCATCTTCGACTGGACGTTTTTGGACAATTGGGACTACCAAACCTTCTGCACCGAATTGGAAGGCTTCTTCCAAGTCTTTACGAGTTCCAACAAGAGAACCGATAACTTGGATTCCATCTAGAACGGTTTTAACGATACTGAGTTCCATCATTTCAGAAGGAAGACCGACAGCGACGACGCGACCACCAGCACGAACGGAGTCAACAGCCTGGTTGAAGGCAACTTTAGATACAGCAGTTACGACAGCTGAGTGAGCTCCTCCATTTGTTTTTTCCTTGATGAGTCCTGGTACATCGTCAACTTCGAGGCCGTTAATAACGATATCCGCACCGACTTCTTTTGCAAGGGCAAGTTTGTCATTGTTGATATCAACCGCGATGACATGAGCATTAAATACTTTTTTAGCGTATTGAACAGCTAGGTTACCAAGCCCACCAGCACCGTATAGAACAACCCATTGGCCTGGTTCAACTTTTGCTTCTTTAATAGCTTTATAGGTTGTTACACCAGCACATGTGATAGAAGAAGCTTGGGCTGGATCAAGTCCGTCAGGAACTTTGACAGCATAGTCTGCAGTTACGATACATTGTTCAGCCATACCACCGTCTACTGAGTAGCCAGCATTTTTTACTGTACGGCAAAGAGTTTCACGGCCAGTTGTACAATATTCGCAAGTACCACATCCCTCAAAGAACCAAGCAACGCTGACACGGTCACCGACTTTAAGACTTTTAACATCAGGAGCGATTTCTTTAACAATACCAACACCTTCGTGTCCTAGAACACGTCCTGGTACTTGACCAAAGTCACCGTGGGCAACGTGGAGGTCAGTGTGGCAAACACCACAGTATTCAATCTCTACAAGTGCTTCTCCAGTTTCAAGTGGACGGAGTACTTTTTCTTCAACAGCAACACCAGTGCTTTCTGGATTTACAACAACAGCTTTCATAGCTATCCTCCTTGATATTGGTCGAGAACAGGGACACCAGGACTGGATTGATTATGTTTCAACAGAGTCGAGTGTGACGAGCTCTCTTGTATTTATATGTGAAGTATATCACAAAAGAAAGCCTTTTCCAAGGTTTTGGAGGCAAAAAGTAGAACAATCGATTAACTGGTTGATTAGACTGTGAAAAGAGCACAAAGACCAGCTCGTAAGCTGGTCAGTAGGGGCTATAAGAATAAATCTTGCAGGGTTTTGGCAACCCCGTCTTGGTCATTTGTCAAGGAAATTTGCTCATCTGCATAAGGGAGTAGCTCTGGATTGGCATTTTTCATGGCATATCCTTTCCCAGCAAAAGCGAGCATTTCGGTATCATTGTGTTCATCTCCAAAAGCAATCAAATCTTTTTTGTCACGGTTCATTACCTTGAGCAAGTAGTCCAAGGCGAAGGCCTTGTTGACACCTTTGGGGGTACATTCAAGGATATTGAGCGGACCACCCCAGGTATTGATAGACAGTTGATGCTGATAGAAGGCGTTCATTTCTTTTGCCAAGGCATACTTGTCACTGGCTCTGGTCTGCAGCAGAATACAGTTAGGATCCTTGGTCACCAATTCAGGCTGAAATTGATTTTCAGGCTGGAAGGCTTCTACACCAAATAGTTTGGGATTGGCAATTTCTTCATTAGGATTTGTAATGTAGAATTTTTTACGATATTCTCCAGCAATAAAATCGGCTTGAATATCCTCTGAACGTTGAACCATGTCTAAAAGATATTTTTTGTCTACCGTCAAACACTTTTCAAAGTCCCAAACTTGGTCTGGTAAATGAGTGAGGGAACCGTTGAAGTTAATCATAGGAGTGTCTAAGCCTAGCTCGCGGTAAAAATCTTTTGACATGCGGTAAGGGCGACCTGTCGTGATAATAACCTGATGGCCTTTTTCAGCAACTTTTTTAATGGTTTTTTTGGTAAAGTCAGAAATCTGACTGTCTGAGTTGAGCAGGGTTCCATCCAGGTCAACTGCAATAATTTTCTTCGTCATAGGGACCTTTCTAGTGTCTTTTCAGATAAGATGTCTACTATTATAGCAGAAAGCAGGCAGAAAAGCAGATTCGAAACAAAAAAAGAAATTTCATCAAATTCTTAAATAAATCAAACAAAGATATTGAAAAAGTGAATGATAAATGATATAATTCTATTATTGTTCGTAAAAATTAAAAGGAGATTGATAATGGACAAATTATTTAAACTAAAAGAGAACGGTACAGACGTTCGTACAGAGGTTCTCGCTGGTTTAACAACTTTCTTTGCAATGAGCTATATTCTCTTTGTAAACCCACAAATTCTTTCGCAAACAGGAATGCCTGCTCAGGGTGTCTTCCTAGCAACGATTATCGGTGCAGTTGCTGGTACCCTGATGATGGCCTTCTATGCTAACCTGCCATACGCTCAAGCGCCAGGTATGGGACTCAATGCCTTCTTTACCTTTACAGTCGTATTCGGACTTGGTTATTCATGGCAAGAAGCCCTAGCTATGGTCTTCATCTGTGGAATTATCTCATTGATTATTACCTTGACAAATGTTCGTAAAATGATCATTGAATCGATTCCAAATGCCCTTCGCTCAGCTATTTCAGCTGGTATCGGTGTCTTCCTTGCCTACGTGGGGATTAAGAATGCTGGACTTTTGAAATTCTCTATCGATCCAGGAAATTATACGGTTGCAGGAGAAGGGGCTGATAAGGCTCAAGCAGCGATTACAGCAAATGCGTCAGCGGTTCCAGGATTGGTCAGCTTTAATAATCCAGCTGTTTTGGTGGCTCTTGCAGGACTTGCCATTACGATCTTCTTTGTTATTAAAGGGATTAAAGGGGGAATTATCCTCTCTATCTTGACAACGACTGTTCTTGCTATCGCAGTTGGTTTGGTAGATTTGTCTAGTATCGATTTTGCTAATAACCATGTTGGTGCAGCCTTTGAAGATTTGAAGACAGTCTTTGGTGCAGCTCTTGGTTCAGAAGGTTTGGGAGCTTTGATTTCAGATACAGCTCGCTTGCCTGAAACTCTGATGGCTATTCTCGCCTTCTCATTGACAGATATTTTTGACACAATTGGTACCTTGATCGGTACAGGTGAAAAAGTTGGTATCGTAGCGACAAATGGTGAAAATCATCAATCAGCTAAGTTGGACAAGGCTCTTTACTCTGACTTAATTGGTACTTCAATTGGTGCCATCGCAGGTACTTCAAACGTAACGACTTATGTTGAGTCTGCTGCTGGTATCGGGGCAGGTGGACGTACTGGTTTGACAGCCTTGGTTGTAGCTATCTGTTTTGCTATCTCAAGCTTCTTTAGCCCACTTCTAGCGATTGTACCAACAGCCGCTACAGCTCCAATCTTGATTATCGTTGGGATTATGATGTTGGCTAGCTTGAAAAATATCCATTGGGATGATATGTCTGAAGCAGTTCCTGCCTTCTTCACATCTATCTTTATGGGATTCAGCTACTCTATCACTCAAGGAATTGCAGTTGGTTTCTTGACTTACACTTTGACTAAACTTGTCAAAGGTCAAGCTAAAGATGTTCATGTCATGATTTGGATTTTGGATGCCTTGTTTATCCTGAACTACATCAGCATGGCCCTATAAATGCTATAATATAAAAAGGGGTTCTCCCCTTTTTATATTATAGTTACTTGAAAATTGCTTCAAACTAGGTAGGTGATTTTGATTGAATGGTAGGAGTATGATTGATGATAAAAAAGAATATTTGGGGTGAAGTATTAAACCGGGGGAAGTGGTTAATAATCTTTCTAGTAGGGCTTTTGTTTTCTCAGTTTCCTTTAGCCCTAGCAACTTTTCTAACTAGCAGAAAATTTCCACTGCTTCAAACGGGGGACTATTAGTAGGGGCCTTATCTCTTGTGGTTTTAACTGTATTTATAATAGGTGCTAGGAAAACACAGTTGGCTAGTTTTGTTTTATCGTTTTTCAAGACTAAGGATTTGGCTAGATTGGCCTTAAGCTATCTAGTGATTCTTGCCTTTAATATTCTTGGTGTGGTCTTACTGCGTTTGATGAATGAAACAACAACCAGCAATCAATCAAATATTAATGATTTGGTCCAGAATAGTTCCTTAATTTCCAGTTTTTTCTTACTGGTTCTAATAGCTCCTATTTGTGAGGAGATTTTATGTCGAGGTATAATTCCTAAAAAGATTTTTAGAGGAAATGAAAATTTGGGATACATAATAGGTGCAATTGTATTTGCTTTGCTGCATCTACCAACAAATCTGCCTTCTCTTTTAATCTATGGTGGCATGTCATCGGTTTTAACGTGGACTGTCTATAAAACCCAACGTTTAGAAATGTCTATCTTACTTCATATGATTGTTAACGGAGTAGTCTTTTGCTTGTTTGCACTTGTGATTATTGTTAGTAGAACCTTTGGTGTGCCTATTTAAGGTTCTCTACTTTAAAAGTTAAGGGCAATATTTTAAAAATGGGAGAAATGGTTCTGCTAAATGGAAGCAATTTTTCTTGAGGGAGAAATTGCCTCCTTCAACTGTGAAAAAGATGAATGCAATCGTATCCATCTTTTTCTTTTTTATGGTAAAATAGAGAAATAATATGGTGAAAAGTCTTAAAGGAGTATCCGAGATGTCAAGTAAAGCTAATCCTACCAAAACAGCTATTTGCGGAATTATCAATGTAACACCGGATTCCTTTTCAGATGGTGGTCAGTTTTTTGCTGTTGAGCAGGCGCTCCAGCAGGCCCGTAAATTGATAGCAGAAGGGGCGAGCATGCTAGATATCGGTGGAGAATCGACTCGGCCGGGAAGTAGCTATGTTGAGATAGAAGAGGAAATCCAGCGTGTTGTTCCAGTGATCAAAGCGATTCGTAAGGAAAGTGATGTCCTCATTTCCATTGATACTTGGAAAAGTCAGGTGGCAGAGGCTGCTTTGGCTGCTGGTGCCAATCTAGTCAATGATATCACTGGTCTCATGGGCGATGAGAAAATGGCTCATGTGGTTGCAAAGACTGGAGCGAAAGTGGTTATCATGTTTAATCCAGTTATGGCGCGACCTCAGCATCCTAGCTCGCTCATCTTCCCTCAGTTTGGCTTTGGTCAAGCTTTTACAGAGGAAGAGTTAGCTGATTTTGAAAAATTGCCAATTGAAGACTTGATGGGGGCTTTCTTTGACAGATCCCTAGCGAGAGCAGGTCAAGCTGGTATTGCACCAGAAAATATCCTGCTGGATCCAGGAATTGGCTTTGGTCTGACCAAGAAAGAAAATCTGCTCCTTCTACGGGATTTGGATAAACTCCATCAGAAGGGCTATCCAATCTTTCTCGGAGTGTCGCGCAAGCGATTTGTCATCAATATCCTTGAAGAAAGTGGTTTTGAAGTCAATCCTGAGACAGAACTTGGTTTCCGCAATCGAGATACGGCTTCGGCTCATGTAACTAGTATTGCTGCAAGACAGGGTGTAGAAGTGGTGCGCGTGCATGATGTAGCTAGTCACAGGATGGCAGTTGAAATTGCGTCAGCTATTCGATTGGCAGAAGAAGCGGAAAATCTAGATTTAAAACAATATAAGTAAGATGAACGAAATTCAAAACAACCAGTGGATTGCCCACTACCGGACCGACCAACCGCATTTTGGCTTGGAACGCATGGTGGAACTGTTAGCTTTGCGTGGCAATCCCCATCTCAAACTCAAGGTTATCCATATCGGAGGAACCAATGGCAAGGGCTCGACCATTGCTTTTTTGAAAAATATGCTAGAAAAGATGGGGCTGAGAGTTGGTGTTTTCAGCTCCCCCTATCTCATTCATTACACAGACCAGATTAGCATCAATGGGGAATCTATTCCCGAGGCTAGACTCGAAACTTTCATGGCAGACTATCAGTCTTTGCTGGAAGGAGAAGCGGCCGCTAATTTACAGGGCACAACCGAGTTTGAGATTATAACAGCCATAGCCTATGACTACTTTGCCTCAGAGCAAGTAGATGTGGCCATCATGGAAGTGGGCATGGGTGGACTCTTGGATAGTACCAATGTCTGTCAGCCCATTTTAACAGGCATCACGACTATTGGACTGGACCATGTAGCCCTACTTGGTGACACCTTGGAAGCCATAGCAGAGCAGAAGGGTGGTATTATCAAACAAGGTATTCCCTTGGTAACAGGTCGTATCGCTCCAGAAGCTTTGGTTGTCATTGACGCTATTGCGGAAGATAAAAATGCACCGAGACTTGCCTATGGGAAAGATTATCAAGTTAGTCATCAAGAGAGTGTGGTAACGGGTGAAATCTTTGATTATACCAGTTCTGTCAGACAAGGTCGCTTCCGGACAGGCCTGCTTGGTTTGCACCAGATAGAGAATGCTGGGATGGCCATTGCTTTACTTGATACTTTTTGTCAAGAAGATGGTCGAGAACTAGCAAGCAATGACTTGATTGCTCAAGCCTTGGAAGAAACAAGTTGGCCAGGGCGTCTGGAGGTCGTGTCGAGAGAACCCTTGATGATTTTGGATGGGGCCCACAATCCTCATGCTATCGAGGCTTTATTAGCAACCTTGCAAGAACGTTTTGCGGATTATCATAAGGAAATCCTCTTTACCTGCATCAAAACCAAGGCCTTGGAAGATATGTTGGATTTGTTGGAGGAAATCCCAGATACCGAGCTTACCCTGACACATTTTGACGATAGTCGGGCAACTGATGAAAGTGTGCTGAAAGAGGCAACTAAGTCTAGAGATCTCAGCTACCAAGGTTGGCAGGATTTTCTAGAGCAGAAATTGACAAATAAACAAGAAGAGAAACAAACAGTTAGGATTGTCACAGGTTCCTTGTATTTCTTGAGCCAAGTGAGAGCCTATCTGATGGAGAGGAAGAACGAGAATGGATACACAAAAGATTGAAGCAGCTGTAAAAATGATTATCGAGGCTGTAGGAGAGGACGCTAACCGCGAGGGCTTGCAGGAAACACCTGCTCGTGTAGCCCGTATGTACCAAGAGATTTTTTCAGGTCTTGGCCAAACAGCGGAGGAGCATTTGTCAAAATCCTTTGAGATTATTGACGATAATATGGTGGTAGAAAAGGATATCTTTTTCCACACCATGTGTGAGCACCACTTCTTACCATTTTATGGGAAAGCGCATATTGCCTACATTCCAGATGGCCGTGTGGCAGGCTTGTCTAAGCTAGCCCGAACAGTTGAAGTTTATTCTAAGAAACCACAAATTCAAGAACGTTTGAATATCGAAGTGGCCGATGCCTTGATGGAGTATCTAGGTGCTAAAGGAGCCTTTGTTGTCATTGAGGCAGAACATATGTGTATGAGCATGCGTGGTGTCAGAAAACCAGGCACTGCAACCTTGACGACAGTAGCTCGTGGTCTATTTGAAACAGATAAGGACCTCCGAGATCAGGCTTATCGTTTAATGGGACTATAATACTCTTCGAAAATCAAATTCAAACCACGTCAGCTTCCATTTGTAACCTCAAAACAGTGTTTTGAGCAGCCTGCGGCTAGCTTCCTAGTTTGCACTTTGATTTTCATCGAGTATAAAAAGAATCCGCTTTGGGCGGATTTTTCTAGAAAGGAATCATTATGGATCAACTGCAGATTAAGGATTTGGAAATTTTTGCTTATCATGGTCTTTTTCCTAGTGAGAAAGAATTGGGGCAGAAGTTTGTTATTTCAGCTATCCTATCCTATGATATGACCAAGGCGGCTACAGACTTGGATTTAACAGCCTCTGTCCATTACGGAGAACTGTGTCAGCAGTGGACGACTTGGTTTCAGGAAACAACTGAGGACTTGATTGAAACGGTAGCCTACAAACTGGTAGAACGTACCTTTGAGACCTATCCTCTTGTCCAAGAAATAAAGCTAGAACTTAAAAAACCTTGGGCGCCAGTGCATTTGTCACTAGATACATGCTCAGTAACCATCCATCGACGTAAGCAACGAGCCTTTATTGCTCTGGGAAGCAATATGGGGGATAAGCAAGCAAATTTGGAGCAAGCCATTGACAAACTGCGAGCGAGTGGCATCCATATTCTCAAAGAGTCCAGTGTCTTAGCGACGGAGCCTTGGGGTGGAGTGGAGCAGGATAGCTTTGCTAATCAAGTGGTTGAGGTGGAAACCTGGCTACCAGCACCAGTCTTGTTAGAAACCTTGTTGGCTATTGAGTCAGAGATGGGACGGGTGAGAGAGGTGCATTGGGGACCTCGTTTGATTGATTTGGACTTGCTCTTTGTGGAGGACCAGGTCATTTATACAGACGACCTTATTTTGCCTCATCCTTACATAGCGGAACGCCTTTTTGTTCTTGAGTCTCTACAAGAAATTGCGCCTCATTTTATCCATCCGACATTAAAGCAACCTATCCGCAACTTGTATGATGCTTTGAAAAAATAGAAAAAACTCTAGTTTTCAGTTACTTGCAACTGAAGGCTAGAGTTTTTAAAATAGGTCATTTTCTTCTGGGAGGAGGATAGTCTCTCTACCGTCTATGTCTAAAACCAGAACTCTCGGAGGATAAAGAGGGTCGAAAGGATGATTAAAGTCAAAATCAATGGCTGTAGGGAGGTGTTGGCTTGAGAAGTGGAAGGTAATCTTACCTTGGTTATTAAGCAATTGAAACTCAAGTTCTTCTTCCAATTCAAAGACATTTTTTAAGAAATGGTCGATGATATACCAAAAAGAGTCAATGACTTCATCAGGCAAGCTGGTAACAATGCCAAAACTAGCAGACCGCATCTGGGTATTGGTAAAAGCCATATCTCTGCCCCCTTTCTTTTCCCTTATCATACAGCAAATAGGATTAAAAATCAAGAAAAGGTGATTTTTTTCTTTAAAACTTAGGCTTTCTATGAAATTTTTTTCAAACAATCTTCAAAAAATACTTGAAAGTGTTTACAAATAGTGATAGAATGGAATAAGTAGAAACATGAAAACGAAATTTTCATACCGTCTCTTTTTTAGAGTTTCGTGAGGTATGATATAGAAAGGAAATGGAATGAATACAGACGATACAGTAACGATTTATGATGTCGCCCGTGAAGCAGGAGTTTCAATGGCGACGGTTAGCCGTGTAGTCAATGGCAATAAGAATGTAAAAGAGAATACTCGTAAAAAAGTGCTTGAGGTGATTGACCGTTTGGATTACCGTCCAAATGCCGTGGCGCGTGGTCTTGCAAGTAAAAAGACAACCACTGTCGGTGTCGTGATCCCGAACATCACCAATGGTTATTTCTCAACACTTGCCAAAGGGATTGATGATATCGCTGAGATGTACAAGTACAATATCGTCCTTGCTAACAGTGATGAGGATGATGACAAGGAAGTTTCAGTTGTCAATACACTGTTTTCTAAGCAAGTAGATGGTATCATCTTTATGGGTTACCACTTGACTGAAAAAATTCGTTCAGAGTTTTCTCGTTCTCGAACACCAGTTGTTCTTGCAGGAACGGTGGATGTAGAACATCAACTTCCAAGTGTTAATATTGACTACAAACAAGCTACGATTGACGCAGTGACTTACCTTGCTAAAGAAAATGAGCGCATTGCTTTTGTTAGCGGTCCGCTAGTGGATGACATCAATGGTAAGGTTCGTTTGGTTGGTTACAAGGAAGCCTTGAAAAAAGCAGGGATCTCTTATAGCGAAGGATTGGTATTTGAGTCTAAATACACTTATGAAGACGGCTATGCCTTGGCAGAACGCTTGATTTCATCGAATGCAACTGCAGCAGTTGTAACAGGTGATGAATTGGCAGCAGGTGTCTTGAATGGTTTGGCTGACCACGGTGTGTCAGTGCCAGAAGAGTTTGAAATCATTACGAGTGATGATTCACAAATCTCACGCTTTACCCGTCCAAACTTGACAACGATTGCCCAACCTCTTTATGACCTTGGTGCTATCAGTATGCGTATGTTAACGAAGATTATGCACAAGGAAGAGTTGGAAGAACGTGAAGTTCTCTTACCTCATGGTTTGACAGAACGTCGTTCGACACGAAAACGGAAATAGAAAAAATCAGGGAATCGTGAAGATTTCCTGATTTTGCTTTCTAGAGAAGGGGTTACCCTTCCATATAGTCTTTCAAGGCTTGTCCTGTTAATCCAGCATTGAGAGCAATGAGGAGTTTCAAGCGGGCTTTTTGGGCGTTGAGTTCTTTAACAAAGAAGACCCCAGATTTTTGCAACTGCACGCCACCGCCTTGGTAGGCATAAACAGGTTCAGCAATACCATTGAAACATCGGGAAACCAGAGCGACAGGGATTCCTTTTTGTAGAAGGCTTTCTAGTTTTTGAGCCGTTTCTTTGGGAATATTACCAGCTCCGAAAGCTTGGATAATCAAACCGTCCAATTGTTCCAAATCCAGCATGTCAATTAGCTCATCTGTCATACCGGCATAAGCGGAGATGATAGGGACTAAACCTTGTATGTGATCAAGGTCAAAGCGGACACGGGGTTCAGCTGTTTTGAAGTAGAGGATTTCGTGTTTCATAATCAGACCAAGTGGCCCGTGTGTTGGAGTCTGGAAGGTGCTGACGTTGGTCGTATGTGTTTTGGTGACATACTTGGCAGCGTGGATTTCATCGTTCATAACGACCAAAACTCCTTTGTCAGCAGCCCTGTCATCGCTGGCAACTCGTAAAGCACTTAGGTAATTATAAACCCCGTCACTGCCGAGTTCATTGGAGCTGCGCATGGCCCCTGTTAGAACGATGGGCATGTGGGGAACTTCCATGGTGTCAAGGAAATAGGCTGTTTCTTCTAAAGTGTCGGTCCCATGTGTAATCACCACTCCATCGTAATTATCTGCTTCTTCTTTGATTTTTTGGTAGAGGGCCATCATATGCTTGGGCTTGATATGGGGGCTTGGCAGGTTAAAAAAGTCTAAAGCGTGGACTTGGATTCCTTCGAGAGGATTGGACACATGGTTCATAGGATTATCCGAACTAGTCACAACAGCACCAGAAGCATCGGCCTGCATGGAAATAGTTCCACCTGTATGTAAAACAAGGATTTTCTTAGGCATGATTTACTCACTCTTTCTGAAATGTGGTATAATCATTGTATCACAAAAGGGGAGATTGGGATAGGATGGAAGTCAAAGCTGTTTTTTTTGATATCGATGGAACCTTGGTTAACGATCGCAAGAGTGTTTTGAAATCCACTAAGGACGCGATTAAGATTGTCAAAGAACAAGGGGTGCTGGTTGGCGTAGCGACAGGACGAGGACCTTTTTTTGTTAAGGAATTGATGGACGATTTGGATCTGGACTTTGCGGTAACCTACAATGGCCAGTATATCTTTAATAAAGACAGAGTCTTGTTCACGAGCCCGATTTCCAAGTTACATTTGCGCCGGTTAATTACTTATGCTAAAAAAGAGGGCAAGGAGATTGCCCTAGGGACCAAGGATGCCATGCTGGGGTCTAAAATCATGTCTTTTGGTCTGGGAACTTTTTCTCAACGAATCAGTCGCTTCGTTCCCTCTGCTTTAACTCGGACGGTGAGTCATTCCTTTAATCGTATGGTCAGCAAGGTTGTTCCCCAAAAGGAAGAAGACCTGCTTGATCTGATGAATCAACCTATCTACCAAGTTTTGATGCTGATGACGCCAGAAGAATCTGAGAAGGCAGCAGCTGATTTTGAAGACTTGAAATTAACACGTAGCAATCCTTTTGCAGCGGATGTCATCAATCAGGGAAATTCAAAATTGGAAGGTATTCGCCGAGTTGGGAAAGAATATGGCTTTGACCTCAACCAAGTCATGGCCTTTGGTGACTCGGATAACGACCTGGAAATGCTGGCTGGTGTCGGTATGTCGGTCGCTATGGGAAATGGTAGTAGCAGTGTTAAGGAGGTCGCCAAGCATATCACGACCAGCAATCAGCAAGACGGAATCCATAAGGCCCTAGAACATTTTGGTGTTTTGGCTTCAGAAAAAGTTTTTGTCAGCCGTGACTATCATTTCAATAAGGTCAAGACCTTCCACCACATGATGGATGAACGGACACAAGAAGAACCGCGGGCTTGGGATTTAGAAGGTGCAACCCATAGGGCTGGCTTTAAAATAGAAGAATTGGTGGAGTTTGTTCGAGCTGCCAGCCCTTCTGAAGAGGACTTTGGTCAAGCTCTATCGCAACTTCATCAGGCCCTTGATAAGGCAGCAGATAAGGTAGCACAGAAGACGCCTGCTCAGCAAGATTTGGTAGGGCAAGTGGATGCCTTGATTGACACACTTTACTTTACCTACGGTAGTTTTGTCTTGATGGGAGTGGACCCAGAACGTATTTTTGACATTGTCCATCAGGCTAATATGGGGAAAATTTTCCCTGACGGCAAGGCTCATTTTGATCCAGTGACCCATAAAATCTTAAAACCAGATGATTGGGAAGAAAAATATGCTCCAGAACCTGCTATTAAAAAGGAACTGAAGCGCCAGCTCAAGGCTTACGAACGCCATAAAGAGAGAAATAAATCGTAAACAAGAAGGAGCTAGGGGCTCCTTTTCTTTATAATTATAAGGTTTTTTCTTGTTCTCTCACCACCAGCAAATCAACCTTAGCATGGCGGAGAATGTATTCAGATGAAGAGCCAACCAAGAGGCGTTCAAAGGCGTTGAGACCAGTTGCGCCAACGAGGATGAGGTCCACTTCCTCAGCATCGGGAATAGTACGTGCCAAGAGGGTTTTTGGATTTCCCATTTCAATGACGATATGAACATCTGCCACACCAGCATCTTTAGCACGTTTTTCGTACTCTTTCATCAGACTTTCAGCGTCGACTTGGAGTTCTTCGTAAACTTCAGCATCAAAGGTGGATACACTTTGGAGTGCGCGTGTGTCAATGACATGTGCGATGGTGAGTTTAGCGTCGTTTCGTAGAGCAGAATGAACTCCCTTGACAAAAGCCAAGTCTGCTTCTTTAGAACCATCGATTGCGACCATGATATTTTGGTAACGTTGTGCCATAATGAAACCTCCTGAAATTTTCTTACTATAATTGTAAACCTTTTCACTATAGAAGTAAAGCAAAAAAAGTATTTTTTAAAAGAATGTTAGCGATTAAAATCTATATAAATATATGATAAAATAAAAGAAAGGATAGCAGGAAAGAAGTGAAGGGAGGGATAATGATGAAAAGCTCTTTTCAAAAATCAAATTTCCTTTATTATGGAATTATCCTAGTTTCAGTCTTGCTAGAAGTTATCATGATCTGGCAATTAGAGAAGCTAATTCCACTTCTCTATCCAGGTTTTATCGGATTTTTAGTCTTTCACCTACTCTACCATCTAATCTTATTCCTAGTTGCAAAACGAAGTGGGCGTTGGGACTACTTGATGATATGGGGACTTTTCCTCATGTTCAATCTTCTCTATGACTCCTTTTTAGGCTTGCTTTTTCTAGGTTTATCTTTTGGTATGTGATGTGACTTTCGCAAAACACCTGCTATCTCCACTGTCTTGACCTCGCTCTTAGTGAGGTTTTTCTTCTGTAGGATTTTAGTAACACATTTCAGTAAACTTGTCGCATTGTCTTTCTAGTGGTATAATGTTACTATCCTGATGAATTGAGGAAACAAGATGAAAGAATATAACAAGTCTAGTAAGTTAGAACATGTTGCTTATGATATCCGTGGCCCTGTTTTGGAAGAAGCCATGCGAATGCGAGCAAACGGAGAAAAGATTTTACGTCTGAATACAGGAAATCCAGCAGAATTTGGCTTTACAGCGCCAGACGAGGTCATTCATGACTTGATTATGAATGCGCGTGATAGTGAAGGTTATTCTGACTCCAAAGGGATTTTCTCAGCCCGTAAGGCCATTATGCAGTATTGCCAATTGAAGAAATTCCCAAACGTAGATATTGATGATATCTACCTTGGAAATGGTGTCAGTGAGTTGATTGTCATGTCCATGCAGGGGCTTTTGGACAATGGGGATGAGGTCTTGGTGCCTATGCCAGACTATCCTCTCTGGACAGCAGCTGTCAGCCTAGCTGGGGGAAATGCCGTTCACTATATCTGTGATGAAGCTGCAGAATGGTACCCAGATATTGACGATATCAAGTCAAAAATCACTTCCAATACCAAGGCAATTGTCCTTATCAATCCAAACAACCCAACTGGAGCCCTTTATCCTAAGGAACTCTTGTTGGAGATTATTGAGATTGCCCGTCAAAACGATTTGATTATCTTTGCGGATGAAATTTACGACCGCATGGTCATGGATGGACATGTGCATACGCCTGTGGCGAGCTTGGCACCAGATGTTTTCTGCGTCAGCATGAATGGTCTATCAAAATCCCACCGTATCGCTGGTTTCCGTGTGGGTTGGATGGTCTTGTCTGGACCTAAGACACATGTTAAAGGCTATATCGAAGGGCTCAATATGCTGTCCAATATGCGCCTTTGCTCTAACGTTTTGGCCCAACAAGTCGTACAAACTTCATTGGGTGGTCACCAGTCGGTCGATGAATTGCTCCTTCCTGGTGGTCGCATCTATGAGCAAAGAAACTTCATCTACAATGCTATTCAAGATATTCCAGGTCTATCTGCTGTTAAACCCAAGGCTGGACTCTATATCTTCCCGAAAATCGACCGCAATATGTACCGTATCGATGATGATGAGCAGTTTGTCCTTGATTTCTTGAAGCAGGAAAAGGTTCTCTTGGTTCATGGTCGAGGCTTTAACTGGCAGGAACCAGACCACTTCCGTATCGTTTACCTTCCTCGCGTTGATGAACTAGCCCAAATCCAAGAAAAGATGACTCGTTTCTTGAAACAGTATCGTAGATAGGGCTTACATCAGAAAAAGCGCTAAAAAGCAGGAAACATTTGCCTAGAGCTATTGACAAAAGTGAAAGAATCAGATAGAATGGTAAAGTATGTTTAGTAACTGATCACTTTATAGCCGGCTAAACGAATACAAAATCTATGAGGAGGTATTCATCGTGAAACGTACTTATCAACCAAGTAAACTTCGTCGTGCGCGCAAACACGGATTCCGTAACCGTATGTCAACTAAAAACGGTCGTCGCGTATTGGCAGCTCGTCGTCGTAAAGGACGCAAAGTTTTGGCTGCATAATCCAAACGAACTATATCAAAAATCAGTAGGAACTCGAGTCTACTGATTTTTATTTTTGTAAAAAAGTACAAAAGGCTTTATATTTTTGCTCAAATGGTGTATAATATTTCACATACTGTAAAAAATGGAGAATAATCATGAAGAAATCAAAAGTTATGCTTTTTGGAGCTATGGCTTTGACAGCGGGTCTAGCTCTAGCGGCATGTGGGTCTTCCCAATCAAGCAATGCAGACAAGACTTACTCTTATATCTTTGTCAATAACCCAGATACCTTGGATTACATTACCTCTACACGAGACTCTACATCTAGTATCACAACCAACTTGATTGATGGGTTGTTGGAAAATGACCAGTATGGCAATCTCATTCCATCTATGGCTGAGTCATGGACTGTGTCAAAAGATGGTTTGACTTACACTTATAAAATTCGTCAGGGAGCTAAATGGTACACTTCGGAAGGAGAAGAGTATGCGGATGTAACGGCTCATGACTTTGTGACAGGTCTCAAGTATGCGGCTGATAAAAAAGCTGAAAACTTGTACTTGGTACAAGACTCTATCAAGGGGCTAGCAGACTATGTTGAAGGGAAAACATCCGATTTTGGAACTGTTGGTGTGAAGGCAGTGGATGATTACACACTACAATACACCCTCAACCAACCTGAAACTTATTGGAACTCTAAAACAACAGCAAGTATTCTTAGTCCTGTAAATGAAGCCTTCTTGAAGTCTAAGGGAGATGACTTTGGAAGTGTGACACCATCAAGTATCTTGTCAAATGGTCCTTACTTGTTTAAGTCCTTCACATCAAAATCTTTGATTGAATTTGACAAAAATCCTAATTACTGGGATAAGGACAATGTCAAAATCGAGAAAGTGAAACTTTCATTCTTTGATGGTTCTGACCAAGACAGCATTGCAAGAGGATTCTTGGAAGGTAACTATACAGATGGTCGTATCTTCCCAACCAGCTCAGTCTTTGCTGAACTCAAGAAGGGAAATGAGGACAAGATTACCTATACACCACAAAACTCAGTTACCTTCTACTATCTTTTCAACGTCAATCGCCAAAGCTACAAGCAGACTATGAAACAGTCTGATAAGGAAAAGACAGATGCACGCGCAGCTATGCAAAATAAAGATTTCCGTCAGGCTATCAACTTTGCCTTTGACCGTCATGCTTATGCAGCGCAGACAAATGGTGAAGATGGAGCAGACCGTATCTTGCGTAACACGGTTACACCAAGTAATTTTGTTCAAGTTGGCGATAAGAACTTCGGTGATATTGTCAATGAAAAAATTGTCAACTACGGTAAAGATTGGGCAAATATTAACCTAAACGATGGTAAGCAAGCCTTCTTGAACCCTGACAAGGCCAAAGAGAAATTTGCGAAGGCCAAAGAAAGCCTGCAAGCACAGGGAGTAACCTTCCCGATTCATTTGGATATGCCAGTTGACCAGACTGCTAAGTTAGATGTACAACAGGCTGGATCTTTCAAACAAACAGTGGAAGAGACCCTTGGTAAGGATAATGTGGTTATCGATGTTATCCAACTTTCTCCAGATGAAAAAGACCAGGCAACCTACTTTGCAGATACAGCAGAACAAAAAGACTATGATATCGACATCTCAGGATGGGGTGGAGACTACTCAGATCCTAAGACTTACCTAGCCATCCTTGATCCAGAAACAGGTTCTCAGTTGAAAAACATGGGCTTGTCTGAAGGAAAAGACAAGGAAGTCAAGGACAAGATTGGTCTTTCTGACTATAAGAAACTCTTGGATGAGGCCGACGCTGAAATCACAGATACTCAAGCTCGCTATGAAAAATACGCTGAAGCCCAAGCTTGGTTGACAGATAGCGCCTTGTTCCTACCAGTTCAAAGTGGTGGAGCCAACCCAATCTTCCGTAAGACTGTACCGTTTACAGGACCATTCTCATTCGTTGGACACAAAGGAGATGCAGACAACTATAAATATGTTGAATTGCAAAAAGAGCCAGTCACTGCTAAACAGTACCAAGAACTTTATGAAAAGTGGCTAAAAGAAAAAGCCGAGTCAAATAAAAAAGCTCAGGAAGATTTAGCTAACCACATTCAATAGTATTCCTAGTCATGCTTTTCAGTTAAGCATAGTGGCTGGATTCAGAAAAAGGCCTTGCCAGAAGCTTCTTGGTTCTGGTAGGGCCTTTTCTTTATTCTTTTAAGTGATAGGAGTAGCTAGCGACAACGACGTCCTGGTGCCAACGGAGGGCGTATTTGAGTTTGAGACTCATCTGATTGTGCAGGATATTTTGCCAAGGTTTATTAGGGATAAACTGGGGTACAAGAACAGTGACTGTATAGTTCTTTTTCTGGGCATCCTCAGAGATTCGTTTGACATACTTGACAGTAGGCGTGATGATGTCACGGTAGCTGGTCTTGATGTTTTTCAGAGTAATAGTGGGGAAGTAATCGGTAAATTCTTGGAGAATTTCCTGGTCTTTTTCTGCTGTTTCCTTAGTAGAAATGTGCATGGCTAAGACTTCATCTCCGATACTTTGGGCGTAGTTAATAGCTCCAACGCTTACACGGGTGACATTTCCTACTAGAACGAGGACAAGATTGCCATCGTAGGTACGTTTTTCGATTCCTTCATAGAGACGCAATTGTTGGGCCACTTTTTGGTAATGACTGTGAATGGCCAAGAAGAGTAGGGTGAGTACGAGAATAATCGGGAAGAAAGGCCAGATATCACTGAGACGGAAAAAGAGCAGGATTAGCACGATAGCGTAGCAAATGATAGCCCCAAGGATATTGGCAAGAGCAGGTTTTAAGAAATTTGCCCCTTTTTCTTTTTTCCAATGGCAAATCATCCCAGTCTGAGATAGGGCAAAGGGCACGAAGACCCCGATAGTATAAAGAGGAATCAAGCGTTCGGTATTGCCATTAAAAATGAGAAGAAGAATCATAGCCCCAAAAGCCAGAGTTAAAATTCCATTGGAGTAGCCTAGTCGGTCTCCTTTTTCCATAAAGAGATGGGGCATGTACTTGTTTTTAGCCATATTGTAAGCCAGCATAGGAAAGGCTGAAAAGCCAGTATTTGCAGCTACGGCCAAAATCAAGGCTGTGGAGAATTGGAAGATATAATAGCCAAGGTGACCCAAGAAGGAATTACCAAGGATGCCTTGAGCCATCTGTGAAAGAATAGTTTCTCCGTGTTGAGGCATAATCCCCATCCAGTAGTTTAGGAAGGTGATACCAGCAAAAAGAAAACCTAAAATCAGTGACATAATGGTCAAGGTTTGAGCGGCATTCTTTTCTTTTGGAGCCTTGAAAAAGGGAACGGCATTTGAAATAGCTTCAACCCCTGTCAGAGAGGCAGAACCACTGGTAAAGGCTCTTAGAATGAGAACGATAGACAGACTCGGTACAGCATGCCCGATAGGAGAAGTTGCCTGATAGCTGAGAGACCCTGTCATTAGTTGAAAGATTCCATAGAGTAAGAGAAAGACAGTGCTGATGATAAAGAGATAGACAGGAATCATCAGTGAACTAGCAGATTCTTTCAACCCTCGTAAGTTCAAGAGCATGAGCAAGCAAACTAGAAAAATAGAGATGTGGAGGTTGTACGGATGAAGAGAAGGGAGAGCCGCTGTGATAGCGTCCGCTCCAGATGAAACAGATACCGCTACGGTCAGCATGTAGTCAACTAGCAGACTACCTCCAGCGATTAAGCCAAGTTGGGGAGATAGATTTTCTCGAGTAACCATATAGGCCCCTCCCCCTTGAGGGTAGGCATGGATGATTTGACGGTAGGAGACGGTCAGGCTAGCTAGGAGCAGGAGGACAAAGAGGCCGATAGGAAGGCTCCACCATATCGCAAGAGGAGAGAGGCTAGCCAAGACGAGGACTACTTGCTCAGGCCCATAGGCAATGGAAGATAGAGCGTCGCTTGACAACATGGCCAAGGCCTGCATTTTTCCAAGTAGTCCCCCCTCTCCTTCTGTTAAGGACTTAAGAGGACGACCGATAAAAGTCTGTTTTAATTTTGTAAACATTGTATTTTCCTTTTCTGAAAATTTCAATAAGTGCTATTATACTGCTTTGGGAAAATAGCGTCAAGAGACGACGATGGATTTTAGAATATTTTTTACAGATGAGGAGAGAGGTCAGTTTTTTTGGTATAATAGAAGATAGAAAACGAGGTTAGAAGAGATGATTTTTGATACACATACACACTTGAATGTAGAAGAATTTTCAGGTCGTGAGGCAGAAGAAATTGCCTTGGCTGCTGAGATGGGGGTGACACAGATGAATATTGTTGGTTTTGATGAACCGACGATTGAGCGTGCCTTGGAGTTGGTAGATGAGTATGACCAGCTCTATGCGACTATCGGTTGGCATCCGACAGAAGCTGGAACTTACACAGAGGAAATTGAAGCCTACTTGCTTGATAAGCTCAAGCATCCCAAGGTTGTTGCTTTAGGTGAGATTGGTTTGGATTATCATTGGATGACAGCGCCCAAAGAGGTGCAGGAGCAGGTTTTTCGTCGTCAGATTCAGTTATCTAAGGACTTGGATTTGCCTTTTGTTGTCCACACCCGTGATGCGCTGGAAGATACCTATGAGATTATTAAGAGCGAAGGAGTTGGTCCTCGAGGTGGTATCATGCATTCTTTCTCAGGAACTCTTGAATGGGCAGAGAAGTTTGTCGCGCTTGGCATGACTATTTCCTTCTCAGGAGTGGTGACTTTTAAGAAAGCAACTGACATCCAAGAAGCAGCTAAAGAGTTACCTTTGGACAAGATTTTGGTGGAAACGGATGCTCCCTACTTGGCTCCTGTTCCTAAACGTGGTCGCGAAAACAAAACAGCCTATACTCGCTATGTAGTGGATTTTATCGCCGACTTGCGTGGTATGACGACAGAAGAGCTAGCGGCAGCAACGACTGCAAATGCAGAACGAATTTTTGGATTGGACAGCAAGTAATGAAAGAAAAAATTTCTCAAGTCATCGTGGTCGAAGGTCGCGATGATACGGCCAATCTCAAACGTTACTTCGATGTAGAGACCTATGAGACACGAGGTTCTGCCATCAATGAGCAGGATCTAGAACGGATTCAGCGCCTACACCAACGTCATGGAGTCATTGTCTTTACAGACCCAGATTTTAATGGGGAGCGGATTCGTCGCATGATTATGACGGCCATCCCAACAGTTCAGCATGCCTTCCTCAAACGAGATGAAGCTGTTCCCAAGTCCAAAACCAAGGGGCGTTCTCTGGGAATCGAGCATGCCAGCTATGAAGACCTGAAAACGGCTCTAGCTCAGGTGACAGAACAATTTGAAAACGAGAATGAGTTTGATATCAGTCGTAGCGACTTGATTCGCCTTGGTTTTTTAGCAGGGACAGACAGCCGTAAGCGACGAGAATATCTAGGAGAGGCTCTCCGAATTGGCTATTCCAACGGCAAGCAACTCCTCAAACGCCTAGAGTTGTTTGGGGTTACCTTGGCAGAAGTGGAAGAAGCTATGAAATCTTATGAGTAGGAAAGATGTAGCTGTTACAATTTTTTAAGTTTCACAGTATTTTTCGAAGCAGGTAGAAGAGGAGGTGTCTGATGTTAATTGGTCAAAAAATTAAAGAGATTCGGATAGAAAAAGGAATTAGTCGTCCAGATTTTTGTGGAGATGAGCAAGAACTGACGGTTCGTCAACTATCGCGAATTGAAAGTGGAGCTTCGCAACCGAGTTTGCCCAAGTTAGACTATATTGCTCGCCGGCTAGGAGTTCCAGCTTATAGCCTTATGCCAGATTTTTCAGCTCTTCCTCCTGCTTATTTGGAATTGAAATACCAGATTTTACGTGAACCAATCTATGGTAAAGAAGAGGAGTACGATAAGAAAGAAGCGTGTTTGGAAGAGATTTATAAAACATACTTTGATAATCTTCCTAAAGAGGAACAATTAGCATGTGAAGTATTGCAGGCGTGTTTGGATACTTCTAGAACTAGAAGGCCTGAATATGCAGAGTTAATACTTGAGGAACATATTCCTCAGATTATAGAAAAAGAAGCTTATTCAATAAATGATATGTTGTTGGTTCGTTTGTTTTTTTTATCAAATGCTCATTAGAAAAGATCTTGCCAAATTTATAAATCAAATCGAAAAGCTAATGTTCTTGCTTTTGGGACAGAAGAAGATAACTCAAATAGAGAATTACTTTATAATTAGAGATACTCTTATTTCAGGAATGTGTTGTCTTGAAAAGGTAGGAGTAACTGATTGTTTTAATGATTATCTATCGTGTTTACAAGAAATTATGGATAAAACTCAAGATTATCAAAAGAAACCTCTTGTATTTATGTTTTTGTGGAAGCAAGCATTAAGAGAAGAAAGAGATTTTAGTTTAGCTGAATCATTTTATCAGTCTTCTAAAACATTTGCGCAGCTAATTGGAGATGAATTTCTAGTAAAGAAATTGACAGAGGAATGGCAAGAGGATGTAAAAAAATATTTATAAACATAGTGAAGCAATGACAAAAATGTCCTTGTTCTTGTATCAAAACAGTTCTAAAGTTCGTCTTTAGAGCTGTTTTTTAGATATAAGCTAAAAATGACACGAAATGGTTCTATTTTAAGGACGTTGACGTCCTTGATAGTGTGATAAAGATGGAGTATAATGACTATAAAAGTTCATTTCAGGGTGCTATTTTGATAATTTAGAGAAAAACAAATAATTTTAGAATATCATTTAGTAATATAATAGTATCAACGTTGATAATGGAAAGAGGAGCAAATAACTCAACAATCTTGTAATCAAAAATAGAGGAGTATCAATATGAAACAAACAGTTAAAAAATTAGCCCTTGTAGCGAGCATTGCAGCAACATTAGGTGGAAGTGTAGCAGTAGTATCGGCCGCGGTTAAGTATCCAGGTGGTGGTGTTTGGACGTATGGTTCAGCTAACGGCGGTGCGTACTCAAACTACTATCACCCGTCAAAATACCATAGTTCAACGGTTTCCAGCAGATGGAATAGTTCATCTGATAAGGGATATGCTAATGCAGGAGGAACATCACGAGCTTGGATTCGTACTGCGTGGGCCGAGCAAGTAAGTTTCTATTATGATTATTAAAAATTACACACGAGAAAGAAAAAATATTTCTGGGTGAATTGATAACGATGCTTTACTTGGTCACCTTCTCACTAAGTGACCAAGTAACTTTTTGGAGGAAATGATGAAACGTTTATTTATTTTGATTTCAATGGTATTGGTATCGCTTTATATGGTGATAAATTCCGTTGACCATCGAGAAGAGATTTTATTTGGTAACTATGCCTCTGTTGACGTGATGGGTACTGAGCTAAACCAGCCAGTAGCTGGTCGCGAAGAGGTGACAGAGGCTTTGAGTCACTTGGCGGTAGAGCACAATAGTCTCATCGCCCGACGGATTGTTGAACCAAATGAAGCTGGAGAAACACGCTTTACCTATGCCACTTATGGCCAGGGAGAACTTCCAGAAGGTTTGACCATTTCCTCCGAGGAGAGTGCAGAAACGAGTGATTTATTAGGTTCTTACTTGATTGTGTCAGGGAGTCTGGATGGAGTGAGCTTACAGACCGCCCTGCAAGAACTTGGTTATAATGGTGTTGTCTCGAATAGAACAGAGTCATTTTCAATGGTCGTCCTCTTGGCGGCTACCCCAATGGGACTACTGAGTCTAGCTATTTTTCTGCTGACCTTTATGAGTCTGACCCTGATTTATCGGATAAAATCCCTTCGTCAGGCAGGGATTCGTTTAATCGCTGGTGAGAGCTT
Source organism: Streptococcus mitis (assembly GCF_946190375.1). Taxonomy (GTDB): domain Bacteria; phylum Bacillota; class Bacilli; order Lactobacillales; family Streptococcaceae; genus Streptococcus; species Streptococcus mitis_CJ. The sequence continues at coordinate 54,377 of NZ_CAMIAF010000008.1, read as the reverse complement.
GTTTGGGGTGGTTCTCAGACCAGTGTTAGAAGATATGAGACAGCTTATCTTCTCGGTGCTGGTATCCAGTTTTTTGGGATTGGGGATTCTCTGGTATCAAGGTGCCTTGTTTATGGCAACGGTGCAACTGGTCATCATTGCTCTTCTACTTTATGGATTGACCTTGGCAGGGATTTCTACCTTACTAAGTGTCGTGTATCTACTTGGTTTACAGGAAAATAGTCTGGTGGATCTCTTGAAAGGGAGACTCCCTCTCAAACGTATGATGACATTGATGATGGTGGGGCAACTCTTAGCCGTACTGGTGGTCGGATCAAGTGCGACTGCTCTCCTACCCCACTACCGTGAAATGCAGGAAATGGAGAGAGCTAGCGATAAATGGAGCCAGTCCTCAGACCGTTACCGTCTATCCTTTGGTTGGTCTAGTGCATTTGCCGATGAAGAAGGAATGCGTAAGGATAATCGTGAGTGGCAGACATTTACTGAAGAACGGTTAGCCAATACAGACTCTTTTTATATCATGAGCAATGTTGACAATTTCTCAGATGGAGCAGAAGTGGACCTAGATGGCAATCGTTTCAATGACTACACACCTTCAGGGAATGTTATCTATGTCTCACCGCGCTATCTGATAGAAGAAAAGATTACCATTTCTTCAGAGTTTATGGACAAGATGCAAAACTTATCTGAGGGAGAGTTTGGGCTGATCTTGCCTGAGAGCTTGCGAGAGCAATCTGCCTACTATCAAGGATTATTTACAGATTACCTGCAAAACTTTTCATCTGAAAGTGTAGAAGTGACAAGTCAGAAACACTACCTCCCACAGGTAACGCTAGCTTTTACAGAAACAGGACAGGAACGCTTCCTCTATAACGATGGGTACAAGACGACACGCCAGTACCTAAAAGATCCGATTATTGTAGTTTTAACGCCGCAAGCGACTGGAACAAGACCTGTTGCAGGGATGTTATGGGGAACTACGGCTAATAGTGCCTTGAAACTAGATCGATATGGAGATAGTATCACAGCTCTAAAAGAGCAAGGTCTGTATCACAAGGTCTCTTATTTGGTAAAAAGCCAGCTGTTTTTTGCCAAGGTACTAAATGACAAACGGATGGAGTTCTACTCTCTCCTTATTGGGACGATTTTGACCCTGTCTACGGCTATCTTGTTATTTGATTCCATGAATCTTCTCTATTTTGAGCAGTTCAGACGGGAGCTCATGATTAAACGTCTTTCTGGTATGACAATTTATGAGCTTCATGGCAAGTACTTACTGGCGCAAGGAGGAGTTCTCTTGATTGGCCTAGTCCTATCTAGTATTTTGACAAGAGATGGTTTGATCAGCGCTCTAGTTGTAGCTTTGTTTACGCTTAACGCCCTCTTGATTTTAGTAAGGCAGGATAAAAAAGAAGAAGCTGGTAGCATGGCAGTATTGAAAGGAAAATAAGATGATTGATATTCAAGGATTGGAAAAGAAATTTAATGATCGCGCGATTTTCTCTGATTTAAATCTCAAGCTAGAGAAGGGCAAGGTTTATGCCTTAATCGGAAAGAGTGGAAGCGGAAAGACGACTTTGCTTAATATCTTAGGCAAACTAGAAAAGATAGATGGTGGAAGGATTCTCTATCAGGGGAAAGATTTAAAAACCATTCCCACTCGTGAGTATTTTCGAGACCAGATGGGCTATCTCTTTCAAAATTTTGGACTCTTAGAAAACCAATCAATCAAAGAGAATTTGGATTTGGGCTTTGTCGGTCAAAAAATTTCAAAAGTAGAACGTTTGGAAAGGCAAGTGGAGGCTTTAGAAAAAGTTAATCTAGGGTATTTGGATCTAGAACAAAAAATTTATACTTTATCTGGGGGAGAGGCCCAACGAGTTGCCCTTGCGAAGACTATTTTGAAAAATCCACCCTTGATTTTAGCGGATGAACCAACAGCAGCTCTTGATCCTGAAAATTCAGAGGAGGTTATGAATCTCTTGGTGGGATTGAAAGATGAAAATCGAATGATCATCATTGCGACCCATAATCCCCTAGTCTGGAATAAGGCTGATGAAATCATTGATATGAGGGAGCTTGCTCATGTGTGAAAAAATCCGTATTCGCAGGGTATCTGATTATCCTAGTGCCAGAGGTGGTTTAGAAGATATTCTCATCATGGAAAATATGACCAATCATCTCAAATCCGAGTGAATGGCTATTTGCTTGATTTTGCTAGTATTGAAGGGCAAAGGCAAAAGCATTATCGTTTGAAAAATTTACCTCAAACGGTTGAACTGACAGTGGATGATGTGGAGGAGGATGTAGATTTGACCCTATCCGAAAATAGAAGTTATCAAGAAGCTGATTTTTTTGATACTCAATGAAAATCAAAGAGCAAACTAGGAAGCTAGCCGCAGGCTGTACTTGAGTACGGCAAGGTGAAGCTGACGTGGTTTGAATTTGATTTTCGAAGAGTATGAACGTATGTTTCGAGAGAACCGCTAAGTCCCCCTTTAAAGATTTCCAAGACTATCTTTCTTCACGAGGAAAGATAGTTTTTTGGTATGATTTTCACCCCCAAAATACAAGGGGAATGTGTTACAATAGTAGTAACAGATAATAGAAAAGAGAATAGATGAGAATTGCAGATTATAGCGTGACCAAGGCAGTGCTGGAGCGTCACGGTTTTACCTTTAAAAAGTCCTTCGGGCAAAATTTCTTGACGGATACCAATATCCTACAAAAAATCGTGGATACAGCTGAGATTGATGACCAGGTTAATGTCATTGAAATTGGCCCAGGGATTGGTGCCTTGACAGAGTTTCTAGCGGAGCGTGCAGCTCAAGTCATGGCCTTTGAGATTGACCACCGTTTGGTGCCGATTTTGGCAGATACCTTGCGTGATTTTGATAATGTGACCGTAGTCAACGAGGATATTCTCAAGGTCGATTTGGCGCAGCATATCCAGAATTTTAAAAATCCTGACCTGCCAATCAAGGTAGTGGCTAATTTGCCTTACTACATCACGACGCCTATTCTCATGCACTTAATCGAGAGTGGGATTCCTTTTAGTGAGTTTGTTGTTATGATGCAGAAAGAAGTGGCGGACCGCATTTCAGCCCAGCCGAATACCAAGGCTTACGGTAGCTTGTCGATTGCGGTGCAGTATTACATGACTGCCAAGGTTGCTTTCATCGTGCCTCGTACGGTCTTTGTGCCAGCGCCAAACGTGGACTCTGCTATTTTGAAAATGGTGCGTCGTCCAGAACCAGCCGTAGCAGTGGAAGACGAGAACTTCTTCTTTAAGGTTTCTAAGGCTAGTTTCACTCATCGACGCAAGACTTTATGGAATAACCTGACAGGTTACTTTGGCAAGACTGAGGAAGTTAAGGACAAGCTGACGAAGGCTTTGGACCAAGCAGGCTTGTCACCAAGTGTGCGTGGAGAAGCTCTCGGCTTGACAGAATTTGCCAGTCTAGCAGACGCGCTTAAAGGGCAAGGACTCTAAGATGCAGGGACAAATTATTAAGGCCTTGGCAGGCTTCTACTATGTAGAGAGTGATGGCCAGGTCTATCAAACACGCGCGCGTGGGAATTTCCGTAAAAAAGGCCATACTCCTTACGTTGGAGACTGGGTAGATTTTTCTGCCGAGGAAAATTCAGAAGGCTATATCCTCAAGATTCATGAACGGAAAAACAGTCTGGTCCGTCCGCCTATTGTCAATATTGACCAAGCTGTGGTGATCATGTCTGTCAAGGAACCTGATTTTAACAGCAATTTGCTGGATCGTTTCTTGGTTCTTTTGGAGCACAAGGACATCCATCCCATCGTTTATATTTCTAAAATGGATTTGTTGGAAGATAGAGGAGAACTGGATTTTTATGAACAGACTTATGGTGACATCGGCTATGACTTTGTGACCAGTAAAGAGGAACTCCTGCCTTTATTAACAGGCAAGGTTACGGTCTTTATGGGGCAGACAGGTGTTGGGAAGTCAACTCTTCTCAATAAAATCGCACCAGACCTCAATCTTGAAACAGGAGAAATTTCAGACAGTCTGGGTCGTGGTCGCCATACTACTCGAGCTGTTAGTTTTTACAACCTCAATGGGGGTAAAATCGCAGATACACCAGGTTTTTCATCTCTGGATTATGAAGTGTCAACAGCAGAAGATCTCAATCAGGCCTTCCCAGAGATTGCTAGTGTCAGCCGAAACTGCAAATTCCGCACTTGTACCCATACCCATGAGCCGTCCTGTGCAGTGAAGCCGGCAGTAGAAGAGGGCGCCATTACAACCTTCCGTTTTGACAACTATCTGCAATTTCTCAGTGAAATTGAAAATCGCAGAGAAACCTATAAAAAAGTCAGCAAAAAAATTCCAAAATAAGGAGAAACCTATGTCTCAATACAAGATTGCTCCGTCAATTCTGGCAGCAGATTATGCCAACTTTGAACGTGAAATCAAACGCCTAGAAGCAACTGGGGCAGAGTATGCCCATATCGATATCATGGATGGGCACTTTGTGCCACAAATCAGTTTTGGTGCAGGTGTGGTCGAAGCTCTTCGTCCTCATAGTAAGATGGTCTTTGACTGCCATTTGATGGTGTCAAACCCAGAGCATCATTTAGAGGATTTTGCGCGTGCAGGTGCGGATATCATCAGCATCCATGTGGAAGCAACGCCTCATATTCATGGTGCCCTCCAAAAAATTCGTTCACTCGGTGTCAAGCCATCAGTTGTCATCAATCCTGGTACGCCTGTTGAAGCTATTAAGCACGTGCTTCACCTAGTTGACCAAGTTTTAGTTATGACAGTTAACCCTGGCTTCGGTGGACAAGCCTTTCTGCCAGAAACCATGGATAAGGTCCGAGAGTTGGTTGCCCTTCGTGATGAAAAAGGCTTGAACTTTGAAATCGAAGTGGATGGCGGGATTGATGCCCAAACTATTGCCCAAGCCAAAGAAGCTGGTGCGACCGTTTTTGTAGCAGGTTCCTATGTCTTTAAGGGAGATGTCAATGAGCGAGTACAAACTCTCAGAAAACAACTGGACTAGGGTTGCCGTTTTTGCAGGAGGAGACCGCGGTCACTACCGGACGGACTTTGATTGCTTTGTCGGTGTGGATCGAGGCTCGCTTTGGGTTTTGGAAGAAAACCTTCCTCTTGCTCTAGCAGTTGGAGATTTTGATTCTGTAACTGCAGAAGAACGACAGGTGATTCAAAAACGTGCCCAGCATTTTGTCCAAGCCCGACCAGAAAAAGATGATACAGATTTGGAATTGGCTCTCTTAACCATCTTTGAGCAAAATCCTCAGGCTGAGGTTACTATTTTTGGTGCTTTGGGTGGCCGTATTGATCACATGCTGGCCAATGTTTTTCTTCCTAGCAATCCCAAGTTGGCGCCTTATATGCGCCAGATAGCGATTGAGGATGGGCAAAATTTGATTGCCTATTGTCCAGAAGGGACCGGTCAGCTAGAACCTCGTTTAGACTATGACTATCTAGCTTTTATGCCAGTTCGGGATAGTCAGCTGACCATTCTCGGAGCCAAGTATGAGTTGACAGAGGAAAATTTTTTCTTTAAAAAAGTGTACGCTTCTAACGAATATATAGATAGGGAAGTGTCGGTGACTTGCCCAGATGGCTATGTGGTCGTGCTACATAGTAAGGACAGGAGGTAGAATGGAAAGTTTACTTGTTCTATTATTGATTGCCAACCTAGCTGGCCTCTTTCTGATTTGGCAAAGGCAGGCTAAGCAGGAAAAACATCTCAGCAAGATCTTGGAGGATCAGGCAGATCACTTGTCAGACCAGTTGGATTATCGCTTTGAACAAGCCAGACAAGCCAGGCAGTTGGACCAAAAAGACTTGGAAGTGGCTGTCAGTGACCGTTTGCAAGAAATGCGAATGGAATTGCACCAAGGTCTGACTCAGGTCCGTCAAGAAATGACAGAGAATCTCTTGCAAATTAGAGATAAGACTGACCAACGTCTTCAAGCCTTGCAGGAATCAAATGAGCAACGTTTAGAACAAATGCGCCAAACAGTCGAGGAAAAACTAGAAAAGACCTTACAGACACGCTTGCAGGCCTCCTTTGAGACAGTTTCCAAGCAATTGGAGTCTGTCAATCGTGGTCTTGGAGAAATGCAGACTGTTGCCCGCGATGTCGGAGCCCTTAATAAGGTTCTCTCAGGAACCAAGACGCGAGGGATTCTGGGAGAATTGCAACTGGGACAAATCATAGAGGACATCATGACCCCTGCCCAGTACGAACGAGAATATGCAACGGTTGAAAACTCCAGTGAACGAGTGGAGTATGCTATCAAGTTACCTGGACAAGGCGACCAGGAATATGTCTACCTGCCGATTGACTCCAAATTTCCTTTGGCTGATTATTACCGCTTAGAAGAAGCCTATGAAGCAGGTGACAAGGATGAAATCGAACGCTGTCGCAAGTCACTCCTAGTCAGCGTCAAGCGCTTTGCCAAGGATATCAAGAGCAAGTACATAGCACCGCCTCGGACGACCAATTTTGGAGTTTTGTTTGTTCCGACAGAAGGTCTTTACTCAGAAATCGTCCGCAATCCTGTCTTCTTTGATGACTTGAGACGGGAGGAGCAGATTATTGTTGCAGGTCCAAGTACCCTATCAGCCCTCCTCAATTCCCTATCAGTTGGCTTCAAAACTCTCAATATCCAAAAGAGTGCCGACCATATCAGCAAGACTCTTGCCAGTGTCAAGACCGAGTTTGGCAAGTTTGGTGGTATTCTGGTTAAGGCACAAAAACACCTCCAACATGCCTCTGGCAATATTGAGGAATTATTAAACCGTCGCACTACAGCTATCGAGCGAACTCTCCGTCACATTGAGTTATCAGAAGGTGAGCCTGCGCTTGATCTACTCTATTTCCAAGAAAATGAGGAAGAATATGAAGATTAGTCACATGAAAAAAGATGAGCTGTTTGAAGGCTTTTACCTAATCAAATCAGCTGACCTGAGGCAAACTAGAGCTGGGAAAAACTACCTAGCCTTTACCTTCCAAGATGATAGTGGCGAGATTGAAGGGAAACTCTGGGATGCCCAACCTCATAACATTGAGGCCTTTACCGCAGGTAAGGTTGTCCACATGAAAGGACGCCGAGAAGTTTATAACAACACCCCTCAGGTTAACCAAATTACTCTCCGTCTGCCTCAACCTGGTGAACCCAATGACCCAGCTGATTTCAAGGTCAAGTCACCAGTTGATGTCAAGGAAATCCGTGACTACATGTCGCAAATGATTTTTAAAATTGAAAATCCTGTTTGGCAACGGATTGTCCGAAAGCTCTACACCAAGTATGATAAGGAATTTTACTCCTATCCAGCTGCCAAGACAAACCATCATGCCTTTGAAACGGGCTTGGCCTATCATACGGCAACCATGGTGCGCTTGGCAGATGCCATTAGCGAAATCTATCCTCAGCTCAATAAGAGCCTGCTTTATGCAGGGATTATGCTGCATGACTTAGCTAAAGTCATCGAGTTGACGGGACCAGACCAGACCGAGTACACAGTGCGAGGCAATCTCCTTGGGCATATTGCTCTAATTGATAGCGAAATTACCAAGACAGTTATGGAACTCGGCATTGATGATACCAAGGAAGAAGTCGTTCTGCTTCGTCACGTTATCCTCAGTCACCACGGCTTACTTGAGTATGGAAGTCCAGTCCGTCCACGCATTATGGAAGCAGAGATTATCCATATGATTGATAATCTGGATGCTAGCATGATGATGATGTCAACAGCTCTGGCTTTGGTGGATAAGGGAGAGATGACCAATAAAATCTTCGCTATGGACAATCGTTCCTTCTATAAACCAGATTTAGATTAATAATTTAAGAAAAATGAGCATTTTTTAGGACAAGAATGTTCGTTTTTTTATGTGAATATGGTATAATAAGTAAAAGATAAAAATTAATACTCTTCGAAAATCTCTTCAAACTAGGGTAACATCGCCTTGTCGTATGTATATATGTAGTTATATTACAGACTTTGTCAGTTCTATCGACAACCTCAAAACAGTGTTTTGAATCGTCAGCGACCAGCTTTCTAGTTTGCTTTTTGATTTTTTGAATAAAAATGGAATAGGAAATAGAAATGAAATTAAGAAGAAGTGATCGGATGGTTGTCATTTCCAACTATTTGATTAATAATCCTTATAAACTAACTAGTCTCAATACTTTTGCTGAAAAGTATGAATCTGCTAAATCATCCATCTCAGAGGATATCGTGATTATCAAACGCGCATTTGAGGAAATTGAAATCGGTCATATCCAGACAGTAACTGGTGCTGGTGGTGGTGTTATTTTCACACCATCAATCTCAAGCCATGATGCCAAGGAAATGGTTGAAGACTTGCGTGCCAAGTTGTCAGAAAGTGATCGTATCTTGCCAGGTGGTTACATCTACCTGTCTGATTTGCTTAGCACACCAGCTATCTTGAAAAATATTGGTCGCATTATTGCTAAGAGCTTTATGGACCAAAAAATTGATGCAGTTATGACTGTAGCGACTAAGGGTGTTCCACTTGCAAATGCAGTTGCCAATGTCCTCAATGTTCCTTTTGTTATTGTGCGCCGTGACCTGAAAATTACCGAAGGTTCAACTGTTAGCGTCAACTATGTTTCAGGTTCAAGTGGTGACCGCATTGAGAAAATGTTCCTTTCAAAGCGCAGTCTCAAGGCAGGTAGCCGTGTCCTGATTGTGGATGACTTCTTGAAAGGTGGCGGAACGGTCAATGGGATGATTAGTCTCTTGCGTGAGTTTGATTCAGAATTGGCAGGTGTAGCGGTCTTTGCGGATAATGCCCAAGAAGAACGTGAAAAGCAGTTTGATTACAAGTCACTCTTGAAGGTAACCAATATTGATGTCAAGAACCAAGCCATCGATGTTGAGGTTGGCAATATCTTTGACGAAGATAAATAAGAGATAGAACTAAAGGTTGGAACAATTGTCCCAGCCTTTCTTTGCAAATAGAATAGAAGGAAACTTATGAAAACACCATTTATCAATAAAGAAGACTTAGAAAAGATTGTTGCCGAGTTCCCAACTCCCTTTCACTTGTATGATGAGAAGGGAATTCGTGAAAAGGCAAGAGCCGTCAACCAAGCATTTTCATGGAACAAGGGCTTTAAGGAATATTTTGCAGTTAAGGCTACTCCAACTCCAGCTATTTTGAAAATTCTCCAAGAGGAAGGTTGTGGCGTGGACTGCTCTAGTTATGTGGAGCTTTTGATGAGTCATAAACTGAATTTTCCAGGTTCTGAGATTATGTTCTCTTCAAACAACACGCCAGATAAGGAATATGCCTATGCACGTGAATTAGGTGCGACCATTAACTTGGATGCTTTTGAAGATATTGAACATCTGGAGCGTGCAGCAGGCATTCCAGAAATTATTTCTTGTCGTTACAATCCTGGAGGCGTTTTTGAACTGGGGACAGACATTATGGACAATCCTGGAGAAGCCAAGTTTGGCATGACCAAGGACCAGCTCTTTGAAGCTTTTGCTATCTTGAAGGAAAAAGGAGCCAAGACTTTTGGGATTCACTCCTTCCTAGCATCCAATACCGTGACCCATCTCTATTATCCAGAGTTGGCGCGTCAGCTTTTTGAATTGGCTGTTGAAATCAAGGAAAAGTTGGGCATTTCGCTAGACTTTATCAATCTTTCTGGCGGTATTGGTGTCAACTATCGTCCTGAGCAGGAGCCAAATGATATCGCTTTGATTGGTGAGGGGGTTCGTAAAGTTTATGAAGAGGTCCTTACACCAGCAGGTCTTGGTCAGGTTAAGATTTTCACCGAATTGGGTCGTTTTATGTTGGCACCTCACGGTGCTTTGGTCACAAGAGTCACTCATAAGAAGGAAACCTACCGTACCTATCTAGGTGTGGATGCATCAGCAGTCAACCTCATGCGTCCAGCTATGTACGGAGCTTATCATCATATTACTAACGTGACCCATCCAGATGGACCAGCTGAAGTGGTAGATGTGGTTGGTTCACTCTGTGAAAACAATGATAAATTTGCAGTGAATCGCGAACTGCCTTATACAGAAATCGGTGATTTGCTGGTAATTCATGATACAGGTGCTCACGGTTTTTCAATGGGCTACCAGTACAACGCCAAACTTCGTTCTGCGGAAATCCTCTATACCGAAGAAGGTAAAGCCCGCCAAATCCGCCGTGCAGAGCGCCCTGAGGACTACTTTGCAACCTTGTATGGCTTTGATTTTGAAGAATAAAATGATAATTCATTGAAAATGAAATTGAAAAACAGATTGCTTTCTAAAAAATAGGCAAAAATCTTGTTTTTCCTTCAAGTCGTGATATAATAAAACTATAAAACGTTTTCAAGGAAGGTAACGATATGTCTGAAGAAACAATTGATTATGGACAAGTGACAGGAATGGTGCATTCGACAGAAAGCTTTGGTTCGGTAGATGGACCTGGTATTCGCTTTATTGTCTTTTTGCAGGGCTGTCACATGCGTTGCCAGTATTGCCATAACCCGGATACTTGGGCTATGGAGTCCAATAAATCACGTGAACGAACGGTAGATGATGTCTTGACAGAGGCCTTGCGTTACCGTGGTTTCTGGGGAAATAAGGGCGGTATTACAGTCAGTGGAGGAGAAGCTCTCTTGCAGATTGATTTTCTGATTGCCCTCTTCACCAAGGCTAAAGAACAAGGAATCCACTGTACCTTGGACACCTGTGCCCTTCCTTTCCGTAATAAACCACGTTACCTTGAAAAGTTTGACAAGCTCATGGCTGTCACTGACTTGGTTCTCTTGGATATCAAGGAAATCAACGAAGAACAGCACAAGATTGTCACTAGCCAAACCAATAAAAACATCCTGGCCTGTGCCCAGTATCTATCAGATATTGGAAAACCTGTCTGGATTCGTCACGTGCTAGTTCCGGGCTTAACAGACAGAGACGATGACTTGATTGAACTTGGTAAGTTCGTTAAGACCCTCAAAAATGTTGATAAGTTTGAAATTCTACCTTATCACACCATGGGTGAGTTCAAATGGCGTGAATTGGGAATTCCTTATTCACTCGAAGGGGTTAAACCGCCAACAGCAGACCGCGTCAAGAACGCTAAAAAACTCATGGATACCGAAAGTTATCAAGACTATATGAAACGTGTACATGGATAAAAAAGAAGCCTGATGGAAACATCGGGCTTTTAAGTTTACACAAATATATATAATTAAATAAAACAAAATTTTATACTCTTCGAAAATCTCTTCAAACCACGTCAGCGTCGCCTTACCGTACTCAAGTACAGCTTACGGCTAGCTTCCTAGTTTGCTCTTTGATTTTCATTGAGTATTAAATCTTTTGACTCTTGAAATTCTGAAAAAAATCCGAAAATGAATGTGTAAGATATAGTTACTTTTAGAAATATTAAATAGAATAGGAGAACATCTATGGAACAAAGTATTACTATTAAAAATTTATGTAAGTCATATGGCCAAACTCAAATTTTAAAAGATATTTCTTTTGAAGCAAAAGCAGGTAGAGTGACTGCTTTCCTAGGTCCAAATGGAGCTGGAAAAAGTTCAACCTTACGTATTTTATTAGGATTAGACAAAGCAACATCTGGCCTTACTAAAATTGGAGATCAAACTTATAAGGAATTAAAATTTCCTCTAAAAACTGTAGGAGCTTCATTTGACAGTGTAGGTGCTCCTGATGATCGGACTGTTTATCAACATTTGAAAATTGTTGCTGCTAGTAATGGGATATCCAGTCAGCGAATTGAGCAAGTCTTGGATATGGTGGATATTAGCCATAAGAAAAAATCTAAAATTGGGAAATTATCATTAGGAGAAGGACAACGATTAGGAATTGCAACAGCTCTATTAGGAAATCCTCAATATCTGATATTGGATGAACCGACTAATGGGTTGGATCCAAGAGGAATTCGGTGGTTTAGAGAGTTTATAAAAAAACAAGCTCAAGAAGGGAAGACAGTCTTGCTATCATCTCATATATTATCGGAAGTGGAAGCAGTAACAGATGATGTAGTTATCATAAATAAAGGAAAAGTTCTTATAAAAGGCACTTTACAAGAAGTGATGAAAAATCTTTCTTCACTAGAAGAAGTCTTCTTTAGTTTAACAGAGGGAGGAAAGTGACATGGCACTTATTTACTCTCTTCATTCTGAAATATTGAAATTACTTTATAAGAGAGCTACTCATATTGTACTATTCTTGATACTCGTATTTCAAACATTCTTAGCAAATATTGGTGCTTCTCAGATTGTTTCAGTTGGTATTCATGCTACACCAGCGACAAATCCAGAATTAGCAGAAGCTATACCTCCTATTGAATTTTTAGGTTTTGATGTCACTTTATTTGGTGTTTTTATTATGATTATCCTAGGCTCAATTTACGGAGCCGAGGAGTATAAATGCTCTGCTATTCGTACAAGCCTCCTCTCTATTACAAATCGAAGTACTTTCCTAGTTTTAAAAACATTAGTTTGGCTTGTATTTTCTTTTTTCATTTCCTTTCTATCAATATTCCTTACGATTAACATGACACATTATGTTTTAGGACAAGATGGCTTATTGCTTTTTTCACTAAATGGAACAGTTTGGTTCTATATATTTTTAGCCAGTATAGCTTGGACTTTGTTGGGACTACTGGCCTATATTATGGCTTTGACATTTAAAACAGCCATTGTTCCTCTATTATTTTTGCTTCCCCAAGTCTACAATGTAGGAACATTCTTAGCAAACTATATATCGGTTGCAAAATTTCTTCCAGTTGCATTGGGGCAAGGATTGATTGCTACATCTCCTCAAATTTTAGAACAGAATAGTTTACAACATATTTTACTTTTACTTTGTTGGAACTTCTTATTCTTGGCTTTAGCAATTTACCGATTACTTAAGTCAGATATTGGAGGAGGTGAATAAGTTGAAAGAGCAACTTAAAAGTGAGTATCTCAAGTTTATGATGAATCCTTGGCACTGGTTGATTATAGGTGCTCTATTACTGTGTGTTCCAGCGATGGTTGTTTTTTTAAATAGTAAGCCAGACCAGTTGACCCTACAGTTTGTTTTGGAACAGCTACTGCAAAGTCTCTATTTAGGACAGGCAGGTTTCGTTAGTCTAGTGGTTCTATTTATAGGTCAAGAATTTACAGGTTCTAGCCTTCGTACCAGTTTTCTTACATGTCCAAATCGTTTGAAATTTATAATCTGTAAACTAGCTATTCTATTATGTATTGAAATTATCCTATTGGTCGCTGTAATATCATTATGCATACTAATCGCGCAAGGATACTACAATATCAATCTTTTGAGTAATATTAAACATGTTCTAACAATTCTATTTCCAGCTTGTATTTCTATTCTAACCTTCTCTCTTTTAAGTGGTATTTTTGTATTTATTTCCCAGTCTTTTATCTTAATTCTGGGAATAAGTTTATCCCTTTTATTGGGGTTGGGACAAATGTTACTACAATTCAGTTCTTTTTTTAGAAATTTACCATTACTAACTAGTATGAATTGTTTTTATACCTATCCATTGTCTCTTTATTATCCAGTGTGGCAAGGCTTAGGGATACAAATAGTTTGGTTATTAATTGTTTTTGTATTTGCTACATTGATACTTATAGGAAAAAATGTACGCTAAAGACAGGGGATGTCCTGTCTTTTTCTCGGTTAGTGCTATAATATAGTTAGGAGGGCGAGTTATGGCTTATAAAATTTTGGTGGTAGATGATGATCTTGCTATTCTTCGCCTAATAAAAAAAGTACTAGAATATGAAAAATATGAAGTAGTCATACGAAATAAGGTAGAAGAGATTGATCTTTGTGATTTTACAGGATTTGACTTGATTTTATTAGATATTATGATGCCTGTTAGTGGTTTAGAAATCTGTCAGATGATTCGCGAGCAGATAACTGTTCCTATCTGTTTTATAACTGCCAAGGATATGGATGAAGACTTAGTAGCTGGAATCAATGCAGGTGCTGATGATTATATTATGAAGCCCTTTAGTATGCAAGAACTTTTAGCACGTGTTAAAATGCACTTGCGTCGTGAAGAACGGACTAAAGGAAATGTTCATCAAATAAAGATTGGGAAGCTTATACTATATACGGATAGTAAGGAACTATTTGTAAACGATGATAAGATTGCTCTGACAAGGAGGGAATTTGACATAGTGAATCTTTTGGCAAGCAACCCAAGTAAAATATATTCTATTGAGGAAATTTATAATTATCTATATCCACAAAGTTCAGAAGCGCTTTTACGTTCGGTTTCAGAGTACATTTATCAAATTCGTCAAAAGCTGAAACCTTATCAATTAAATCCAATTAAAACCTTATACGGTGGAGGATATCAATGGGTAGAATCAAAAGTTTTAGACAATTAATTCGAGAAACCTATTGGAGAATTATTTGGCAGTTTAGTCTTGGCTTACTAATGGCCTATCTTATTCCCTTAGCTTCAGTATCTATACAAATAAATGAAGACGGGAAAACTCTAAAAAATAGTGGTGTTCTATCAATTTTTTTCAATGTGTCATCATGGATATATATTTGTGTTTTATTGATTGTTCTAATAAGTTATCACATTGGAAAATTGTTGAAAAAACTGAGTTATGAAATGACTTTGATTTATGAAAATAGTATGTGGTTGGAGAAGGAATGTACAGAAAGTTTAACGGTTAAAGAATTTCGTGAGACAGGAAATCGGATTATTGTGATGCAAGATAGAATTCGACAATTAATAGTTGATGAGAAACAGCAGAAAGAAGATTTGATGTTTCAGGTTTCAGCAGCTTCTCATGATTTAAAAACTCCCTTAACCATTATTAGGGGGAATGTGGAATTTTTGCAGGCGATAACTGAAAACGACCAATCTCAAGAATGCTTAGCAGATATAGAAAGAGCTAGTCAACAGTTACTAGATTATTTCAATCAATTAATTCACTATTCTAAAACCTATTATGATGATGAGACAGGCTGGGTGGAATATTCCTCTTCAGATTTTATAAATGAATTAGAGAAAGAAGTCTCTTTTTTGATAAAAAATCAGATGAAGTTTTCTTTTGAACAAAATGTGAAAGGAACTGAAAACTATTATATAAATCCATCTCTTCTGATTCGTGCAATACAAAATATTTTAACAAATGCTCTGGAATACGCCGATAAACAGAATCCTAAAATTAACATTAGGGTAGAGCAAGAGGGGAAGGAATTGAAAATAGGTATATGGAATAATGGTTCGGAATTTCCAGAGGAAGTTTTAACTAATTTTGGAAAGCTCTTTTATCGTATGGATAAAGCTAGATCGTATAAAGAGCAACATTATGGTATTGGACTTAGTTTTGTATGTAGAGTTGCAAAACTACACAAAGGCCGAGTTGAGCTTAGAAATAGAGACGCGGGAGCAGAAGTTTTAATAACTGTGAAGTGTATTAAATCATAGTGATTTACTTGTTAATTTATGATTGAATAGTTTTTATATGTGAGCCTTTAAACTATTTAACTTTTTTGACTAGTATAAGATGTAACGGTAGATAATAAAAACGAATGATGATATCTAGTTGATGAAAACTATTTATCATTCATTCGTTTTTTAATTATTGGATAATTTACGTAGCTTTATCTCGAACGTTGTTTTCCAGCGTTGCGATTTTTGTGTTTTTTCTTGCTTGTGATAGCAGTTGGTTGTTCAGGGGTAACGTCTTTTCGTCCACTTGGTTTAGAGAAAGCACTTGCTTTTGGTGGGTTCTTCGCCAGTTCTTCACGGACTTTTTTGCGAAGTTTTGGACGAACGATATAGTTGACGATAAACTGTTGGAGAATCATCATGAAACCACCGACAACCCAATAAAGTGTGACACTAGCTGGTGAGATGAGGGAGAAGCCGGCAATCATGACTGGGCTCACGTAAGCCATTTTCTTGATTTGATCTCTTTGCGTTTCATCTTCTACTCCGTGAAGTGAAAGGAGTGATTGAAGATAGTAAAGGACACCAGCGCAGGCAGCTAAAATCATACTTGGAGAGCCTAGAGGAATTCCTAGGTAGCTTGCTTGAGCAACCCCTTCAGTATGTTGGGCAGCAAAGTAAATTGCAGAGAAGAAAGGCATTTGAAGGAGGATAGGGAAACATCCTACACCACCAAACATGCTGATGCCGTGTTCTTTTTGAGCGGCAAAGAGAGCTTGTTGGGCTTCGAGTTTTTCTTCTTGAGTAGTCGCTTCCTTGAGACGAGTTTGATGTGGCTCAAGGACGTGCTTGAGGGCGTTCATCTTTTCAGAGTGAAGCGTTGCCTTCCATGATTGGTAGATACCAAGTGGCAAGATAATCAAGCGCACGATAATGGTTACGATGATGATAGCGACACCAAAGCCTAGACCTTGATCAGTAGCGAAGTACTTGATAGCTTCAGCCATAGGCGCTCCGATCGTATTCCAAATAAATCCTATTGGCTTTCCTGTGGCTTTATCGACGCTAACACAGCCAGTCAAGACAAGCAACATAGCCACTCCCATAGCCGAGAGTGCAAAACGTTTAATAGATTTCACTGTTTTTATTCCTTCTTTAAAAATTATACCTTTCTATTCTACTGTTTTTTTACAAAATATACAATAGTTCTAGAGACTTAATTTGCGATTTTAAAGTCAGGGTAAGGAGGAAAGTTACTTAGTTTGACATCTAAGTAGCTGACTTTTGAAAAAGGTGTGGGTCCTTTTCGGATTTCTTGGATAAATTTCGCCATGATAGCAGATGAGTCTGCTTGGGCTAAGATTTCCACTGTGCCATCGTCGTTATTCCATACCCGACCTGTGATGCCACCAATTTCAAGTGCCAAGCTGTAAACACCCCAACGAAAGCCGACTCCTTGCACCGTACCTTGGGCAATCATTCTAACCTTTTGCATACCAAACCCCTTTGATTGTGTTATAATATTTCTATGACTATTATAACCTCAAAAGCCAATTCTGTGGTAAAAAATGCCAAGAAATTACACCAAAAAAAATACCGCAAGTCTGCTTATTTGATTGAAGGCTGGCACTTGTTTGAAGAAGCTGTTCAAGCTGGAGTGACGATTGAGAAAATCTTTGCCTTAGAAAATTATCGAGATCAGCTAGCATCGTTTCCGCAAACTGTCTGGGTGTCAGAGGATATTTTGCTAGATTTGGCAGATTCTCAGACTCCACAGGGCATTGTTGCCGTGGTTCAAAAAGAAGAAGTAGGGCAAGCTGACTTGAGTCAGGGCAAGTTCTTGTTTTTGGAAGATGTGCAAGATCCTGGTAATGTGGGAACGATCATTCGAACTGCGGATGCAGCAGGCTATACAGGAGTGATTGTTTCAGATAAGTCGGCAGATATCTACAGTCTCAAGACCCTACGTTCCATGCAAGGCAGTCATTTCCATCTGCCCATTTACCGAATGTCTAGTCAAAGGCTTCTCGAGGAAGCTAAGGAAGCAGCTATCCCAGTGCTGGCAACAACCCTATCTAAAGATTCTGTTGATTACAGAGAACTGCCTCCTATAGAAAATTTTGTACT
This sequence comes from Streptococcus mitis, assembly GCF_946190375.1. Classification (GTDB taxonomy): domain Bacteria; phylum Bacillota; class Bacilli; order Lactobacillales; family Streptococcaceae; genus Streptococcus; species Streptococcus mitis_CJ. Next base: position 36,803 of record NZ_CAMIAF010000008.1, on the reverse strand, counting down.
AGTCATGGGAAATGAGGGTCAAGGAATTAGTCCCCTCATGGCTGAAAGTGCAGATCAATTGGTCCATATTAGCATGAAGGGTAAGGCAGAGAGTTTGAATGTTGCCGTTGCGGCCGGTATTTTAATTTTCCATTTAAGCTAATTTTAACTTTCTTTGTTATAATCAAGGAAAGATGTTCATAGAAAAGGAGAAAAGATGAATCACACTATTATTCATGACCGTGCAGGTCTCAATCAATTTTACGCTAAGGTTTATGCCTTTGTTGGTCTGGGGATCGGACTATCTGCTTTGGTATCAGGCCTTATGTTGACGGTCTTTCAATCTCAGTTGGTTTACTTTTTGATGCAGGGGCGTCTCTGGTTGACCATTGCTACTTTTGCGGAGTTGGCCTTGGTTTTCGTTGCCAGCAGTATGGCTTCAAAGAATAGTCCAGCGGCTCTTCCAGTATTTTTACTTTACTCTGTTTTAAACGGCTTTACCCTCAGTTTTGTGGTAGCCTTCTATACTCCGGGTACAGTTTTATCTGCCTTTGTATCGAGCGCCCTTCTCTTCTTTGTCATGGCGGCAGTTGGTATCTTCACCAAGAAAGACTTGAGTGGTCTTGGTCGAGCTATGATGGCGGCTCTTATCGGTTTGCTGATTGCTATGGTAGTCAATATTTTCTTGGCTAGTGGCTTCTTTGATTATATGATTAGCGTAGCCATGGTTTTGGTTTTCTCAGGGTTGATTGCTTGGGACAACCAAAGAATTCGTCTCGTTTATGAGCAATCACAAGGTCGTGTAGCGACAGGTTGGGTTGTGTCAATGGCTCTCAGTATCTATCTTGATTTTATCAATCTTTTCCTAAGTATTTTACGTATCTTCGGTCGTAATGACTAGAAGGTACCTAACATCAGTGTTCGAAGGAGCACTGATTTTTTTCGTATTTGCTCTTTCCTTTTCTTGAAAATAGGTGTATAATGCTTTTAATTAATTTTTTGAGGAGTAGTTTATGAAGAAAAGTTTTATCCATCAACAAGAAGAGATTTCCTTTGTCAAAAACACTTTTACCCAGTATTTGAAAGATAAGTTAGAAGTTGTCGAAGTTCAAGGTCCTATCTTGAGCAGGGTCGGCGACGGGATGCAGGACAACTTATCAGGTGTGGAGAACGCCGTATCGGTCAAGGTTCTCCAAATCCCTGATGCTACTTATGAAGTGGTGCACTCACTTGCTAAATGGAAACGCCATACCTTGGCTCGTTTTGGTTTCGGTGAGGGGGAAGGTCTTTTCGTCCACATGAAGGCCCTTCGTCCAGACGAAGACTCGTTGGATGCGACCCACTCTGTTTATGTTGACCAGTGGGACTGGGAGAAGGTTATCCCAAATGGTAAGCGTAACATCGCTTATCTAAAAGAAACAGTTGAGAAGATTTATAAGGCCATTCGTTTGACAGAACTAGCTGTTGAAGCTCGCTATGACATCGAATCAATCTTGCCAAAACAAATCACTTTTATCCACACAGAAGAGTTGGTAGAACGCTACCCAGACTTGACACCAAAAGAGCGTGAAAATGCTATTTGTAAAGAATTTGGAGCAGTCTTCTTGATCGGTATCGGTGGTGAATTACCAGACGGTAAACCGCACGACGGACGTGCACCAGACTACGATGACTGGACAAGCGAGTCTGAAAATGGCTACAAGGGTCTAAATGGTGATATTCTTGTCTGGAATGAATCTTTAGGTGGAGCCTTTGAGTTGTCTTCTATGGGAATCCGTGTAGATGAAGAAACTCTTCGCCGTCAGGTAGAAATTACCGGTGATGAAGACCGCTTGGAATTGGAATGGCACAAGGCTTTGTTGAATGGCCTATTCCCATTGACAATCGGTGGAGGAATTGGACAATCTCGTATGGCCATGTTCTTACTTCGTAAGAAACACATCGGAGAAGTGCAAACAAGTGTTTGGCCTCAAGAAGTCCGCGATACTTACGAAAATATTTTATAGAGAATCGAACCGCAAGGTTCGGTTTTCTTTCTCTTTTTGCCTATAATTTGGTATAATAAACGGTATGAAAATCGTATCAGGAATCTATGGGGGACGTCCCCTCAAGACACTAGAAGGTAAGACGACAAGACCTACTTCGGATAAGGTTAGGGGAGCTATTTTTAACATGATTGGTCCCTACTTTGAAGGTGGACGAGTCTTGGACCTTTATGCAGGTAGTGGTGGTTTATCTATCGAGGCAGTATCGCGTGGCATGTCCAGCGCTGTTTTGGTTGAGCGAGACCGTAAGGCTCAGGCTATCGTGGCTGAAAATATTCAGATGACCAAGGAAGTTGGGAAATTTCAACTTCTCAAAATGGATGCAGAAAGGGCATTGGAACAGGTATCTGGGGGATTTGACCTCATTTTCTTAGACCCTCCTTATGCCAAGGAACAAATCGTAGCAGATATTGAAAAAATGGCTGAGAGGGAGCTTTTTTCTGAAGATGTCATGGTCGTGTGTGAGACGGATAAAGCCGTTGAACTTCCAGAAGAAATTGCCTGTCTGGGCATCTGGAAGGAAAAAATTTATGGAATTAGTAAGGTGACAGTCTATGTCAGATAAGATTGGCTTATTCACAGGCTCATTTGATCCGATGACAAATGGGCATCTGGATATCATTGAACGGGCGAGCAGACTCTTTGATAAGCTTTATGTCGGTATTTTTTTTAATCCCCACAAACAAGGATTTCTCCCTATCGAAAATCGTAAACGGGGGCTAGAAGAGGCTTTGAAACATTTAGAAAATGTTGAAGTTGTGTCTTCTCATGATGAATTGGTGGTTGATGTTGCAAAAAGACTGGGGGCTACTTGTCTAGTGCGTGGTTTGAGGAATGCAGCGGATTTGCAATATGAAGCTAGTTTTGATTACTACAACCATCAGCTATCTCCTGATATAGAGACCATTTATTTACATAGTCGACCTGAACATCTCTATATTAGTTCATCAGGTGTTAGAGAGCTTTTGAAGTTTGGTCAGGATATTACCTGTTATGTTCCTGAGAGTATTTTGGAGGAAATAAGAAATGAAAAAAAAGATTAGATGGCCCTTATACGTCATTGCGGCCTTGATTGTGACTTTCTTGGCATTTGTAGTGCCCTTGCCCTACTATATAGAGGTTCCAGGTGGTTCGGAAGATATTCGCCAAGTCCTTAAAGTCAATGACACAGAAGATAAGGAAGCTGGTGCCTATCAATTCGTTACGGTTGGTGTCCAGCATGCCACTTTAGCCCATATGATTTATGCGTGGTTGACGCCTTTTACAGATATTCGTAGTGCCCAAGAGACTACAGGTGGCTCTTCCGATGTTGAATTTATGCGGATCAATCAATTCTACATGCAAACATCGCAAAATATGGCCAAGTATCAAGGGCTAAAAACAGCTGGTAAGGATATTGAACTTAAATACCTTGGGGTTTATGTTTTGACTGTGACGGATAATTCGACCTTTAAAGGGATTCTCAACATCTCTGATACAGTTACCGCAGTCAATGATCAGACCTTTGACAGTTCCAAAGACTTGATTGATTACGTCAATTCTCAAAAACTAGGGGACTCCGTCAAGGTCACCTATGAAGAGGATGGGCAAACCAAGTCTGCAGAAGGTAAGATTATCACCTTGGAAAATGGCAAAAATGGGATTGGAATCGGATTGATTGACCGTACAGAAGTGACCAGTGATGTCCCAATTCGCTTTTCAACAGCTGGTATCGGCGGTCCAAGTGCAGGTCTCATGTTTAGTCTGGCAATCTATACCCAAATAGCTGACCCTGGTCTTAGAAATGGCCGTATTGTTGCCGGTACAGGAACCATTGACCGTGATGGTAATGTGGGGGATATTGGAGGTATTGATAAAAAAGTTGTTGCTTCGGCTAGAGAAGGTGCTGCTATTTTCTTTGCTCCAGATAACCCTGTTAGCGAAGAAGAACAAAAAGCGCATCCGGATGCGAAAAACAACTACCAAACAGCCCTAGAAGCAGCTAAAACAATCAAGACAGATATGAAAATCGTGCCTGTTAAAACCCTACAAGATGCAATTGATTACTTGAAAAACAATCCCTAGTTTTTAAGAGAAATTTCCAAACTAGCGCACAAACAGAGAAGATGGTATAATAGTCAAATGGTTCAATTATTATTCACTCTAAGCAGTCACATGCTCTTTATTTATGTGAGTTTTTACCTTTTAAAGAATCTTGTTAGATGGGAAAAGGTTTTAAAAGTGACAGCTGAGAATACAGGAAAAGTTCGTTTACTAGTAGCCTTTTTTAGCATTGTCATGGGCTACATCATGAGTTCTTTCTTTATCAGCCTGTATCAGTTGTGGCAAGAAGCGCTTAGAGGATTATTATAATTTGCGTGTTTAAGAAATTACTTTCAAGATATTATTAAACTTATAGGGAGAAATAGAATTCATGGATATTATAGTCTTGTTATTAATAACGCTATTAATTTATTTGTTACCTCAAAATAAGGAATATCTAAGTGTTGAATCTACATCAGGGCTTAGAGGATTTCTAGCCATAGGAATAATATTTCATCATGTGTCGCAATGGGTTACATCTGGTGATGAATTTTCTAATTTTTCCTATATGGGGACCTATATTGTTTCTATTTTCTTCTTTTTGTCCGCCTATGGATTGTATTTTCAGAACGAAAATAAGAAAAACTACCTAGATAATTTTTTAGTTAAGAGACTTTCTAAAATTCTAGTTCCATTTTTTTCTATATCTTTGATTTATATGTTTTACAGATTCGTAAACGGTCAATTAATGGATTTAAATTTTTTTATTAATTTATTTAAAAAAGGAAGTACAATTATATATAATGGTTGGTTTGTTGATATTATAATTTTAATGTATGTGTTCTTTTATATATCGTTTAAGTTTTTTCAAAATAAGTTCTTATCTATTGTTGTCAATACAATATTTATAATCTGTTATATCTGTTTGGCTATAAAATTAGGCTATAGCGTCTGGTGGTACAATAGTGCCTTGGCCTTCGTTATTGGTCTAATATGGGCTAAAAATCAAAATAAAATTGATAGATTTTTAGATAGGTATTACTTTATAGCAATTATTTTAGTCACTGTGTTGCTCTTTTTCTCACATAAATACAATATTTTATTGAAGTATATACATTTAGAAGATAGCTATAGTTATGCACTGGCGGCTAATTTAGATAATATTATTTTTACAATCTACTTTATTATTGTTTTTCTGAAAAAAATAAATTTTTCAAATATGTCTTTGATTTTACTAGGTAGTATATCGTTTGAATTATATATGATACATGGACTAGTAATCTCTATTCTGGAAAAAATATTTGTGTCATCCAGAGTAAATGATGTGTTATTTACATTTTTTGTATTGATGATAAGTCTGATTTTTGCTTGGATTATTAACAAATTAGTTAATAGGTTTATTCAAAAAGTAAGTCTATTTATAAAACCAACATTAAAGGAAAATACTCTATGGAAAAAATTGTAGTTCAAGGTGGCGATAATCGTCTGGTAGGAAGTGTTACGATCGAGGGAGCAAAAAATGCAGTCTTGCCCTTATTGGCAGCGACTATTCTAGCAAGTGAAGGAAAGACCGTCTTGCAGAATGTTCCTATCTTGTCAGATGTTTTCACTATGAATCAGGTGGTTCGCGGTTTAAATGCCAAGGTGGATTTTGATGAGGAAGCTCATCTTGTCGAGGTGGATGCGACTGGCGATATCACAGAGGAAGCTCCTTACAAGTATGTCAGCAAGATGCGTGCATCTATCGTTGTCTTGGGACCAATTCTTGCCCGTGTAGGTCATGCCAAAGTATCCATGCCAGGTGGTTGTACGATTGGTAGCCGTCCTATTGATCTTCATTTGAAAGGTCTGGAAGCCATGGGGGCTAAGATTAGCCAGACGGCTGGTTATATCGAAGCCAAGGCTGACCGCTTGAAGGGTGCTCATATCTATATGGACTTCCCAAGTGTTGGTGCTACGCAGAACTTGATGATGGCAGCGACTTTGGCTGATGGTGTGACAGTTATTGAAAATGCTGCGCGTGAGCCTGAGATTGTTGACCTCGCCATTCTCCTCAATGAAATGGGAGCAAAGGTTAAAGGTGCTGGTACAGAGACCATTACCATCACCGGTGTTGATAAACTTCATGGTACGACTCACAATGTAGTCCAAGACCGTATCGAAGCAGGAACCTTTATGGTAGCTGCTGCCATGACTGGCGGTGATGTCTTGATTCGAGACGCTGTTTGGGAGCACAACCGTCCCTTGATTGCTAAATTGCTTGAAATGGGAGTGGAAGTGACAGAGGAGACTGAAGGAATTCGAGTTCGTTCTCAACTAGAAAAGCTAAAAGCTGTCCATGTGAAAACCTTGCCCCACCCAGGATTTCCAACAGATATGCAGGCTCAATTTACAGCCTTGATGACCGTTGCAAAAGGGGAATCAACTATGGTGGAGACAGTTTTCGAAAATCGTTTCCAACACTTAGAAGAAATGCGACGCATGGGCTTGCACTCGGAGATTATCCGTGATACAGCTCGTATTGTTGGTGGGCAACCTTTGCAGGGAGCGGAAGTCCTTTCAACTGACCTTCGTGCCAGCGCATCCTTGATTTTGACAGGTTTGGTAGCACAAGGAGAAACTGTTGTCGGTAAATTGGTTCACTTGGATAGAGGTTACTACCGTTTCCATGAGAAGTTGGCGCAGCTAGGTGCTAAGATTCAGCGGATTGAGGCAAATGATGAAGATGAATAAGAAATCAAGCTACGTAGTCAAGCGTTTACTTTTAGTCATCATAGTACTGATTTTAGGTGTTTTAGCCCTAGGAATCGGCTTAATGGTAGGTTATGGAATCTTGGGAAAGGGTCAAGATCCATGGGCTATCCTGTCTCCAGCAAAATGGCAGGAATTGATTCATAAATTTACAGGAAATTAGGCTGGAGAACCAGCCTTTTTCTAAAGATAAGGAGAAATATGAACAAAAAAACAAGACAGACACTGATCGGACTGCTAGTGTTATTACTCTTATCTGCAGGGAGCTATTATATCAAGCAGCTGCAGTCGACAGCTAATAGTCCCAAAACCAAGGTTAGTCAGAAAAAACAAGCGTCTGAAGCTCCTAGTCAAGAATTGGCAGAAAGTGTCTTAACAGACGCGGTCAAGAGTCAAATAAAAGGGAGCCTGGAGTGGAATGGCTTAGGTGCTTTTATCGTCAATGGTAATAAAACAAATCTAGATGCCAAGGTTTCAAGTAAGCCCTACGCTGATAATAAAACAAAGACAGTGGGCAAGGAAACAGTGCCAACCGTAGCAAATGCCCTCTTGTCTAAGGCTACTCGCCAGTACAAGAATCGTGAAGAAACTGGGAATGGTTCGACTTCATGGACTCCTCCAGGCTGGCATCAGGTCAAGAATCTAAAGGGTTCTTATACCCATGCGGTCGATAGAGGTCACTTGTTAGGCTATGCCTTAATCGGTGGCTTGGATGGTTTTGATGCCTCGACAAGCAATCCTAAAAACATTGCTGTTCAAACAGCTTGGGCAAATCAGGCACAAGCCGAGGATTCGACTGGTCAAAACTACTATGAAAGCAAGGTGCGTAAAGTCTTGGACCAAAACAAGCGTGTCCGTTACCGTGTAACCCTTTACTACGCTTCGAACGAGGATTTAGTTCCTTCAGCTTCACAGATTGAAGCCAAGTCTTCAGACGGAGAATTGGAATTCAATGTTCTAGTTCCCAATGTTCAAAAGGGACTTCAACTGGATTACCGAACTGGAGAAGTAACTGTAACTCAGTAAAAGATAAGATAAACTCCTATGTCACTTGTGGATGTAGGGGTTCTTTTTTGGACAATTTAAGTAGAACTAGAATAGACACTGAGAAAAAATAATATGTACTGAGCTAATTTTTGTGATATAATAAGTGACAAGATACTATTTTAGGAGAAGAACTATGGAAGACCCAAGTAGTCAGAATTTGTTGCTACAATTTGTTTTATTGTTTGTTTTGACGGTATTAAATGCCTTTTTCTCAGCCACAGAAATGGCCATGGTTTCACTTAACCGTGCGCGGGTTGAACAAAAGGCGGAAGAAGGAGACAGACGCTACATCCGCCTTCTGAAGGTACTAGAAAATCCTAACCATTTTTTATCAACCATTCAGGTAGGAATCACCCTGATTACAATCTTATCAGGGGCGAGTTTAGCTGATACTCTAGGACGTGTGATTGCCTCTTGGCTTGGGAATGGCGAAACAGCACAAGCCGTGGCAACTTTTCTATCCTTGGCATTTTTGACCTATATTTCCATCGTTTTTGGGGAATTGTATCCTAAGAGAATCGCTCTTAATCTAAAGGATGCCTTGGCAATTCGTACAGCGCCGGTTATCATTGGGCTCGGAAAACTAGTCAGTCCTTTTGTTTGGCTTTTAGCTGCTTCGACCAATTTCTTGAGCCATTTGACTCCTATGTCATTCGATGATGCGGATGAAAAAATGACCCGTGATGAAATTGCCTATATGCTGACAAATAGTGAAGAAACATTGGATGCTGACGAAATTGAAATGTTACAGGGGATTTTTTCACTGGACGAATTAATGGCCAGAGAAGTCATGGTTCCTCGAACGGATGCCTTTATGGTCGATATTCAGGATGATAGTCAAACCATCATCCAAAGTATTTTAAAACAAAATTATTCTCGTATCCCTGTCTATGATGGAGACAAGGATAACGTGATTGGGATTATTCACACCAAGAGTCTCCTTAAGGCGGGCTTTGTGGACGGTTTTGACAATATTGTTTGGAAGAGAATTTTACAAGATCCACTTTTTGTTCCTGAAACTATTTTTGTGGATGACTTGTTAAAAGAACTGCGCAATACCCAAAGACAAATGGCAATCTTGCTAGATGAATACGGTGGGATGGCTGGTTTGGTGACACTTGAAGACCTCCTAGAGGAAATCGTTGGGGAAATCGATGACGAAACAGATAAGGCTGAAATCGAAGTTCATCAAATCGGAGAAGATACTTATATTGTTCAAGGTACCATGAATCTCAATGATTTTAATGACTACTTTGATGTCGAACTGGCAAGTGATGACGTTGATACCATCGCTGGTTATTATTTGACAGGAGTTGGGACCATTCCAACGACTGAGAAACTCAGCTATGAATTGGTCAGCCAAAACAAACAGCTTATCCTAACCAATGATAAAGTGAAAAATGGCCGTGTTACCAAGGTAAAAGTCCAAATTACCGAAGTTGAAATAGAAGAAGAAACAGAGTAAACTAGAGGCTTTTGTCACCAGGAGTGACAAAGCTTTTTTCAGTTGATTTCAAAAGGGAATAGTATCCTCGAAAAACTCAGCCCCCAAATCCGCCCCAAAAGTGTTTTAAAGTTGTCCTTTTTTATCATGAAATAAAAATAAAAAAGCCCTATTTTACGGGCTTTTTTGTCTTGATAAATTCCGATAAATTCGGTATTGAAAGGCGGTAGACGGATTTGAACCGACGATCAAGCTTTTGCAGAGCCGTGCCTTACCACTTGGCTATACCGCCTTAACGTTTATTATTATACCTTGAAAATGATTTTCAGTCAATAGCTTTTTCAGATTTTTTGTGTTAATAAGCCTAAATATTCTGAAAATTCGTTTACTTTTATTGAAATATCTTAAAATATATGGTATAATCAATAATAACCTATACTTTATAAGAGGAGTAAATAAATGAAAAAAAGTCGAGTGCTTGCTGTAGTGGGAGCTACCTTATTAGCGTCAGGAGTTCTAGCTGCGTGTTCAAACACTAGTTCAAATAATGCTAAACTAGCAAAAGATTACCAATATGTTTATCAAACAGATCCAGAAACTTTGGATTATATCGTTAGCAATATTGATTCAACATCTTTCGTCACAACAAATGCTGTAGATGGTTTGTTGGCTAATGATAAATATGGTAACCTGGTTCCTTCTATTGCTGAATCATGGACAGTTTCAAAAGATGGTTTGACTTATACCTATAAAATCCGTAAGGATGCTAAATGGGTAACCGCAGAGGGAGAAGAATACGCTCCTGTAACTGCTAAAGACTTCGTTACTGGTTTGAAACATGCTGTAGATGGAAAATCAAAAGGACTTTCAATCGTTAGCTCTTCTATTAAAGGATTAGAAGCATATATCAAGGGTGAAACAAGTGATTTTTCAACCGTCGGAGTAAAAGCACTCGATGATCAAACACTAGAATATACTTTGAACCAGCCAGAAACTTTCTGGAATGACAAGACCACTAGTGGTGTTTTGATGCCAGTTAATGAAGAATTCTTAACTTCAAAAGGGGAAGGTTTTGGTGCCCCAACCGATGCTAACTCTATTCTTTATAACGGTCCATTTGTCTTGAAGGCTGTAACTCCTAAATCATCTATCGAGATGGCTAAAAATGACGCTTACTGGGATAAAGAAAATGTAAAAATTGAGAACGTTAAGTTCACTTTCTGGGATGGTAAGGATCAAGATGTAATTGCCAAAGGTTTTGCCGATGGTCAATATAGCAAGGCTCGTATCTTCCCTACAAGTTCTACATATGAAAAATATGCAGCTGACTTTAAAGATAACATTTACTTTAATGAACCAGGTGCGGGTGTTGCAACTGTCAGCTTGAATTATGGCCGTACAACCTATAACCACACTGCCAAAACAAGTGATGCCCAAAAGACATCTACTCAGAAAGCATTGCTAAACAAGGAATTCCGTCAAGCCTTGAACTTTGCGGTCGATCGCAATTCTTACTCAGCTCAAACAAATGGTACTGATGGAGCTGCAGTAGCCATCCGTAATACGTTTGCACCATATAATCTTCAAGTTGGTAAGAAAACATTTGGTGAATTGGTACAAGATAGCTTGACTAAGACAAATTCTTCTACTTGGTCAAACGTGTCTCTAGCAGATTCTCAAAATGGCCTTTACAATGAAGAAAAAGCTAAAGAAGTCTTTGCTAAAGCAAAATCAAGCCTACAAGCTGAAGGTGTTGAATTCCCAATCCACTTGGATGCCTTGGTTATCCAAGAATCAACAGCGGTTGTAAACCGTGTTCAATCATTGAAACAATCAATTGAAAAAGTATTGGGTTCAGATAATGTTGTTGTAGATTTACAACAAATGACTCAAGCAGAAGCTTTACCAATTTCATTTAGCGCTCCAACAGCTAAAGAACAAGACTGGGATATCCATACCTTGTTAGGATGGAACCCTGACTATCAAGATCCTTCTACTTTCTTGGATCAATTCGTCCTTAAGGGAGGAAGCACTCGCCTTTACCTTGGTATTGACCAAAACACAGATGCATCAGTAGTAAGCAAACTTGGTTTAGCTGACTATGGAAAATTACTTGATGACGCAAACAGCGAAAACCAAGATGTTCAAAAACGTTATGAAAAATACGCAGTAGCACAAGCTTGGTTGACTGATAATGCTTTGACAATTCCAGTAATGGCTTCTCCTAAAGAAACAGCCGTTTCATATGTTTCAAAAGTTCTACCATTTAGCTCTTCATATTCAGTAGCCGGCCTTAAAGGTGAAAATTCAGGATACTTGAAGTACACTGAAGTTGGTGAAAAAGCAATCACCAAAGAAGAGTATGAAAAAGCTCGTGAAAAATGGTTGAAAGAAAAGACTGAGTCAAACGAGAAAGCTCAAAAAGAATTGGCAAGTCATGTGAAGTAAATAATTTTCAATAGAACTTTCTCTCCATGAGGAGAAGGTTCTTTTGGGATTTTTAAAGGAAATGATATGAAAAAATATATTTTTATGCGTGTTTTGCGGTCCTTGGTTTCTATCTTCTTAGTAACAACCTTGACCTACACGATTATCTATACAATGGTTCCTCGAAAATTGATTTTCAAACAGGATACCAACTATAACAAGATTGCGACAACTGCTGATAAACGTGATAACTATGAGAATACTGTTTATGAGCGTATGGGCTATATCGAGTACTACGATACCAAAGAGTTGCAAGAAAAAGCTAGCCAGATGGATGCTTCTGTAACCGTTGAAGCTAATGACACCAACAAGGCTATCTATGAAAAATACATCAAACAAATCGGTCATGGTTGGACCTTGGGAGAATTTACTGAAAGTGGCCAATTCTACGCTACTCGTGAAATCCCGATTTTTGAACGTGTTTTTCACTTCTATGCTAACTTGATTGACATTGACCATACTAATAAAATCCAAGACCCTGAAAATCCAGACTTGAAACGTTACCTTCGTTTTGAAAATGATCCAGCTATCGGATGGTCCTTGGTCGGTTCAGGTACCAAACACAAATATCTTTTGTACTTCAACAGTCAGTTCCCATTTGTTCATCAAAACTTTGTGAACATTAATTTAGGTGACTCTTATCCAACCTATGCTAATAGCCCTGTTTTACAGGTTATTACTCAAGGACAAGGGCAAACAAAAACATCTCAAGTTCAGTTCCCAACAGGTAAGAAAACTTCTTCTGTAAATATTTACTCAAGAACCTATAAATCACCTAGTCAGGCTGATTCTCGTGAAGTAGCTAACTATGGGAAAGATGATCCGTATACGGCTACTGAAAGTAACTACCAATATCCTTCAATGATTGCCAGCTCTGCTGTTGTTGGATTGATCGGTTTGGTGATTTCTTATGCGATTGCTGTGCCACTTGGTTCAGCTATGGCTCGCTTCAAGAACACTTGGATTGATAGCTTCTCAACAGGGGCTTTGACCTTCTTGATGGCTCTTCCAACAATTGCCTTGGTTTATATCGTTCGTTTGGCTGGTTCTTCAATTGGCTTACCAGATTCATTCCCTATCTTGGGTGCTGGAGATTGGCGTTCGTATGTTTTACCAGCAGTTATCCTTGGTTTGTTGGGTGCTCCTGGTACAGCTATTTGGATTCGTCGTTACATGATTGACTTGCAGTCACAGGACTTTGTTCGTTTTGCTCGTGCAAAAGGTTTGTCTGAAAAAGAAATTTCAAACAAACACATCTTTAAAAATGCCATGGTTCCGCTGGTTTCAGGAATTCCTGGTGCTGTTATCGGGGTTATCGGTGGTGCAACCCTTACTGAAACAGTCTTCGCCTTCCCAGGTATGGGTAAAATGTTGATTGACTCTGTAAAAGCATCTAATAACTCTATGGTCGTTGGTCTTGTCTTCATCTTTACATGTATTTCTATCTTCTCACTTCTTTTGGGAGATATTTGGATGACGATTATTGACCCACGTATTAAATTGACTGAGAAAGGAGGCAAATAATGTCTACAATCGATAAAGAAAAATTTCAGTTTGTAAAACGTGACGATTTTGCCTCTGAAGCCATTGATGCGCCAGCTTATTCATACTGGGGTTCAGTGTTTAGACAATTTATGAAGAAAAAATCAACTGTAGTCATGTTGGGAATCTTGGTAGCTATCATTTTGATGAGTTTCATCTACCCAATGTTTTCTAAGTTTGATTTCAATGATGTCAGCAAGGTAAACGACTTTAGCGCTCGTTATATCAAGCCAAATGCTGAGCATTGGTTCGGTACAGACAGTAACGGTAAATCTCTCTTTGACGGTGTCTGGTTCGGAGCTCGTAACTCTATCCTCATTTCTGTGATTGCGACAGTAATTAACTTGGTTATCGGTGTTTTTGTCGGTGGTATTTGGGGAATTTCAAAATCAGTTGACCGTGTGATGATGGAAGTTTATAATGTCATCTCAAACATCCCATCTCTTTTGATTGTCATTGTCTTGACTTACTCAATCGGAGCTGGATTCTGGAATCTGATTTTTGCTATGAGTGTGACAACATGGATTGGAATTGCCTTCATGATCCGTGTGCAAATCTTGCGTTACCGTGACTTGGAATACAACTTGGCGTCACGTACTTTGGGAACGCCAACCTTGAAGATTGTTGCCAAAAATATCATGCCACAATTGGTATCTGTTATTGTGACAACCATGACTCAAATGCTTCCAAGCTTTATCTCATATGAAGCCTTCTTGTCATTCTTCGGTCTTGGATTACCGATTACAGTGCCAAGTTTGGGGCGTTTGATTTCAGATTATTCACAAAACGTAACAACCAATGCTTACTTGTTCTGGATTCCATTGACAACTCTTGTCTTGGTATCCTTATCCCTTTTCGTAGTTGGTCAAAACTTAGCGGATGCTAGTGATCCACGTACACATAGATAGGAGTAGAAATGACAAAAGAAAAAAATGTAATTTTGACTGCTCGCGATATTGTCGTGGAATTTGACGTTCGTGACAAAGTATTAACAGCCATTCGTGGCGTTTCCCTTGAACTAGTTGAAGGAGAAGTATTAGCCTTGGTAGGTGAGTCAGGATCAGGAAAATCTGTTTTGACAAAGACTTTCACAGGTATGCTCGAAGAAAATGGTCGCATTGCCCAAGGAAGTATTGACTACCGTGGTCAAGATTTGACAGCCTTATCTTCTCATAAAGATTGGGAACAAATTCGTGGTGCTAAGATTGCGACTATCTTCCAAGATCCAATGACTAGTTTGGACCCAATTAAAACAATTGGTAGTCAGATTACAGAAGTTATTGTAAAACACCAAGGAAAAACAGCTAAAGAAGCGAAAGAATTGGCCATTGACTACATGAATAAGGTTGGGATTCCAGACGCAGATAGACGTTTTGATGAATACCCGTTCCAATACTCTGGAGGAATGCGTCAACGTATCGTTATTGCGATTGCCCTTGCCTGCCGACCTGATGTCTTGATCTGTGATGAGCCAACGACTGCCTTGGATGTAACCATTCAAGCACAGATTATTGATTTACTCAAATCATTACAAAATGAGTATCATTTCACAACAATCTTTATCACTCACGACCTTGGTGTGGTAGCAAGTATTGCGGATAAGGTAGCAGTTATGTATGCAGGAGAAATTGTTGAGTATGGAACTGTTGAGGAAGTCTTCTATGATCCTCGCCATCCATATACATGGAGTCTCTTGTCTAGCTTGCCTCAGCTTGCTGATGATAAAGGGGATCTTTACTCAATCCCAGGAACACCTCCGTCACTTTATACTGACCTGAAAGGGGATGCCTTTGCCTTGCGTTCAGACTATGCAATGCAGATTGACTTTGAACAAAAAGCTCCTCAATTCTCAGTATCAGAGACACATTGGGCTAAAACTTGGCTTCTTCATGAGGATGCTCCAAAAGTAGAAAAACCAGCTGTGATTGCAAATCTCCACGATAAAATCCGTGAAAAAATGGGATTTGCCCATCTGGAAGACTAGGAGGAAGGAAATGTCTGAAAAATTAGTAGAAATCAAAGATTTAGAAATTTCCTTCGGTGAAGGAAGTAAGAAGTTTGTCGCAGTTAAAAATGCTAACTTCTTTATCAACAAGGGAGAAACCTTCTCGCTTGTAGGTGAGTCAGGTAGTGGGAAAACAACTATTGGTCGTGCTATCATCGGTCTCAATGATACAAGTAATGGGGATATCATTTTTGAGGGTCAAAAGATTAATGGTAAGAAATCGCGTGAACAAGCTGCGGAATTGATTCGTCGAATCCAGATGATTTTCCAAGACCCTGCGGCAAGTTTGAATGAACGTGCGACTGTTGATTATATTATTTCTGAAGGTCTTTACAATCACCGTTTGTTTAAGGATGAGGAAGAACGTAAAGAGAAGGTTAAAAATATTATCCGTGAAGTGGGGCTTCTTGCTGAGCACTTGACTCGTTACCCTCATGAATTCTCAGGCGGTCAACGTCAACGTATCGGTATTGCCCGCGCCTTGGTCATGCAACCAGATTTTGTTATTGCGGATGAGCCCATTTCAGCCTTGGACGTTTCTGTGCGTGCCCAAGTCTTGAACTTGCTCAAAAAATTCCAAAAAGAACTTGGTTTGACCTATCTCTTCATCGCCCATGACTTGTCGGTCGTTCGCTTTATTTCAGATCGTATCGCAGTTATTTACAAGGGTGTTATTGTAGAGGTTGCAGAGACAGAAGAATTGTTTAACAATCCAATTCACCCATATACTCAAGCCTTACTTTCAGCGGTACCAATTCCAGATCCAATCTTGGAACGCAAGAAGGTCTTGAAGGTTTACGATCCAAGTCAACACGACTATGAGACTGATAAGCCATCCATGGTAGAAATCCGTCCAGGTCACTATGTTTGGGCTAACCAAGCCGAATTGGCACGTTATCAACAAGGATTAAACTAATAATGGTTTTATAATTTCCATGTCAACTTTTATGGAAATTATAAACCTTTTTTTGTTGGACTGATTTGAAAATCTTTGAAAGTGCCTTGAAAGAATTTTCGAAAGAAATAGAATTCTTAGAAAATCATTGAATTATAGTGAGATGAAATAAAATCTGAACAACTCGATTAGGAAAGTCAAATTCATTTCTAGAAAAGGTTTAGAAGTCGCGGCGTATTACTCTAGCTTCAATCTACTATAGTCTAATACTCTTCGAAAATCTCTTCAAACCACGTCAGCTCTATCTGCCACCTCAAAACAGTGTTTTGAGCAGCCTGCGGCTAGCTTCCTAGTTTGCTTTTTGATTTTCATTGAGTATAATATCTACAATGTAAAAAACTCTAGCTATCAGTTCATTGATAGTTAGAGTTTTTTCTATTCATATGATTTAAAGAGATTAAATAAGGCTTCTACTTCTGATGACGGTGTAGCTGATTTAAGGTAAGCGTAATAAACTGTAAAAGTTATCTTGTCCTTCGGTATAAGAGGAATTTTTATTAAATCATCATCTTCATCAGAAAGTGCGATATCAGCCAGTAAACTAAGGCCAATCCCTTTCTTTAAAAGTTCTTTAAGGATGGCAATGTCATCAGTCTTAAAGAATATTTCTGCCTTGTTTTGATACTTTTGATTAAGCGTTTCAAAAGCTTTCAGGTGAACAAAGTGTTCGTCTAAGAGTATAAAGGATTGATCTGCTAATTCTTCAAAAGCGAGGGAAGGAGCAGTGGCAAAAGGATGGTTCTTAGATAAAACGACATACAGTTCTTTATGAAATAGCTCGTGTGACTCTATTGAAGGATAGTTGAGAGGTTCAATCAAACCGAGTAGGCTTGCATCAAGGTCTCCTTTGATGAGAAGGTTTAATAACTCCACGGAACCACCGCGGATAGGGCGTACCTTTTTTAAAAAATCGAATTTATCTTTTTCGTTTAAGGCAGCAAAGAGATACTGAATGATAATAGGAGGGAATCCTACAGTAGAGTATTGTGCCAAGGAGCGATTAATTTCTTTGCGAGTAGAAATGACCTCAGGTAAAATCAGTTCTGTATGCTTTAGAAGGATTTGTCCTTGAGGAGTTAGCTTGAAGGAACGATGCGAGGGGTCATGGTGAATTAATTTGCAGTTAAAGGATTCCTCTAAGCGCTTGATAGCATAAGAAATAGATGGTTGGCTGACTTTATGTTGTTTTGCTACTTCCGTATAGGATTGAAGCTGGCAGAGGTCATAAAAATATTGTAGATCTTTTAAATTCATATGGGCTCACTTTCATTAGTTGGAGAAGGAAAATAAGTGGAAAACAGCAGATAAATAATTTTTATCCGTATCCTACAATTTGACTATACGAGTATTCACCAGTTAAAATGTAAGTGAGTCAGGGATCTCAAAGATTATCTAAGATACTCTCAAAAATGACCAACATCTTTTCTCGTTTATCAATAGGGAGCTGTTTAATCTTCATGTTGATTCTTTTGAGTGAAAGATTATCACTCTTATCAGAGGTTGATTCAAGGCTATCAAAATTGAAAAATTCCTCTGGGGTCATTTCTAGGGCGTCAATCACTTTTTGAAGACTGTGAATGGTCAGATTCACATTTTGGTTTTCAAGTTGATTGATATACTTAAGCCCGAGTCCTGCTTGTTCCGAAAGTTCTTCCTGGCTCATTTTATTCTGTGTTCGAAAATATTTTACTTTTTGGGAAATATATTGTTGTAAATAGTTTTTAGTTGTCATATAAATAGAATACAAGTTTTAAATGACAAAAAAACACCTTAAAAAATACAAAGTATTACATAACGCACTTATATGATATTTATTTTAATTAGGATTGTCAATTTGTATGATTGGTTTATTTTACTTGAAACTTTTAGTAAAGAGAGATCATCGAGAGTTTTATGAGTTCAGAACTTTATAAAATATAACAACTTAAAGTATTATCAATAATAGTGTTTTAAGTATAAAAGAGCCTATTAAAAATTGTTCTCGTAGACTCATTATAACATATGCGTATACAATTGTATTATTTAAATAACAACGTTTCATGAACAATTCGTTTCATGTGGTATAATATAAATAAAAAGGAGGTTGCACTATGACTGCACATGATATTTTAAACAATCCTTTCCTCAATAAAGGTACTGCCTTTACCTTAGAGGAGCGAAAGGAACTAGGCCTTATTGGTTTACTGCCACCGTATGTTCAAACGATTGAAGAACAAGCGGCGCAAACTTATGCACAAATGCAAACAAAAGCCAATGATTTGGAAAAACGTCTTTTCCTAATGGAAATTTTTAATACCAACAGGACTCTTTTCTATTACCTCTTTTCTCAACATTTGGAAGAATTCAATCCAATTGTATATGATCCAACCATTGCAGATACGATTGAGGGCTATAGTGATCTTTTTGTAGATCCCCAATATGCGGGATATCTTGATATTAATCATCCTGAAAATATTGAAGCTACTTTGAAAAACGCTGCCGGGGGTCGCGAGATTCGTCTCATTGTTGTAACAGATGCAGAAGGAATCCTTGGAATTGGCGATTGGGGAACAAATGGTGTCGATATTTCTGTTGGGAAATTGATGGTTTATACGGGTGCTGCTGGAATTGATCCTTCAATGGTCCTTCCTTTAGTTATTGATGCAGGGACTAACCGTGAAGAACTTCGTAACAATCCTAATTACTTAGGAAATCGTCACGAACGGGTCCGCGGAGATCGTTACTACGACTTCATTGACCAATTTGTTCAAACAGCAGAACGTCTCTTTCCTAAACTCTACCTTCACTGGGAAGACTTCGGTCGCTTGAATGCTGCCAATATTCTTGAAAAATACCGGAAACAAATTCCGACCTTTAATGATGATATTCAAGGTACAGGAATCGTTACCTTGGGTGGTATCTTTGGTTCGCTGGATATTAGTGGTGAAAAATTAACAGATCAAGTTTATCTCTGCTATGGTGGTGGTACTGCGGGTGCAGGAATTGCCTCTCGTGTTCTTCGTGAAATGGTAAGTGAAGGTCTTTCTGAAGAGGAAGCCTATAAACGTTTCTTTATGGTTGATAAACAAGGTCTTCTCTTTGATGACATGGATGACTTGACACCAGAGCAAAAACCATTTGCTAAGAAACGTGCTGATTTTAGTAACGCAGATAAGTTGACTGACCTGCTTGAAGTAGTGAAGACTGTGAAGCCAACCATTCTTGTAGGAACTTCAACTCAGCCTAATACCTTCACTAAAGAAATAGTAGAAGCTATGTGTGAAAACACAGAACGTCCAATGATCTTCCCTTTGTCAAATCCAACTAAATTGGCAGAAGCTAGTGCTAAAGATTTGATTGAATGGTCAGATGGCAAAGCTTTTGTCGCAACAGGAATTCCTGCCGATACGGTTTCTTATAAAGGTGTAGACTATGTGATTGGTCAAGCAAATAATGCCCTGATTTACCCAGGTCTTGGTCTAGGTATGCTGGCTTCTGAAGCAAGTCTTTTGACTGATGAAATGATTGGAGCAGCGGCGCATTCATTGAGTGGTATTGTCAATCCAGGTCAACCAGGAGCTCCTGTCTTGCCACCATTCAAGTATGTAGCAGATGTTTCTATTAAAGTAGCAGAAGCAGTCGCTAAAAAAGCACAAGAGCAAGGTCTTGCACGCGTTAAGGAAACAGATATGGCCAAAGCAGTTCGTGATTTGAAGTGGTATCCAGAGTATAAATAATTCATTTCTGCTGCCTATCCTCGGGATACTTGGCTTATTTTGGATATGTTAGCAATCTACAGAGTTGATAACCGAAAAGTAAAGAGATTGTCGTATTGACTATTGGTTTTAAACAGTATAAAATAACTGTCGATTTTTTGTCCGACTGCCAAGAGTCAGTTTAATACTATACTAAAATCAAAACGCATTATATAATAGTGATATGAAATCAACCAAAGAAGAAATACAAGTTATCAAAACACTTTTAAAAGACTCTAGTACAACTAAATACCATAAAAGTCTTCAAATCGTTCTATTTTGTCTAATGGGCAAATCTTTGAAATTATCCTAAAAGAATTGAAAGAATTATGAAAGAATTTTCGAAAAATTTTAAAAAATTCTGAAATATTCTTGACAGGTGATGAAAAAGGTGGTAAGATAGGAAGCATCAAAAAAGAAAGCAGAAAAAGAAATGAATAAGAAACAAGCTGTAACGATGAATCAAAACTTTTACTTTAGCTACTTTAGATAGTGTTTGTAGACATGTCACCATGGATGCAAACAGTTCAAGCAATTTGTTTGTATCTATGTGGCTAAGATTTTTGATTGTGGTCCATATAGATGAATATCTAAATGGACTAGCTAAGTTGTAACTTGTTAGATTATTTCAAGCATCCGTTTAGGTATTATCTAGGCGGTTTTTTGTTTTATACTCTTCGAAAATCAAATTCAAACTACGTCAACGTCGCCTTGCCGTACTCAAGTACAGCCTGCGGATAGTTTCCTAGTTTGCTCTTTGATTTTCATTGAGTTTTATCTTTTCTGAGAAGGAGTTTCATTATGAAAGTTGTTCGAAAATTACTAGCCCCCCTCTTGGTAGTGGGGATCCTCTTGACCTCTCTGATCAGTTTGCATCAGTTGAAGGCAGATAAGAAAAAAGATGTGTTTCGTATCGGTATTTCGCAGTTTATTACCCATCAGTCCCTAGACGCTACTAGAGAAGGATTTGTGGATGAGCTGGCCAAACAAGGCTATGTTGAGGGGAAAAATATTGAGATTGATTTGCAAAATGCACAAGGAGAACAACGAAATCTAAAAACGATTTCCCAGCAACTAGCAGAATCTAGTGATGTCGTTCTAGCCATCGCAACGCCTTCTGCTCAGAGCTTGGCTAATACAACACAAACGACACCAGTTATCTTTTCAGCGGTAACAGATCCTGTCAGTGCCAAGTTGGTTGTGTCAAGAGAACATCCTGGGGGCAATGTAACTGGGACAAGCGATCAGTCATCAGATGCCATTTCAACCCAAATCAATTTGATAAAGAAAGTGTTGCCAAAAGCTAAAACGATTGGAATTCTTTATACTCAGAGTGAGCCCAATTCAGTTGTCCAAAAGGATGAAGCTAAGCGCCTTTTGGAAGAAAAAGGCTTTACCGTTGTTGAAAAAACAATCTTGGACAGTAACAACGTCAAGGCTGCAGCAGAAAGCTTGATGGCAGAGGTGGATATGGTTTTTGTACCAACGGATAATATCATTTCATCAACTATGGAAACAGTCAAGCAGGTTTCTATTAAACACAAGGTTCCAGTATTCGGTGGTTCAACAGAAATGATTGCTGTGGGTGGCTTGTATAACTACGGAACCAATTATGAAGAACTGGGACGGCAGACAGCTCGCATGTTGATTCGTGTTTTAAAAGGTGAGAAGCCAGAAAATATAGCAGTTGAGTTGCCTGAAAAACTGGAATTGCATACCAATCAAGAAATGGCAGACGCATTGGGAATTGATATTAGTAAGTTAGAAAGCAAGGAATAGGAGGTTTAAGATGAGTTTTGTATTATCTAGTTTATCAGAAGGTTTGTTATGGTCGATTATGGCCATTGGAGTTTACTTGACTTTCCGTATTTTGGATATTGCGGATATGACTGCTGAAGGAGCCTTTCCTCTGGGGGCAGCTGTCGTCGTATCGCAGATACAGGCAGGGACAAATCCTTGGATTGCGACTTTACTTGCTTTGCTAGCAGGTATGGTAGCAGGTCTTGTATCAGGAATGCTCCACACCAAGATGAAAATCCCAGCTCTCTTGACAGGGATTGTGACCTTGACAGGACTTTATTCGATCAATATTAAAATCATGGGAAGTGTGCCCAATCTTTCCTTGGGAGATTCTTCAACTGTCTTTAAACAGTTGGCGAGCTTGGGACTGACAAATGAAGAAGCTGTTTTCTCATTCAGTTTGGCCTGTCTCTTACTTGTTTGTTTGGTCTTGACTCTTTTGATGAAAACAGAGATTGGCTTGGTCTTGCGTTCGACTGGGGACAATATTCCTATGAGTGAGGCCAATGGGGTCAATGTAGACACCATGAAGATTGTTGGTTACATGATTTCAAACGGCTTGATTGCCCTATGTGGTTCCTTGTTTGCCCAAAATGATGGATTTTCAGATGTGACTTCTGGGACAGGAACCATTGTTGTTGGTTTGAGTGCAGTCATTATTGCGGAAGTCTTGATACACGACTTGACCATTGGAGGCCGCTTGTTATCCATCGGAATCGGTGCTATTGTATACCGTTTGATTATTTTAAATATCTATGAAATTCCAAATCTAGATCAAAACTTGGTACGTCTCTTTAATGCAATCTTGCTCGCCTTAGTTTTATTTGCACCAGAATTGCAAAAGAGATTAAAGATTCGTGGTCTGAAATTGAGAAATGAATAGGAGGAGAAAGTTATGGCAAGTTTGTTAACACTTGAAAATATTCACAAAACATTTGAAGCAGGGACGGTCAATGAGAACCATGTCCTCAAAGGATTAGATTTAGAAGTTGAAGAGGGAGATTTTATCTCTGTGATTGGTGGAAATGGAGCAGGGAAATCCACTTTGATGAATATCTTGGCTGGCAATCTATCGGTGGACGAAGGGGACCTTTTATTGGCAGGCAAATCCATTAAAAATCTGAGTGTAAGAAAGAGAGCCAAGGATATCGCTCGTGTTTTTCAAGATCCTAAGATGGGAACAGCTTCTCGTTTGACGATTGAGGAGAATATGGCTATTGCCTTGAGACGCGGGCAGAAGAGAGGACTTGGCTGGGGCGTGAAAGAGAAGGACAGAATCCAGTTCCAAGAGGCCTTGAAGGAGTTGAATATTGGCCTTGAAAACCGCTTAAAAGTAGATACTCAATATCTCTCAGGAGGACAAAGACAGGCCTTGACCCTAGTCATGGCAGCTCTGGTGAAACCCAAACTTTTGCTTTTGGATGAACATACTGCGGCACTTGATCCGAAAACGAGTCAAATGGTGATGGATTTGACGCAAAAGATTGTGGAACACCATCAGTTGACGACTTTGATGATTACCCACGATATGAACCATGCGATTGAGTACGGAAATCGTCTCATTATGCTCTATCAGGGTAAGATAGTGGTGGATGTAAAAGGAGAAGAGAAGAAGCATCTGACAGTTGAAGATCTCATGCATCTCTTCCAGAAAAATAGTGGCCAAAGTCTAGTCAGTGATGAATTGGTTTTAGGATAAAGAAAAAGGCTGAGATCTGGTGTCTCAGTCTTTTATTAGTACAAATGGATAGACAGAAATATGAAATTGATATTCTTCTAAAATCTCTTCAAACCACGTTAGCTCTATCTGCAACCTCAAAACAGTGTTTTGAGCAACCTGTGGCTAGCTTCCTAGTTTGCTCTTTGATTTTCATTGAGTGTAAACTCAGTAAGGAGCCCTCTTTCGCAGAAAAGCAGGGTTCTTTTTGCTGTCTATTCCATCCTTGAAAGCGTAAAACAAACTGGTCAGGGTGGCTAGTTTGTGGTATAATGAAAGAGACTCAAAAAGAAACAGGAGAAAAATGATGGATTTACTATTAGCAATTGTATTGATTGTGCTAGCTTTTCTAGGAGGAGCTCTTGGAGGAATGTACTTGGTTCGTAAGCAAATTGAAAAAGAATTCGCTGACAACCCACGTTTGAATGCTGAAGCAGTTCGTACTCTTTTGAGTGCAAATGGTCAAAAACCAAGCGAAGCTAAGGTACAACAAGTTTACCACCAAATCATCCGCCAACAAAAAGCAGCCCTTGCTAACAATAAAAAGAAAAAATAAATAAGGAAAAGTCTGGGATGAAAGTTCCAGACTTCTCACTATGTTGGCTAAGGGTTTAGGGATGAGACTTTTTCCTTGCATTCTATTGATATTTGATTATGATTAAGAGAGATAGTTGTTGCTTAGGCTGTCATTATTCAGTTCATAAGGAACGGTAATCATAATGAACTATCAATCAGAAAAAAGACTAGAAAGAAGACTGTATGGATAATCGACCAATTGGTTTTTTGGATTCGGGTGTCGGGGGCTTGACCGTTGTGCGCGAGCTCATGCGCCAGCTTCCCCATGAAGAAATCGTCTATATTGGAGATTCGGCACGGGCGCCTTACGGGCCCCGTCCTGCTGAGCAAATTCGTGAATATACTTGGCAGTTGGTCAACTTTCTCTTGACCAAGGATGTTAAGATGATTGTCATTGCTTGTAATACTGCGACTGCGGTCGTCTGGGAAGAAATCAAGGCTCAACTAGATATTCCTGTCCTAGGTGTCATTTTGCCAGGAGCTTCGGCAGCTATCAAGTCCAGTCAAGGTGGGAAAATCGGAGTGATTGGAACACCCATGACGGTACAATCAGACATCTACCGTCAGAAAATCCATGATTTGGATCCGGACTTACAGGTGGAGAGTTTGGCCTGTCCCAAGTTTGCTCCCTTGGTGGAGTCGGGTGCCCTGTCAACCAGTGTTACCAAGAAAGTGGTCTATGAAACCCTACGTCCCTTGGTTGGAAAGGTGGATAGCCTGATTTTGGGTTGTACCCATTATCCACTCCTAAGACCCATTATTCAAAATGTCATGGGACCCAAGGTTCAGCTCATCGATAGTGGGGCAGAGTGCGTACGGGATATCTCAGTCTTACTTAATTATTTTGAAATCAATCGTGGTCGCGATGCCGGACCACTCCATCACCGTTTTTACACAACAGCCAGCAGCCAAAGTTTTGCACAAATTGGTGAAGAATGGCTGGAAAAAGAGATTCATGTGGAGCATGTAGAATTATGACAAATAAAATTTATGAATACAAGGATGACCATGACTGGTATGTTGGAAACTATAGTATTTTTGGTGGTGTCCGGACTTTGAATGGTGATGACTTGGATTTTCCTCTATTTGAGTTTGCCCAAAGATTTCGAAATGAGGAACAAGGTTTTCCTATTTCTGTGATTGTTTTACGCTATGGTTCCCTCTACCGTTTATTGTCTTTTGTGGTAGATATCCTCAACCAAGAAGCAGGACGTAACTTGGAAGTCATCCAACGTCAGGGGGCTTTGCTCTTGGTTGAAAATGGGCAACTCCTGCATGTAGAATTGCCTAAAGAAGGGGTCAATGTTCATGATTTCTTTGAGACAAGCAAGGTCAGAGAAACCTTATTGATTGCGACTCGTAACGAGGGCAAGACCAAGGAATTCCGTGCTATCTTTGACAAGCTAGGCTACGATGTGGAAAATCTTAATGACTATCCTGACTTGCCTGAAGTAGCAGAAACAGGCATGACCTTCGAAGAAAATGCCCGTCTCAAGGCAGAAACCATTTCTCAATTAACGGGCAAGATGGTTTTGGCAGATGACTCAGGTCTCAAAGTCGATGTCCTTGGTGGCTTGCCAGGTGTCTGGTCAGCTCGTTTCGCAGGTGTGGGAGCTACTGACCGTGAAAATAATGCCAAACTCTTGCACGAATTGGCCATGGTCTTTGAACTCAAGGACCGCTCGGCTCAATTCCATACAACCCTAGTCGTAGCCAGTCCAAACAAGAAAAGCTTGGTTGTTGAAGCAGACTGGCCAGGCTACATTAACTTTGAACCTAAGGGTGAAAATGGCTTTGGTTACGATCCTCTCTTCCTTGTAGGAGAGACAGGCAAGTCCTCAGCTGAATTAACCCTTGAAGAAAAAAATAGTCAATCTCACCGTGCCTTGGCCGTTAAGAAACTTTTGGAGGTATTTCCATCATGGCAAAGCAAACCATCATTGTAATGAGCGATTCTCATGGCGATAGCTTGATTGTGGAAGAAATCCGTGATCGCTATCTAGGCAAAGTTGATGCCGTTTTTCATAACGGTGATTCTGAACTGCGTCCTGATTCTCCCCTTTGGGAAGGCATCCGTGTTGTTAAAGGGAATATGGACTTCTATGCAGGTTACCCAGAACGTTTGGTGACTGAGCTTGGTTCGACCAAGATTATCCAAACCCATGGTCACTTGTTTGACATCAATTTCAACTTTCAAAAGTTGGACTACTGGGCTCAGGAAGAAGAGGCCGATATCTGTCTCTATGGTCACTTGCATGTGCCAAGTGCTTGGATGGAAGACAAGACCCTCTTTCTAAATCCAGGTTCCATCAGTCAACCACGCGGGACCGTCAGAGAATGTCTCTATGCTCGTGTGGAGATTGATGACAGTTATTTCAAAGTGGACTTTTTGACACGAGACCATGAGGTGTATCCGGGCTTGTCCAAGGAGTTTAGCCGATGATTGCCAAGGAGTTTGAGACTTTCTTGTTGGGACAAGAAGAAACTTTTTTGACCCCTGCTGAAAATCTAGCTGTGTTGATTGATACCCACAATGCAGATCACGCGACCCTCTTGCTCAGTCAGATGACCTATACCCGTGTTCCTGTTGTGACAGATGAAAAACACTTTGTTGGGACGATTGGGCTCAGAGATATTATGGCTTACCAGATGGAGCATGACTTGAGTCAAGAAATCATGGCAGATACGGATATCGTTCATATGACGAGAACGGACGTAGCGGTTGTCTCGCCTGATTTTACTATTACAGAGGTCTTGCACAAGTTGGTAGATGAGTCCTTCTTGCCGGTTGTGGATGCGTCTGGTATTTTCCAAGGAATTATCACGCGCAAGTCTATCCTCAAGGCAGTGAATGCCCTCTTGCATGACTTTAGTAAGGAATATGAGATTCGATGCAAATGAGAGATAGGATTTCAGCCTTTTTAGAGGAAAAGCAGGGTCTGTCTGCCAATTCCAAGCAGTCCTATAAGTATGATTTGGAGCAATTTTTAGACATTGTGGGCGATCGGATTTCTGAGACTAGTCTCAAGATTTACCAAGCCCAGCTAGCCAATCTAAAAATCAGCGCCCAGAAGCGAAAGATTTCGGCCTGTAACCAATTTCTCTACTTTCTCTATCAAAAAGGAGAAGTGGATAGCTTTTACCGCTTGGAATTAGCTAAACAAGCTGAAAAGAAGACCGAAAAGCCAGAACTGTTAGACCTAGACTCTTTTTGGCAAGAAAGTGACGTTCCAGAGGGTCGCTTGCTAGCGCTCTTAATCCTAGAAATAGGGCTCTTGCCGAGTGAGATTTTAGCTCTCAAGGTTGCGGATATCAATCTGGACTTTCAAGTGTTGCGAATCAAGAAGGCTTCCCAACAGAGGATTGTCACCATTCCCACGACCTTGCTTTCAGAGTTGGAACCCTTGATGGGCCAGACCTATCTCTTTGAAAGGGGAGGGAAAGCCTATTCTCGTCAGTGGGCCTTCCGTCAGTTAGAAGCTTTTGTCAAGGAGAAAGGTTTCTCAACCTTATCAGCCCAAGCCTTGCGGGAACAGTTCATTCTACGACAAATTGAAAACAAGGTCGATTTGTACGAAATTGCAAAAAAATTAGGATTAAAAACAGTCCTGACCTTAGAAAAATATAGATAATGGATATTAAATTAAAAGATTTTGAAGGGCCCCTGGACTTGCTCTTGCATCTGGTTTCTAAGTATCAGATGGATATCTACGATGTGCCTATTACGGAAGTCATCGAACAGTATCTAGCCTATGTCTCAACCCTGCAGGCCATGCGTCTGGAAGTGACGGGCGAGTACATGGTCATGGCCAGTCAGCTCATGCTGATCAAGAGCCGCAAGCTTCTTCCAAAGGTAGCGGAAGTGACAGACTTGGAGGATGACCTGGAGCAGGATCTTCTGTCTCAAATCGAAGAATACCGCAAATTCAAGCTCTTGGGTGAGCACTTGGAAGCCAAGCACCAAGAACGGGCCCAGCACTATTCCAAAGCGCCGACAGAGTTGATTTACGAAGATGCGGAGCTTGTGCATGACAAGACGACCATTGACCTCTTTTTGGCTTTTTCAAATATCCTAGCCAAGAAAAAAGAGGAGTTTGCACAAAATCACACGACTATCTTGCGGGATGAGTATAAGATTGAGGACATGATGGTTATCGTGAAAGAGTCCTTGGTTGGACGAGATCAGTTGCGCTTGCAGGATTTGTTTAAGGAAGCCCAGAATGTCCAAGAGGTCATCACCCTCTTTTTGGCGACCTTAGAGTTAATCAAAACCCAGGAGCTAATCCTCGTGCAAGAAAAGAATTTCGGAGATATCTATCTCATGGAAAAGAAGGAAGAAAGTCAAGTGGCCCAAAGCTAGACTTGATAGAGAGGAAAGATGAGTACTTTAGCAAAAATAGAAGCGCTATTGTTTGTAGCGGGTGAAGATGGGATTAGAGTCCGCCAGTTAGCTGAACTCCTCTCTCTACCACCGACAGGCATCCAACAGAGTTTAGAAAAATTAGCCCAGAAGTATGAAAAGGACCCAGATTCCAGTTTGGCTCTGATTGAGACAGGGGGCGCTTATAGATTGGTGACCAAGCCTCAATTTGCAGAGATTTTGAAGGAATACTCTAAGGCACCTATCAACCAGAGTTTATCTCGGGCTGCCCTTGAGACCTTGTCCATCATTGCTTATAAGCAGCCGATTACGCGGATAGAAATTGATGCCATCCGTGGAGTCAACTCGAGTGGGGCCTTGGCAAAATTGCAGGCTTTTGACCTGATAAAGGAAGACGGGAAAAAAGAAGTGTTGGGACGCCCCAACCTCTATGTGACAACAGATTATTTCTTAGATTACATGGGGATAAATCATTTGGAAGAATTACCAGTGATTGATGAGCTTGATATTCAAACCCAAGAAAGCCAATTATTTGGTGAAAGGATAGAAGAAGATGAGAATCAATAAGTATATTGCCCACGCAGGTGTGGCCAGTAGGAGAAAAGCAGAAGAGCTGATCAAGCAAGGCTTGGTGACGGTTAATGGTCAAGTGGTACGTGAACTAGCAACGACCATCAAGTCAGGCGATAAGGTTGAAGTTGAAGGCCAACCTATCTACAACGAAGAAAAGGTCTATTATCTGCTTAACAAACCACGCGGTGTCATTTCCAGTGTGACAGATGACAAGGGCCGCAAGACGGTTGTCGACCTCTTGCCCAACGTGAAAGAGCGCATCTACCCTGTAGGTCGTTTGGACTGGGATACATCAGGAGTCTTGATTTTGACCAATGATGGGGATTTTACGGATGAAATGATTCACCCTCGTAATGAGATTGACAAGGTTTATGTCGCGCGTGTTAAAGGTGTGGCCAATAAGGATAATCTCCGCCCCTTGACCCGTGGACTTGAGATTGATGGCAAGAAAACCAAGCCGGCTGTCTATGAGATTCTCAAAGTGGACCCAGTTAAAAACCGCTCTGTGGTGCAGTTGACTATCCATGAAGGGCGTAACCACCAGGTTAAAAAGATGTTCGAAGCTGTCGGTCTCCAAGTGGACAAGTTGTCACGGACCCGTTTTGGACATCTAGACTTGACAGGACTCCGTCCAGGAGAATCCCGTCGTCTTAATAAAAAAGAAATCAGCCAACTACACACCATGGCTGTAACCAAGAAATAATGAAACGAATTTTAATAGCGCCTGTGCGCTTTTACCAACGGTTTATCTCACCAGCCTTTCCACCCTCTTGTCGCTTTGAGCCGACTTGTTCCAACTACATGATTGAGGCTATTGAAAAACATGGCTTCAAGGGTGCTTTGATGGGTTTGTCTCGGATTTTACGTTGCCATCCCTGGTCGAAAACAGGTAAGGACCCCGTCCCAGACCATTTTTCCCTTAAACGGAATCAAGAAGGGGAATGAGGCTGGACAAAAATATTTTAGTGAAATGATAAAAACGCATCCTATCAGGTTTGAGTGAGCTTGATAGGATGCGTTTTATCATGTAAAGATGTGATTGAGTTTGAAGTTGCTTATTTCAAGGCTTTTTGTGCATCTTCAATCATGAGTTTGGTTGATTCAAGTCCGCCTCCGCTTAGATACCAGAGGTCTGGTGTTAGTTGGATAATCTTACCATTTTTAGCGGCAGGAGTTTCAGCGATAAGGGCATTTTCTAGGACGCCATCGTTGCTTGAGTTGTCCCCAGCGATGGCAAGGGTACGGTTGATGACAAAGAGGATGTCAGGATTGATTTCTTTGACACTTTCAAAACTGACTTCTTGTCCGTGGCGAGAGTCTTCAAATTGAGTGTCAGTTGGCTTGAATTTCAAGGTTTGGTACAAGAAAGAGAAACGAGATTGGGCACCAAAGGCTGCCATTTTTCCTTCGTTGAGGAGGATAGCAAGGGCTTTTTTGTCAGAACTTTCGTTTTTAGTTGCGACTTCTTGGATGCTCTTGTCTAATTTGGCCAATTCTTCCTTGGCTTTCTGTGTACCAGTTTCGCCGAAGGCACTTGCTAAGTATTCAATGTTGGTCTTAGTTGAAGTCCAGTAGTCGTCCTTGCTTGCTTGGAAGAGAACAGTCGGAGCGATTTCGTTGAACTTATCTACGAATTTTTGGGTACGTGGTGAAGCGATAATCAAATCTGGTTCAAGGGCAGCAATGGCTTCTAGGTCTGGCTCAACCATAGAACCAACATTCTTAACTTTTCCAGTTAGGTCTTTTAGGTAAGTTGGAACGGTTTTTGTAGGCATTCCGACGATATTCTTTTCAAAACCTAAAGCGCGAATAGTATCAGCAGCGCCAAGGTCAAAGGTCACAATCTTTTCAGGAACCTTTGAAAGTTTGACCTCATCTAGTGAACTTTTAATGGTCACCTCTGTTGGAGCAGAGCTACTTGTCTCCGACTGGCTGGTACTTGAGTTTGTACTACATGCACCAAGTAGGAGCAAGAAACTAGCCATTAGGGCAGTGAGGTAAAGTTTAAGGGATGTTTTCATAATTTCTCCTTTTTAAAATGTGATAACGATTTAGGGAGTCTCTAGGTATTATTGACTAAGAGACTGAAGGTTCTCTAACTTGAGCTTCTATGTTACTAGCTATAGATGCAGATCTTTTTGCCATTGATATCAGCTAGCGTGATGGGAATCTCATAGAGTTGACTGAGCAGATCAGACTGCATGATTTGATCGGTTCTTCCCTTGCTAAAGACTTGGCCGTCCTTGAAGGCGACAATTTCATCTGCATACTGGCTGGCCATGTTGATATCGTGGAGGACGATGATAATGGTCTTGCCGAGTTCCTCCACCAGTCGCTTGAGAATCTGCATCATACTGACACTTTGCTTGATATCGAGATTGTTGAGTGGTTCGTCTAGCAAGATAAAGTCTGTATCCTGGGCCAGTACCATAGCTATAAAGACCCGTTGGAGCTGGCCTCCAGACAGGCTATCGATGTAGCGGTCTTTTAAGTTGGTCAGTTCCAGATAGTCCAGAGTTTCTCGGATTTTTTCCCAATCTTCTGGTCTCAGTCGACCTCGACTGTAGGGAAAACGTCCAAAGCTGACCAGTTCTTCCACCGTCAATTTGGCTTGGTAATTGATTTTCTGCTTTAGGATAGTCAGTTCTTGGGCTAGTTCTTGCGAATTCCAACTCTCGATTTCACGGTCTTTGATACTGAGAATTCCCTGATCTTTCTTGGTCAGTCTGCTCATGATGGAGAGGAGAGTCGATTTTCCAGCACCATTTGGACCAATGAAGGCTGTCAGTTTCTGAGGACTGACTTCAAGCGAAATGCCTTGCAAAATATCCTGTTTTTGAATGGATTTGTCAATGTTTTTCAGTTTCACCGACGCGCCCTCCTATAAAGTAAGATAAAGAATAAGAAGCCACCCACGCTCTCGATGATCATGCTGATGCGAATTTCTAGTGCAAAGACTCGTTCAATCAGGGCTTGCCCCAAGGTCAAACTGATAAATCCAACCAGAATGGCCACGATAAAGAGCAACTTGTGCCGATAATCTTTGACGATCAGGTAGGTGAGGTTGGCCAGCATAAAGCCAAAGAAGGCCATAGGCCCTACCAAGGCAGTGGCCGTTGAAGTCAAAAGCACGATGCCCCAGAGGAGTTCTCTCTGTTCTTTTTCAACATCGAGTCCCAATATCTGAGCCGTTTCTCTTTGTAGGTGCAAGACATCCAGAATGACTGCTTTCCGAAAGAAAAAGATGGTCAAAGCAAGGATAATCAGAGAACCAATGGCTAGGATGGAAGTGTTGAGATGCTGAAAGGAGGCAAAGAGACTGTTCTGCAGTTTATCGTATTCGTTTGGATCCATCAGGACCTGAAGGAAGGTACTGATATTTCGAAAGAGACTTCCGAGGGCTAGACAGATCAGCAGGATGAAGACCAGATCTTGCTTCATCAGTGTCTTCAAGTAGCCTTGTAAGGCAAGAAAGAAGAGGGATTGAAGCAGAAGCAAAACTAGGAATTCTAAGATAGGAGACTTCCCAAGTTGAAGAAACTTGCTTTCAAAAACCAGTAGCAGAGTTTGTAGTAGGACGTAGAAGGATTCGATTCCCAAAATACTTGGCGTCAGGAAGCGATTTTCCGTTAGGGTTTGAAAACTAATGGTCGAAATCCCTGTCGCGATGGCTACCAAGAGATAAACGATAACCTTTTGGGAACGCAACTTCCAAGCAAAGGCTGACAGGTGAGTAATGGGCCAAAAGTAGAGAAGACAAGCTCCGATGGCAAGAATAATGAGAAGCCAGAATAGCTTAGTATGTTTGCTTTTAGACGGCATCTTTTAGTCCCCCTCTCCAGAGAAGTAGGATAAAGACGAGGCTGCCGATGATTCCTAGCAAGAGGCTGACAGACAGCTCATAGGGCCGAATCAAGACTCGAGAGAGAATGTCGCAGGCCAGAACTAGATTGGCACCAACCAGTACGACCATGAGTTTGGTTTGACTCAGATTATCTCCATAGCGTTTGCGAACAAGATTGGGAACGATAACTCCGAGAAATGGCAAGCCACCCACAGTAATCATGGTGACACTTGTCGTTAGCGCAACCAGAAAGAGGGCCAGTTTTTCAAGTAGGGAGTAAGAAATCCCCAAACTCTCACTGGTTTCCTTGCCCAGATTCATGATGGTAAAAGTTTGGGACAATTTCCAAACGGCAATCAGGATAATGAGGCCTAAGAAGAGCCACTCATACTGATGGGTCTGAATCATGGAGAAGGAGCCCTGGGTCCAAGCTGTCATACTCTGAACCAGATTGAAACGGTAGGCGATAACTTCTGTCACGGAACCGATAATCCCACTATAGATGATCCCAATCAGAGGCAACATCCACCTTTCCTTTACAGAAAAAATAGTCATAAAGGCCAGGAAGAAGAGGGTAAATAAAATGGATGAGACAAAAGCAAAGAGCATCTTTTGGGTCAGACTAGCCGACGGAAAGACAAAGAGGCTCAATACCATTCCTAGTTTGGCGGCTTCAGTAGTCCCAACTGTGCTTGGAGCAGCAAACGGATTTTGAGTGATAGTCTGCATGAGCAGACCTGCCATACTCATACTAGAGGCGGTCAGGAGAATACTAATCGTCCTTGGAAGACGCGACTCTTGAAAGAGAAGCCAAGTTTCATGATCCAGAGCAAAGAGTTTTCCCCATGAAAAATCACTGGTTCCAATGCTAATAGAGAGAAAGACTAGGAGTAAAAGTAAGCCAATTAAATAATGAGAAAGTTTCATACCCCGTCCTTTCATGTAGATTTGGTATCGAAAGATACCTGCGGATATTACTGTAACACGATTTCTTTAATCTGTCAATAAATTTTCTGACAATTTAATGAATAAAACAAGGAGAGAGCACTAGGACTTTCTCCTCTGTTATCTTATTCCAAAATATTTTTCCCCTCTTTAACACGCCAACGATAGTCTGATAAAATAATATCTTCGAGGGAGTAGCTAGCCTGCCAGTCAAGATATTGTTTAGCTTTTGATGCGTCTGCTAGGACGCTAGCTGGGTCACCAGCACGACGAGCAACAATCTCGTGTGGGATTTTTTGATCCAGTAATTCTTCAGCAGTTTTAAAGATTTCTTTGACAGTATAGCCTTTCTCAGTTCCTAAGTTAAAGATTTGAGAAGAACTGTCTTCTTGGAAGAGGTAATTCATCCCTTTAACATGTGCCTGTGCAAGGTCCAAGACATGAATGTAATCCCGAATACATGAACCGTCACGTGTATCGTAGTCATCTCCAAATATTTTTAGGCTATCATTTTGTCCCAATGCAGTCTTGTTGATGTTAGGAATGATGTGAGTTGGATTTTTCACACGCAGACCGTTTGAAGCATCCATTTCAGCCCCAGCTACATTAAAGTAACGGAAAATGACATATTTCCAGTCGTAGCGATTGGCCATCCAGTAAATCATTCGTTCACCCATCAGTTTTGTCTCTGCATAAGGGTTGACAGGATCAAGCAGGGTGTCTTCAGTCGCTGGCTTGTCAATACAGTTATTACCATAGAGAGATGCAGTTGAAGAGAACATGATTTTTTGAATGCCAACTTCAGATAAGACTTTGAGAACTTGGTTCATACCAGCAACATTGGCAGTGAAGTATTTGCTTGGATTTTCAATACTTTCGCTCACAACAATTTCACCTGCACAATGAAGAACAGCATCAATTTGATTTTCTTCCAAGTAAGCTTTTAGGGCACTAGCATCATAAACATCCAGTTGTTTAAAGCTAGCACGACTATCCACAGCCGAACGATTTCCTGTAGAGAGATTATCGAGGACATGCACCTGGTAGCCAGCATTTAAAAGAGCTTTAACGGTATGGGAGCCAATGTAGCCAGCTCCACCTGTAACAAGAATTGTTTTGGTCATGATTTTTTCCTTTTCCTAGTTTTGTACTATTTTAAAGAAAGAGGAAGGGAAAGTCAACTATTTTCTGCAAATTTCATGAAAAACTGAACAAATATAGCGTTGGATTGTTTTTTATTTGGGAATTAATAGTTTGGTTGGTCTTGGAATAGTTCTTAGATTTCACCTCACATGCAAGAAAATACAAGCTTTTTCTAAGATACAGTAAGACTAAGATACTAATTTAGAAATCCACCTTCCCGCTATCCTTCTCCTATAAAAAGTGGTAAAATGGATGAAAGAAAGAAGGAACTGAAATGACAACATTATTTTCAAAAATCAAAGAAGTAACAGAACTTGCTGCTATCTCAGGTCATGAAGCACCTGTCCGTGCTTATCTTCGTGAAAAGTTGACACCGCATGTGGATGAAGTGGTGACAGATGGCTTGGGTGGTATTTTCGGGATTAAACATTCAGAAGCTGCGGATGCACCGCGCGTCTTGGTCGCTTCTCATATGGATGAAGTTGGTTTTATGGTCAGCGAGATTAAGCCAGATGGTACCTTCCGTGTCGTTGAGATTGGTGGTTGGAATCCTATGGTGGTTAGTAGCCAGCGCTTTAAACTCTTTACTCGTGATGGTCGTGAAATTCCTGTGATTTCGGGTTCTGTCCCTCCACATTTGACTCGCGGAAAGGGTGGACCAACTATGCCTGCTATTGCAGATATCGTCTTTGATGGTGGTTTTGCGGACAAGGCTGAGGCAGAAAGCTTTGGCATCCGTCCTGGCGACACCATCGTACCAGATAGTTCTGCAATCTTGACAGCCAATGAAAAAAATATCATCTCAAAAGCTTGGGACAATCGCTACGGGGTTCTCATGGTTAGCGAGTTGGCGGAAGCTCTGTCAGGTCAAAAAATTGGCAATGAACTCTATCTTGGCTCTAACGTCCAAGAAGAAGTTGGTCTCCGTGGTGCTCATACATCTACAACCAAGTTTGACCCAGAAGTTTTCCTAGCAGTTGACTGCTCACCAGCAGGTGATGTCTACGGTGGTCAAGGCAAGATTGGAGATGGAACCTTGATTCGTTTCTATGACCCAGGTCACTTGCTTCTTCCAGGAATGAAGGATTTCCTTTTGACAACTGCTGAAGAAGCTGGAATCAAGTACCAATACTACTGTGGTAAAGGCGGAACAGACGCTGGCGCAGCTCATTTGAAAAATGGCGGTGTCCCATCTACAACAATCGGAGTCTGTGCTCGTTATATCCATTCTCACCAAACCCTCTACGCAATGGATGACTTCCTAGAAGCGCAAGCTTTCTTACAAGCCTTGGTGAAAAAATTGGATCGTTCAACGGTTGATTTGATTAAAAGTTATTAAACCATAAGGGAGGTGGTAGGGATGGTAGAACCAAACCTAGAAAGTCTTGTAAAAGATCTTTACAATCATGCTCGCCATGATTTGAGTGAAGATTTAGTTGCTGCTCTCCTAGAGACTGCAAAAAAACTGCCTTCTACAAATGAGCAATTGCTGGCAGTCCGTCTCTCGGGTCTAGTCAATCGTGAATTGCTCCTAAATCCTAAACATCCGGCACCTGAGTTGCTCAACTTGGCTCGCTTTATCAAAAGAGAAGAAGCCAAGTACAGAGGAACTGCAGCTTCTGCGCTTATGTTTGGCGAACTCTTTAAAATGCTTTGATTCCATTGTGGATCAAAGCATTTTTTATATGGTGAAAAGCCATTCTTGATGAGGAAAAGAAAAAAGCCATCCCATTCAGGAGAGCCTACTGAAAAAGTCATCAAATTGATGGCTTTTTTGTTATACTAGAGATGAGGTAAAATAATGCTTGATAAT
>NZ_CAMIAF010000007.1 GCF_946190375.1 Streptococcus mitis | reverse complement strand
TCCTGAGCCAGGATCAAACTCTCATTAAAAGTTTGAGTTCTCACTCATTTCTGTCACTGACAGATTTATTGTTTTTTCATTGTTCAGTACTACAACCTTAGTTGTAGTGCCCTGCACATTGGTTCGTCTTGTTCAGTTTTCAAAGGTCTTTGTCACTCACTTCTCTCAAGTGACAACTATATTAGTATATCACAGTCGCTTTCGCTTGTCAACACTTTTTTGAAACTTTTTTAAACTTTTTTCATCAAGTGTTACTACCGCAACATACCATAGTCCGTACGGGATTCGAACCCGTGTTACCGCCGTGAAAAGGCGGTGTCTTAACCCCTTGACCAACGGACCAGAGTTGTTATTTTCAACTCTTACTATTATACCGACTTTTCAAACTTTGTCAACACCTTTTTTAAACTTTTTTTACTTTTTTGCATGAATTCCTAATGTGTACGGATATCAAACTCTTTAAACACAATGCGTAAGTCCCTTAGAACTCTTTGACGACCTCGAAAGCGTTCATGTCTTAAAACGCGTTCTAACTCTTCTTGTTTCTCTTTACTTTGTTTGATTCTATAATCTCTTAGTGTCTCATGAAAGAGATAATAATCATCTAGCCAGAGTCCTCCCTCACTTATACGATGACTAATCTCACCCACTTCTTCATAAAGCTCTTTATCATATCTCCGTTTTTGACTTTCTTGTTTACGGAGATAATCTAGAATTCGATTCCGGAATTTTGTTTTGAAATATTTCCTTAAACGAGGAATATCTTCTACTATCCCTTCTTCTCTACTGATTAATTCATGTAAGCAAATCATTCCCTCTTGATCCCAGTCCGATAACTCCCACAAATGAAGGTAATATTCATTTCTACACTTGTATACAATTCCCTGGACTTCTTTATACAATTCTTTAAGCATAATCTTCCCCTTTCTGTGTACAGTCTAACAGATTCAGAAACACTTTTGGCACATTTCATCCATTCTGCACCCTTTAGCTCCTCAACTGCACAAAAAAGAGAGGACAAGCCTCTCTTTGGGTTATTTTTCATCATTCATTTTTGACTTTACTTCATCATAAGATAATGCATGTGATTCTTCTTCTACTGTTTCAGGCATCTTTCCTGTTTCGTAAAGAGATTTAATTTGTGTACTATCCAATGTTTCGTATTTCAATAATGCTTCTGCAATCAACTTGTGAGTTTCACGATTTGACTGAATAATTTCAGCAGCTTTATTTCGTGC
Organism: Streptococcus mitis; assembly: GCF_946190375.1. Lineage (GTDB taxonomy): Bacteria > Bacillota > Bacilli > Lactobacillales > Streptococcaceae > Streptococcus > Streptococcus mitis_CJ. The sequence continues at coordinate 102,208 of NZ_CAMIAF010000007.1, read as the reverse complement.
TTCATTTAATAATGAACGAACTTCTTCGTCAATTTCATAAGCTGTTTGTTCTGAAATTGATTTTTGAGGGCTTTGTACACCAAACATGGCATGATTACCCTCATATTGTACCGGACCAAGTTTTTCACTCATACCGTACTCTGTAACCATTGCACGAGCCATCTGTGTCGCTTGTTCAAAGTCATTTGAAGCTCCTGTCGTTTGGACATTAAAGATAATTTCTTCAGCTACACGTCCACCCATTAAGCCAGCCAATTGCTCTTTCATATCTTCTTTAGATAGAAGCATTTGATCCTCTTTAGGAAGTGCAATCATATAACCACCTGCACGACCACGTGGTACAATTGTAACCTTATGGACAACTCGGGCATTCGATAAGACTAAACCAACAATGGTATGTCCTGCCTCATGATAGGCAACCAATTCACGTTCTTTTTGTGAAACTGTCTTATCTTTCTTAGAAGGACCAGCAATCACTCTATCTTCTGCTTCATCAATATCTGAAGCATCAATTATCGATTTATTGCGACGAGCAGCGACTAAAGCAGCTTCATTCAATACATTCTCTAAATCAGCACCAACAAAACCTGGAGTTTGTTGAGCAACTAATTTCAAATCTACATCTTCTGCTAAAGGCTTGTTCTTAGCGTGAACTTTCAAGATTGCTTCACGACCTTTAACATCAGGACGGCCAACCAATACTTTTCTATCAAAACGTCCTGGACGCAGAAGGGCAGGGTCAAGTACATCTGAACGGTTTGTCGCAGCGATGACAATAATCCCTTCATTTCCCTCAAAACCATCCATCTCAATCAAAAGTTGGTTCAAGGTTTGTTCACGTTCGTCATTACCTCCGCCAAGACCGACTCCACGTTGACGTCCAACAGCATCAATTTCATCGATAAAGATAATAGCTGGTGCTGCTTTTTTGGCATCTTCAAAAAGAGAACGAACACGACTAGCTCCAACTCCGACAAACATTTCTACAAAGTCAGAACCTGAAATACTAAAGAATGGAACACCTGCTTCTCCGGCGACTGCCTTAGCAAGCAAAGTTTTACCTGTTCCCGGAGGTCCCTCCAAAAGAACACCTGCTGGAATACGAGCTCCAAGTTTTGTAAATCGTTTTGGATCTTTTAAGAATTCAACAACTTCAACTAGTTCTTGTTTTTCTTCTTCAGCTCCAGCAACATCTGAAAATCTTACTTTTATATCTTCTTTATTTGCAGCTTTAGCCTTACTACGTCCAAAACTCATTGGGTTACGGCTATTATTTCCTCCCATATTTCCCATCATAGAGAATAGGAAGAAGAAAAGAATACCGAATGGCACAATGGATACAAGAATATTAATCCACATACCACTTGAACTTTCATGCTTAACAGTTACTTCCGCTTTATGGTCAGAAGCAAGCTTTTGCAATTCAGATACTGTCGTATCTGAAGGAAGAATGATGCTTGAAAATTTCTCTACTGTTGTAGCAGAAGGAGAAAAGAACTGAATTCCTGTTTCTTCTTTACTTGTTTTAGGATTTTTATAAACACCTGAAACTTCGATAACACTGCCATTTGGTTGGTAAGTCAATTCTTTTACATTGTCATCGGTAATTTCTTTTACCAATTCTGTATAATTAATTTGCTCACTTTTCCCTGCAACACTACCTGTACTAAAATACTGGTAGGCTGTAACTAGGAAAAAAATAAGTAATAACCATAGAAAAGGATTTTTAATTAAACCATTATTTTGTTTTTTCATTAAAAATTGTTCTTTCTAATTTGAATACACTTCTTCTTTCAATACTCCAACATAAGGAAGGTTACGATAGTTTTCTTTGTAGTCTAAGCCATAACCTACTACAAACTCATTTGGAATAGTAAAGCAGGTATAGTCTGCCTCAATTTCTACAACACGTCCTTCTGGTTTGTCCAACAAGGTTGCAATGTTAACAGAAGCTGCTTCTCTTGCAATAAACATATCTCGCAAATTCTTCAAAGTTTGACCTGTATCGATGATATCTTCTACAAATAGAACATGTCTTCCTTTGATATCTTGAGTCACATCTTGTTTAATATTGATAACACCACTACTTGCTGTTCCACCATGGTAGCTAGAAACCATCATGAAGTCCATTTCAATATGTGTGTCGATATGTTTGACCAATTCAGCCATAAAAGGAATAGATCCTTTTAAAATCCCAACTAAAATTGGATTTTTTCCTGCATAGTCTTTGGTTAATTGAGCACCTAATTTTTTAGCAGCTTCTGTAATTTCATCGTGTGAAACGAGGATTTTTTTAATATCGTTTTCTAACATTTTTTTACCTATCTATTTTTTCTATATAAAGTACAGTGTTCATTATATCATTTTTCGTGTTTTTACTCAAATTACTGGTCGCAATTCCCAAAATTGAGACAATTTCACCAAATTGCTCAATAATCAGAGCAGATTTTCGCTTTTCCATAGGGATTTTCAAATCAATAAATAGACGTCTAAGTTTTTTTCTATGCCCATTTTGAATCAAAAAATCTCCTGTTTTTCGATGACGAATGTGTATGGATGTTTCCCGTGAAACAGGTACCTGCTGAATTAATTCACCTTCTAAAGGAAGTCCAAAGGAAAATAAATAACCTTGGTAAGATACCTGATTTTGATAGTGTAACACAAGTTCATCTTCCTTTTCATCAGACTGAGGACTGATTTTACAAATCTTAAACCATTGGTACTCTTTTATCAATTCATAGCCATTTTTAAGTAAATGACGATACTGGCTTTTAGATTTTAAAATTTGCCGAACTTCAGCAAACTGCGCTTTTGTAAGATTCAAATCTGGAAAACGATTCAGATAAGTTTGAAGTAAAACTCTTTGTGTCGACTCAGAGTAAGACAATAGCTGATCTAAATTTTCTACATCAATATTCTTTGATAATTCAGCTATTGCCAAATCATAATCTAAAATTTCATTGCCGATGCTTAAGATCGCATCTCTAAATCTAGGATTTTCTTTTTCTAATTCTGGTAAGTATGAGTTTCGAATACGATTGCGAAAATAATGATTTTTCTTATTTGATGTATCTTCAAAGTGAAAAATTGGTGGAAAGTCTTTTTTCTGAAAATGCAAGAAGGGGCGAATGATTTCTATCTCTCCGACTACTTGCTTCTCCTTAATTCCTGATAGATAGCGCAAGCGAGTCCCTCGAATCAAACGCATCAAAATCGTTTCCACCTGATCATCCGCATGGTGGGCAGTAACTAAAGCTGTCGCACCTGTCTTTTTCATGACCTCTTGAAAAAAATCATAACGAAAATGTCGAGCACGAGCTTCTGAAAATTCACCTAAAAAATTGCTGATATAAATAGGAAGCTCTGCTTCAGCAGCCAACTTCCTTAATTCCTTTTCTTCCCAATCTGATTCTACTCTCTGCTTATGATTCACATGGGCTAGAATCAATTCAATTTCTAACTCTTTTTGATAAGTAGATAATACCTTAAATAGAAACATAGAATCTAACCCACCAGAAAGAGCTAGCACCACCTTAGTATGCTTTTTGAAATATCCCTTCTTGAGAAAATGATTTAAAAAATCTTGTTCCCTCATTTTAGAACCTCATAAACATCCTTGGATATCTGAGAAATTGTATCATAATCAGAATTCCTAGTGAAAATAGAAAGAATAAATGGAGAATCTGCGTAGACAACACCCGTATCATGCTTAAATTCGTCCGCATCCCCAATTTTATGAGCTACCTTCACAGAAACACCTTTGGCAATTCGCTGATTATCAAAATCTGTTTTAGTCAAAGACTCTAGCACAAATCCATTTTGATTATAAATAGCTTCCATGACCTTCCCGGCCATCTTGGAAGAAATCAATTTTTCTTTTGGATCCCAATCATCTCCCATAATAGCAGACATCTTAGACTTAAATGTGGCATCAGATTGGTTTGAAATGTAATAACCCAATATATTATGAGCTACATTATCAGATTCTTTAGATACTTTTGTGATTAAGTCCTTGAGAGAATACTCTTTATTATCCTCTTTTTTAGGGAGGCTACCACTTCCCTCTGGTTTATAAGAACCTGGAAAATCATTGACTGCAGATACGTATTTTACAGTCGTATCTAACTGATAAAGACCCTCATTTATTTTTTCTTGCGCATAGTAGAGATAAGGGAGTTTCAAAACGCTAGCTGCATACATCTTTTCATCTTGATTGATACCAGCTTCTTTTCCAGTAGTCAGTTGCTTAACATAAATAGAGAATGAATCCTTCTGATATTTTTCCGATAACATTTCTTGGACCTTACTCATCCGATTATCTTCTTCAGAAGTTGATTCTTTAGCTACCCATCCAACCTGATCAATATGTAGAAATTCTCTTCCTTCTACAAACATGGTCTTGTCAATCGATACTTGCGAATAAGCTGATAAGGATGATTTCACTTCTTTTAAGTCATAAGGACTATTGTACAGTTTAAAATCAGATTCTAACCATACTTTTTTTATTGTTGGAGTTACCTCTGATTGATCATATAAAGATCGTTTGTCCGCAGCTATAAATTGATGATTTGATAGCTTAAATACCGGAATCCCTTGTTTATTTAAGCGCCACTCGGTTATTTGAAAACTTGTTTGGGGAGTCAATTTTCCAGATTCCACTACTAAATCTTCATTCGCATAAACTGGAACCTCTCCATAAACCATGGGAGAACTTAATTTTTCTCTAAAATAAATACCAAAGTCAGATTGTGAAAGGTAATAAATTTCTTTCGAAGTATAGACGACTTCTTTTTCTGTGCTAACGACTTTTGAAATGGTCAAAAAACTTGGTAGCAACAAAATAATTAAGAATTTACGCATTCTTCCTTTCCTTTTCTTCTTGTAAACGCAATAATTGATTTTTATCAGCCAACTCTTCCAGCTTTTCATCTGATAAACTCAAAAATTTCTCAATTACGTCTAGTAAATTTTCCATTTTATCACCTTTGAAGCAAGTCAGGAATCGTATAAACTATTTCCCTCGACTTAGAATAATAGTACTTCGCTCGTGTATATTTGGCAGCATAATCCTCATCTTTCAACTTGGTAGCAAATGCTGTCTCCTTATCCTTTTCATCACTCAAAGTTTGATACTGAGTTTGCAAGTCTGATAATTGCTGACGTCTTTGGAGTAATTGCTGATAACTCTGCGCTAAATTAAAAGTTGGCAAGATAAATAATAGCATAATCAAAATCAATACCCAACCCATGAAACGATTCCGTTTTTGTCGCTCTTTCATCAGGTAGCGCCGACGTTGGTATTCATTTTGAATAAAAGAATTATTCAATTGTACAATATTCTTAGACATTTTCTTCTACCCGTGTTTCACTGATAATTTCATACATGCCTGCTGCATCTTCTTTTTTTGTACTATCTTTCATCTCTAGTACTTTGACAAGTAGCAACTTATTTCCAAAACGAACTTCAACTTGGTCATTAACTTTCAAATCCGTTGAACTTTTGGCCAAGATTCCATTCACCTTGATTCTGCCTTTATCTGCTACTTCTTTTGCGACTGTACGACGCTTGATAATTCGCGATACTTTTAAATATTTGTCTAATCTCATCCTTATTACCTCAACTTATTATTGTACCATTTTTATCTATTTTATAGGAAAAAAATATCAAATGGAATTTTCTTCCTTCGACTCTTTTATCTCTAATAAACTTTCTCCAAAAATCAGCAGATCTTCTAAAATTTCATAATCTTTCTTATTTTGGACATCAAATACAAGCTCCATTAATCCCTTATTCTCAGTGATACCTGCTTTTAAGTTCGTTGCGGATAAAGCTTTAAAATAATCTTGAGCTAAAAACAGTCGTTGAGTGACTTTTTCAAATTGAACTGTAATTTTATTATCTTTTCTTTCCACACGTTGAACAAAGACCTTGTCCAAATATGATTTGACTAAACCAATCTCTAAAAGATAAGCAACCACATCTGGGTATTCTCCAAAACGGTCCATCAGCTCTTCTTGTAACTCCTCATAATTGACACGGTTGTCAATTTGACGAATTTTTTTATAAATTTCAATCTTATGTCGTTGGTCTGAAATATAAGTATCAGGAAGATAGGCATCAATTTGCAAAATCAACTCAGCATTCCCTTTGGTTCTTGTGTTAGCGTTACCGTTTCGTTTAGCAATAGCTTCCTCTAATAACTGCGAATACAATTCAAAACCAACAGAATCAATGAAACCAGACTGGGATTTTCCTAGGAGATTCCCTGCTCCACGAATCGAAAGATCTCGCATAGCAATCTTAAATCCGGATCCCAATTCTGTAAATCCTTTGATGGCTTCTAATCTCTTCTCAGAGACTTCACTGATTGATTTTTCTGGACGATACATGAGATAGGCATAAGCAATACGATTACTACGACCTACTCTTCCTCTTAACTGATACAAGGTTGACAAGCCCATATGGTCCGCATTTTCAATAAATAAAGTATTGGCATTTGGAATGTCCACCCCTGTCTCAATAATAGTAGTCGTCACCAAGATATCGTATTGTCCCTCAATAAAGTCTAATAGAGTATTTTCCAACTGGATTTCACTCATGCGACCATGAACATAACCAATCGAAGCCTCTGGAATCAACTCCTGTAATTCTGAAACCTTCTGGTCAATCGTGTCAACTTTGTTGTAAAGGTAGTAAACTTGACCTCCACGCTCCATTTCACGCAAAACAGCATCACGAATGACACTCTCATTCTTTTCTAAGACATAGGTTTGCACTGGATAACGATTAGTCGGCGGAGTTTCAATAACAGACAAATCTCTGATTCCCAGCATAGACATGTGAAGGGTACGAGGAATTGGCGTTGCTGTCAAGGTCAGGACATCCACTTGTTTTTTTAACTCTTTCAAAGTTTCCTTATGCTTGACACCAAATCGTTGTTCTTCATCAATAATCATCAATCCCAAATCAGCAAACACAACATCTTTTGACAGAACACGATGTGTTCCAATTAAAATATCAACTTGACCGTTTTTCAATTTTTCAAGTGTTTCAGTCTGCTCTTTTTTACTTCTAAAGCGACTCAACACATCAATATTAACTGCAAAATTTTGAAATCGTTCCTTAAAATTCGTATAGTGCTGTTGAGCTAAAACCGTCGTCGGAACTAGGACGACCACCTGTTTGTTATCATTGACTGCCTTAAAAGCTGCACGCATTGCAACTTCAGTCTTCCCAAAACCAACATCTCCAACTAAAAGTCGATCCATTGGTTGAGAAGCCTGCATATCTCTCTTGATTTCCTCAACACTACGAAGTTGATCATCCGTTTCAACATAAGGGAAGGCATCATCAAAAGCATGTTGATCCTCATCATCAGCTGAGAAAGCAAAACCCTTCAACCGGCTGCGTTCAGAATAAAGTTTAATTAAATCGTCAGCTATATCCTCTACCTGGTTCTTAACTTTTTGCTTTGCTTTTTTGAAATGACCATCATTTAATTTATTGAGTTTAGGTGCTTTACCGTCACTTGAAACGTATTTGGAAAGTAGATGAATCTGTTCCACTGGGATAGAGATTTGGTCCCCATTTTGATACTGGACACTAACATAATCACGGTGAATCCCTTTGATTTCAATTGTCTCAATCCCTAGATATTGACCAATTCCATGGATATGGTGAACAACGTAGTCCCCTTTTTCAAGTTCATTGTAATCTTTTAATCTCTCTGCATTCGAAACATGTTGTCTTCGAAAACGACGTTTCAATTTCTTTTGAAAAATCTCATGTTCAGTTATCAATAAAACCTTTTCATCTACAAAATGAAAACCATGTCTGAGATTGCCCTCGATTAAGTTTACAGATTCTTGACAGATTCTTGACTTATCTCTAGAATCTAATTTAATCTGATATTCCTCTAACACATCCTCCAATGTTTTACTTCCCATTGAATTGCTAGACTGCAGGATAATAGTATAATCCATTTTTTTATATCGTTCAATTTCTTCTTTTAAAAAAGAAAATTGATTGAAAAACTCCTGCATGGGATATTGATTAAATTGATAAATGTGATCAAACTTGAGATTTCCTAACCCCTTTTGCAGATTAGAAAAAAAGGTCACTGGACTTTGTTTTTTATAGATTTGCTCAGTATCAGCAAAATACTGCATCTCAGAAAATGCTTTACTATTCTGTAACTCTTCTGTAAAGTATTGCGCTAATTCTCTTTCAAAGACTTCATACTGATTCATCAATTTCTGATAATCATCAAAGAATATTGGAGTATCTTTTTCAATATAATCAAATACAGTCCATGTCTTGTCATAGCATAAAGATAAAAACTTCCGAGAATCTAAATGCACTTGTTTTTGGTGAAAACTTGAAAAAATTTCTTCTAAGTATGATTTTAAAATAGGTGATAAGGTCTTTGAAATTTGTTTTTCTAAGGCTGACCGACCTCGTTGATAATCCTTTTCTCTCAAAATTATGTCGCTAGCTGGAAAGATGGTGAGTTCTGTCTGATTTTCTTTCGATAATTGTGTTTCGACTTCAAATGACCTGATACCATCTATTTCATCACCAAAAAACTCAATTCGGCAAGGTTCTAACTGGGATATTTCAAAAATATCTAAAATATCTCCTCGCAAACTAAATTCGCCCTGAGTTTGTACTTGAGTGACTTTTCGATAGCCATTTTCCTTTAACTGATGGATAAACGCATGTTGGTCATATTCTTCACCAACTGAGATTTTTACAATACTATCTTTGAATACATTTGGAGACGATAAAATCAATCGACTTGCTGCGATATTACAAACTAAAATCCCTCTCTTAGATGAATCAGTCAAAAAACGCAAGGCTTCAACCCGTGAAATGATTTTTTCTTGTGAAGACATCAAAAACTCGACCATAGGGGAGTCATCTACCAAAAATGGATAGACCAGTTCCTCACCCAAGATAGAGATAAGATCACTAACCAGTCCTTCTGCTTCTCCATAAGTTGACGTCAATAACACAATCTTATCTTCCTGTCTCAAACTACTAGCAATTGCTAAAGCTTTTGTAGAAGTTGACAAGCCTAACATTAATTGTCTTTTCTTATCTGTCAGATTTCGATGCCATTTTTTTATCTGATCATTTTCTGAGAATAAATCTAATAAGGTCACCATTTATCCGTTATACCTCTGCATCGTTTTTTCAAAGTTTTTCTCTTGTAAATAGTAGTTTACAGAATCGTCAACTTTGTCAATAGACTGTAAAATACCAATATAATCATCCTTGTCAAAGGTACTCAAAACATGGTTAACAACTGACATTCCATTCTTAGGTCTTCCGATTCCAATCTTAACACGATTAAAGGTTTGGGTTCCAATATGTTGAATAATAGACTTGATACCATTATGACCACCTGCTGAACCTTTTGCTCTTAAACGAATTTTCCCAACTTCCATGTCAAGGTCATCGTAAATGATGAGTAAATCTTTAATATCCAAACCATAATAAGTCAATAAAGCATGAACCGCTTTTCCACTTTCATTCATAAATGTCGTTGGTTTGACCAGATAAATTTTTTCTCTATTTAGGAAAAAGGATGCTAGGTCAGCTTGAAATATCTTATCGTGTGTAAAAGTGACATTCTGTTTCTTCGCTAGTTGGTCAATCAACATAAAACCAACATTGTGTTTTGTTTCAAAATATTTATCTCCTGGATTTCCCAAGCCTACAAGTAATTTGGTCATTTATATTCCTTTCAAAAGCCAAAAGGGTTGGAATTTTTTTCCAACCTAGTTGACACTATTCATTAAATTTTTAGACATTAAAGCGGAATTCCATAATATCGCCATCTTGAACGATATATTCTTTTCCTTCTTCACGCAAACGTCCAGCTTCTTTTACGGCCTTTTCAGATCCGTATTTTACGAGATCCTCATATGACATGGTTACTGCACGAATAAAGCCTTTTTCAAAATCTGAGTGGATAATACCAGCTGCTTGAGGAGCCTTCATACCACGTTTGAAGGTCCAAGCGCGAACTTCTTTTTCACCAGCTGTAAAATAAGTTCCCAGTCCAAGCAAGTGGTAAGCTGCACGAGTTAACTTGTCAACGCCTGATTCTGTCAATCCAAGTGCTTCAAGAAATTCTTTCTTGTCTTCATCGTCTAACTCAGAAATTTCTTCCTCAGCACGCGCAGAAATAACGACTACTTCAGCATTTTCTGTCTCTGCAAATTCACGAATTTGTTTAACATAGTCGATAGAGTCAGGTTCTGAAACCACATCCTCATCCACATTAGCAACATAGAGAACTGGTTTAGTCGTCAAAAGGAAGAGACCTTTGACAACTTTTTGTTCTTCATCTGTAAATTCGATGGTGCGAGCTGATTTTCCATCTTCAAGGACTGGTTTAATCTTTTGAAGAACATTGAATTCTGCTACTGATTCTTTATCTTTTTGCGTACGTGCCATCTTTTCTACACGCGCATATCGTTTGTTCACTGATTCTAAGTCAGCAAGAATCAATTCCAGATTAATTGTATCAATATCTGCAAGTGGATCCACAAAGGCATCTTCACGTCCTTGCTCACGCATAACATTTTCATCATCAAAAGCACGAACTACATGAACAATCGCGTCTACTTCACGGATATTAGCCAAGAATTTATTCCCTAGCCCTTCTCCTTTTGAAGCTCCTTTTACAATCCCTGCAATATCTGTAAATTCAAATGTTGTTGGAACTGTCTTTTTAGGAGTGATCATTTCAGTCAATTTTTGTAGGCGTTCATCTGGAACCTCAACCATTCCAACGTTTGGATCAATCGTCGCAAATGGATAGTTTGCAGCCTCTGCTCCTGCTTTTGTAATTGCATTAAATAGTGTTGATTTACCAACGTTTGGCAAACCAACGATACCTGCTGTTAAAGCCATATTTTCTCATTCTCCGTTTTCATTTCAATCCCTAATATTATAACACAAAAAGGGAAAACTTGCTAACCCTCTGACTAAGGGTTTTCAGTCAATAATTTTATTCATTTTTCGATCAAAATCATAGCGTCCCATCATGACAACATGGTCACAATTACTGCATTTGATTTTGATATCTGCCCCTACACGTGTAATTTCCCAACGATTTGCTTTTTTACCAGTTGACTTGATAGTACAAGCATGTGGTTTTTTCATCTCAACAAAATTTCCAACTTGATACATACTACTCTCCTTTTCTTTTTCGATTATATCATAAAAGAGGCGAGCTAGGCTCAACCTCTTTAACTTAATTTGTACGAACTGGGGTGATAAGTTGCATGAAGTCCTCTTCAGTATCTGCTGGCACAAGAGTGAATGGACGGACAGCTGAGATAAAGCTAATAGTTACCTTTTCGCTATTTAAAGCTTTAAGGGAATCAATCAAATAAGTTGGATTGAAACTAATGGTCAAATCTTCACCAGTAACCTGATCAGTATCGATTTCTTCGTTTACTTTACCAACTTCTGGAGAGTGAACATGGGCGCTAACAATTCCATCTTTAATTTCAAGTTTCACAGTACCATTTTGAGTCGCACTTGATAAAAGACGAGCACGTTCCATTGACTGGCGTAAGTTTACCACATCAAAAGTAATAGTAGTATTAAAGTCTGTTGGAATCAAACGATCTGTATCAGGGTAGTTTCCTTCTAGAAGACGAGTATAGAAACTAATATTTTCGCTTCTAAAGAGAATTTGGTTATTGGCAAAGAAAATCTCTACAGTTTCGATATCATCTGTAAATACCGCTGAAAATTCGCGTAGAGAACGGCTCGGAATTACGACATCAAAATCATCACTATTTTTTTCAAGAGTCAATTTTTTCTGGCTTAGACGATGAGAGTCTGTTGCAACTGTTTTTAACTCTTTGTGTTGACTCAATACAAAATGAACACCTGTCAAAATTGGACGACTTTCTTGTGTACTTGCAGCAAATGCTGTTTCATTGATAATTTTCTTGAGTAATTTTGTTTCAAGAACTAAAGGAGTACTTGTTGAAATTTCTTGGATTCGTGGATACTGTTCGCTATCTTTTCCTTTTAAGGTAATTTCTGATTTGCCGCTGGTTAAAACAATTTGATTTTGTTCAATTTCTTTAAAATCAAGAGTCACATCAGGTAGGCTAGATACCACATTGATAAAGAAAGAAGCTTCAAGAAGGATCGAACCTAAAGAAGTAATTAATAGACCAGCATCTTCATTTTTTTGAGAAATAAAATTTTCAATTGAAATTTGACCATTTGAACCAATTAAAGTAACACCTTCATTGGTCACGTCAATTTTGACAGTTGATAAAATAGGAATGGCATTTTTAGAACTAATAGCTCTCTTAGTAATATTTAATGCTTGTAGAAATAAATTTTTATTAATTGAAAAATGAATCATGGATTCTCCTTTATTTATTTTTAGTATTAGAAGGATAATAGTAATAATAGAGTCTGTGAAATCTGTGGAAAACAGACTTTAAACAAGTCATATCAAGTTTTTTGGCTTGTTTAAAAAATGTGGATAAAAAAGATAATAAAGTAAAAGTTATCCACAAGTTATTTAATTTTCTTTTTGATGGATTCAATTTCTAAACGTAAATTATCGTCTTCATCAATCAAAGATTTAATTTTTGCATGGGCATGAATGACTGTTGTATGATCTTTTCCACCAAATTCCTTCCCAATTTTTGGAAGACTATTATCTGTTAGTTCTCTAGATAAATACATGGCTACTTGACGGGCTAACACAATATTTTGAAGGCGTCTGCTTCCCTTCATTTCTTTGACGCTGACACCATAAAAGTTACCAACTTCATTTTGGATTTTATCAATTGGGATGACGAGCATTTGGCTAACATCTTGTTTGCGAGCTCTAATGGCTTCTGCAGCAATATCAATAGTGATATCCTTGATTTTTTTTACTCGGGCAATTAAAGTGATGTCGTTGATGGCTCCCTCAAGATCTCGAACATTTGAATCAAATTGCCCAGCTAGGTATTCTAGAGTATCACTTTGGAAATTGTAGCCTAAATGTTCCGTTTTACTTTGCAAAATGGCAATACGTGTTTCAAAGTCAGGGGGTGTGATAGTTTGTGTCAATCCCCAACTAAAGCGCGTGACAAGCCTCTCCTCGAGCCCTTCTAGATGTTTTGGACTACGATCACTGGTTAGGACAATCTGTTTTTGCTTGTCATGAAGGGCGTTAAAGGTATTGAAAAATTCTTCCTGAGTTGCAACTTTTTTTCCGCTGAGTGACTGGATATCATCGATTAACAAAAGATCAAGACTACGATAGGTTTTTTTAAATTTTTCCATTTCCCCAAGTCTTAGGTGATCAAGAAAGTCATTAATAAAGCTTTCAGCAGGGATATATTTAACACGCGCATCAGGAATGTTTTTTAGAATTTCATTTCCAATAGCGTTTAATAAGTGAGTCTTGCCAAGCCCAGGTCCTCCATAGATAAAAAGAGGATTATAGGTCAGAGCCAAATCTTCAGAGACAGCTAAAGCGGCTGATACTGCCCAAACATTTCCATCCCCTTGAATAAAATTATCAAAGGTATACTTTTCTTTTAACCCAGTATCCGAATAAGGAATAGATGCTAACTTTGGACTATAGTCATAAAGAGTTGAATTTGTAGCTTCTTCAACTTGTGAGATAGTCGTATCTTGAGGTTTGGTGAAAATATAGTGGGGAGTAATCTCAGCATCATAAATTTCAAATCCAGCAACGACAATAATATCTTTTAGTTGTTTTTCCCAGACCATTTCCATTTCAGATCGTGGTAAAAATATAGTGGCAACATTTTCCTCTACCTTAATGAGTTCAGCTTGAATAGCATAGAAATCATACATGGATCGAGTCAGTCTTTCTTGAGCAAATTCTAAGATACGATTCCAAAATTGTTTTTCTTTCAATCCTTTCTCCTCCTTTACTATTTAAAAGTTTAATACTAGACCTATTTTACCATAGAGAACAAGAATTTTCCACAAGCTGTGAAAAATAATCCACAATGTTACCAAGTTTTATCCACAGGTTGGGGATAAAAGCAGAAACTATTGATTTATTAAGCTTTTTATTGAAAAAAATAGTGGATAACCTTGTGAGATAAAAAAATAAAAGAACAGCCTTATTTCAGGCTGTTGATAATTCTACTGTATTCTTCTTGATTTGAAAAAGAAATAATGATTTTTCCACTATCTTTTTTAGACAGTTTAATCTCTACATCTAATCCGAGTAGTTTTTTTAACTGTTCTTCTTCATTTTGTATGAAATGATCATTTTTTTGAAGTTTCTTTTGTTTTTTCTCTGTCAGAAGAGCTTCTAACTTCCTTACAGAAATGTCTTCTTCTATAATTCGTTGAAAGAAATAGTCTTGTTGTTCCTTATTCAACCCAACTAGAGAACGCGCATGAGCTTGTGATAGTTTGCCATTTTCTACTTCTGAGAGGATCTGTTCTGGCAAGGAAAGCAAGCGAATAGAGTTGCTGATATAAGGACGAGACTTGCCCATTTTATCTGCAATTTCAGCATGGGTGAATCCTTTCTCTACGAGAGATTCATAGGCGCGTGCTTCTTCTATAGGATTTAAATTTTCTCTCTGCAAATTTTCAATAATGGACTGGACCATCATCTCTTGGTCTGAAAGCTGTTTAACAACAGCTGGGATAGACCTTAGACCAGCTAAAAGTGAAGCCCGATAGCGTCTCTCTCCTGCAAGGATTTCATAACCAATAACAGGAGATTGACGAACAATAATCGGTTGAATGACCCCATTTTCTTTGATAGACTGTGCTAGTTCATGTAGTTTTTCTCCATCAAATTCTTTTCGAGGTTGATAGGGATTTTTTTGTATATCCGTGATAGAAATCATTTCAAATTTTTCCATGATTCTACACTAACACATCTTTTCTCTTATGTAAAGCTTTCTTTACATAGATGTCAATTAAGATTCTAAATCGCCTGAACTCTTGTCAAGTTTAATAGATGTAGTTTCTTCTTTACCATTACGATAGTAAGTTATCTTAATGGTGTCTCCGATAGAATGATTGTAAAGAGCACTTTGTAAGTCTGTTGATGAAGCAATGTCTTTGTCATCTACTTTTGTAATAACATCGTATTTTTCAAGGTGACCATTTGCAGGCATATTACTTTGCACAGAACGAACAACTACACCAGATGTTACATTGCTTGGAATATTCAGTCTTCTAATATCACTTGTATTAATATTTGAGAGATTGACCATTTGGATGCCCAAAGCTGGACGCGTCACTTTTCCGTTCTTTTCCAACTGTTCAATAATATTGATAGCATCATTTGCAGGGATTGCAAAACCAAGGCCTTCTACAGATGTACCTCCATTTGTGGCAATTTTACTTGAGGTAATTCCAATAACCTGCCCTTGAATATTGATCAGTGGGCCACCAGAGTTACCTGGGTTAATAGCAGTATCAGTTTGGATGGCTTTTGTAGAAATGGCTTGTCCATCTTCAGATTTTAAGGATACATTTCGATTGAGACTAGATACGATACCTTGAGTGACAGTATTAGCATATTCAGAACCTAACGGGCTACCGATGGCAATAGCAGTTTCTCCTACGGTTAACTTGCTAGAATCACCAAACTCAGCTACTGTTGTCACTTTTTCTGAAGAGATTTTGACGACAGCAATATCAGAGAAAGTATCTGCTCCGACGATTTCTCCAGGTACTTTAGTTCCATCTGATAAACGAATATCTACTTTACTAGCACCGTTTATAACGTGATTGTTGGTAACAATGTAAGCTTCTTTGTCATTCTTTTTATAAATAACCCCAGATCCTTCACTAGAGATTTGTTGAGAATCTGTGTCAGTATCATCATTGCCAAATACGCTATTTTGTCTGTTGGCCGAATAAGTAATAACAGAAACAACAGCATCTTTTACTTTATTAACAGCCTGAGTGGTTGAATTTTCGTTTTTATAGGCAGTCTGTGTGATAGTGCTATTGTTGTTAGAGCTACTTACACTACTTTTTTGAGTTAGTTGAGTTATTGAAAAACTACCCAAGGCTCCACTAAAAAAGCTAATGACGATAACGACTAATAATTGAAACCATTTTTTGTAAAATGTTTTTAAATGTTTCATATTTGCCTCCATATGTTTGAAATTACTGAAAGTATAAACTGACTAGCTTAATTATAACTTAAAAACAAAAGTTTTTCACAGATTGTGGATAACTTTCAAAAATCTGTGGTTTTCTCGGCTAAAATTAACCTTTTGTTTTGTGAATAAGATGTGAAAAAATAGAGAATATGTTAGAATAGATTCATGAAAATTAAAGTTGTAACAGTTGGGAAACTGAAAGAAAAGTATTTAAAAGATGGTATTGCAGAGTATTCAAAACGAATTTCTCGATTTGCTAAGCTTGAAATGATTGAGCTAGCAGATGAAAAAACACCAGATAAGGCCAGTGAGTCAGAAAATCAAAAGATTTTAGAAATAGAAGGGCAGAGAATTTTATCAAAAGTTGGTGACCGTGATTTCGTTATTGTGTTGGCTATCGAAGGGAAAACTTTCTCATCAGAAGAATTTAGTAAACAATTAGAAGAAGCTTCTATAAAAGGATTTTCTACTCTTACATTTATTATTGGAGGGAGTCTGGGGTTAGCACAGGATGTAAAAAAGAGAGCTAATCTTTCTGTTAGTTTTGGCCGTTTAACCTTGCCCCATCAGTTAATGAGACTAGTTCTTGTTGAACAAATCTATCGCGCTTTTACGATTCAGCAGGGTTCGCCCTATCATAAATAGAAAATTGACTTTTAATTGAATTTTTGGTAGAATAATGGTGTTAGGTCTCATAGCTCAGCTGGATAGAGCATTCGCCTTCTAAGCGAACGGTCGCAGGTTCGAATCCTGCTGGGATCAATATAGTAGCAAAGCTGGGAATTTTCCCGGCTTTTTTCTTAAAAAAGTACACTTGGGGAGAAAAAAATGACAGTTGAGAGAATTTTATCTAAAATGAAATTCCATTTTGTATAATGGTTTTTGTAAGTTAGCTTACAAGAAAAAAACATTTTAGGAGATTTTATTATGAAAAACACAGTTAAATTGGAACAGTTTGTAGCCTTGAAGGAAAAAGACTTGCAGGAGATTCAAGGTGGGGAAAGTAGAGTTTCAGACCTCATCCTTGATTTTCTTTTCCAACGAAAAAAGTAATGAAATAAGGAGAAAGAGTAATGAATTTACTTGGATTTGGGACAGTTATTGGTCATTTTTTAATTATTAGTTACAGTTACCATTTAATTTGTAAAGGTCAAATAAATAGAAAAGAGCTATACGTTTTTGGTGCTTATACATTACTAGTAGAAGTAGTACTTGAACTTTCCTTTTATCTTCTAAATTTGGATGGGTTAGGGACTGCAACATTTTTACTTCCTTTGGGCTTATATTCCTATTTTCGATGGATTAAACAGTATGAGAGGGATAGAGGACTATTTCTAAGTTTACTACTATCTCTTTTATATGAGAGCACTCATAACTTTCTGTCCGTAACTTTCTCCTCTATAACAGGGGACAATTTTGTTTTACAACATTATTACCCATTCTTTTTCGTTGTAACGGTGTTAACCTATTTTGTTGTCTTAAAAATCATTCATTATTTCCATTTGGAACTAATCTATTTTGACAAGGACTACCTTTATCCTTTCTTGAAAAAAGTATTTTTTGCTTTACTATTGCTACATATTGTATCTTTCGTTTCTGATATGGTAAGTACGATTAAACATTTGAATAGTTTTGGAAGTATTTTGTCATCTATTGTCTTTATTTCTCTCCTTTTGACCTTCTTTGCAATGAATTCTCATAAAGAACAAATGGAGAAAGAGATTGCGTTGAAGCAGAAGAAATTTGAACAGAAACATTTACAGAATTATACAGATGAAATTGTCGGTCTGTATAATGAAATTCGTGGTTTTCGACATGACTATGCTGGTATGCTTGTCAGCATGCAGATGGCAATTGACAGTGGTGATTTACAGGAAATTGACAGAATTTACAATGAAGTTTTGGTCAAAGCCAATCATAAACTGCGTTCAGATAAGTATACTTACTTTGATTTGAACAACATAGAAGACTCAGCTTTACGAAGTTTGGTTGCTCAGTCCATTGTCTATGCTCGAAATAACGGTGTGGAGTTTACACTGGAAGTAAAAGATACGATTACCAGGCTCCCAATTGAACTATTGGATTTGGTTCGTATCATGAGCGTTTTATTGAACAATGCTGTCGAAGGATCGGCTGATAGTTATAAAAAGCAGATGGAAGTAGCAGTTATTAAGATGGAAACTGAAACAGTTATTGTGATTCAGAATTCATGTAAAATGACGATGACTCCTTCAGGAGATCTATTTGCCTTAGGATTCTCCACTAAGGGAAGAAATCGCGGGGTAGGATTAAATAATGTGAAAGAACTACTAGATAAGTATAACAACATCATTTTAGAAACAGAGATGGAAGGCAGTACATTTAGACAAATTATTAGATTTAAGAGGGAATTTGAATGAAAGTTTTAATTTTAGAGGATGTTATTGAACATCAAGTGAGACTAGAAAGAATATTGGATGAAATTTCGAAAGAATCGAATATTCCAATATCATACAAGACAACGGGAAAAGTCCGTGAATTTGAAGAATACATTGAAAATGATGAAGTAAATCAGCTTTATTTCCTAGATATCGATATTCATGGGATTGAGAAAAAGGGATTTGAAGTGGCTCAGCTCATTCGTCATTACAATCCTTACGCTATTATCGTCTTTATTACCAGTCGATCAGAGTTTGCGACTCTAACCTATAAATACCAGGTATCAGCCCTAGATTTTGTTGATAAGGATATCAATGATGAGATGTTCAAGAAGAGAATTGAGCAAAATATTTTCTACACGAAGAGTATGTTACTTGAAAATGAAGATGTTGTAGATTATTTTGATTACAATTACAAGGGAAATGATTTAAAAATTCCTTACCATGATATTTTGTATATTGAAACGACAGGTGTCTCTCATAAATTACGCATTATTGGTAAGAATTTTGCCAAAGAGTTTTACGGTACCATGACAGATATTCAGGAAAAGGACAAACATACTCAGCGATTTTATTCTCCTCATAAGTCATTTTTGGTAAATATAGGCAATATCAGAGAAATTGACCGAAAGAATCTAGAAGTTGTTTTCTATGAAGACCATCGCTGTCCTATTTCAAGGTTAAAAATTAGAAAGTTAAAAGATATTTTAGAGAAAAAATCTCAAAAATGATTGACAATTAGTAAGAAATTGATATAATGGTTATATCTGCTACAGATAGAAGGTCCGTTGGTCAAGGGGTTAAGACACCGCCTTTTCACGGCGGTAACACGGGTTCGAATCCCGTACGGACTATTTTATCCGCCATAGCTCAGTTGGTAGTAGCGCATGACTGTTAATCATGATGTCGTAGGTTCGAGTCCTACTGGCGGAGTATAGATAAAAGGGAACACAACTGTGTTCCTCTTTTTGTATCAATTTGTATCACCAAGCATCTTCATAAGAAAATCTGTTATTTCTTGAGGACTTTCTTTTTTTCCATGTGCAATCCAAGTTTGACAGACACCAAAAAGTGCATGAGTTAGATAGATGCTACTATATTCTAATTCAGTGGTATTGAGATTTAGTTGCATAAATCGCTTTTGTAAATCTGTGCTGAGCATGATATGAAGTTTATTTCTTAAGAAATTTTGGATTTCTTTAGTCCCATTTTCAGAAAGCAGAGCAGCCAGAAGTGGTTCTGACTCTAGATATTCAAATACTTCTAAAATAGCGTCTCTTTTGTGATGAGCATGTTTTTGAAAAATATATTCAAATGTATGGAATAGCTTGCTTTGATAGTGCTCGATCATATCATACTTATCTTTATAGTGAGTATAGAAGCTGGAACGACTAATTCCGGCTTTTTCTGCTAACTTGACAGTAGAAATTTGATCAAATGGTTGTTCCATCAGTAGTTGTACCATAGCATTTTCAATAGTTCGCTTTGTTTTTAAGCGTTTGTTACTTTCTTGCATACTTCCTCCTTGTAAACAAATTAGACTATATGTCTAAAAATGGATTTTTTATCTTGTAATTTAGATTTTTTAATGTATAATCTATTATATCAAAATTTTAGACAATATGTTTAAAAAAGGAGAAACTATGTTTAAAGAATGGAAAGCAATTTTTAAAAAACCAACCTTTATTATTGTCATGATAGGGATTTCTCTTATTCCCGCTCTGTACAATATCATATTTTTGTCATCAATGTGGGATCCATATGGGCAATTGTATGACTTACCTGTGGCAGTTGTCAATAATGATAAAGAAGCTTCATATAACGGTAATAGCATGGAAATAGGAAAAGATATGGTGTCCAATTTAAAAGAAAATAAAACCTTGGATTTTCATTTTGTAGATGAAGAGGAAGGAAATAAGGGATTGGAAGATGGCGATTACTATATGGTAGTAACTTTACCAAGTGATTTATCTGAAAAAGCATCTTCTATTTTAACGGATCATCCAGAGCAAATGCAAATCGATTATCAGACTTCAAGTGGTCATAGCTTTATTGCCAGCAAGATGAGCGATTCTGCTATGACACAATTAAAGCAGAATGTTTCTACCAATGTAACCGAGACCTATACCAAAGCTTTATTTAACAAAATGATTGATTTAAAGGATGGTATGAGTCAAGCAGCTTCAGGTAGTGAAAAATTAACTGATGGAGCGAATCAGTTAGTGGCAGGAAGTCAAACATTAACTACTAATCTACACTCTTTAGCAGCTTCAAGTTTAACATTTTCAAATGGAACGGAGCAGTTTACTAAAAGATTATCTGCTTATGTTTCTGGTGTTGAACAACTTCATCTTGGCTTAGGGAATTTTAATAGTGGTTTAGTTACATATACTGGTGCAGTGAGTCAATTAGATAGCGGATTAGGTCAATTATCTTCTAAAAGTCCTGAATTAGTAAGGGGAATCAATCAGTTATATACTGGTGTAGAGTCCTATACTGGCGGTGTTTCTAAGCTTAATGCTGGTCTTAATCAATTTTCATCTGGTGTTAGTGCCTACACCAATGAAGTGGTAAGTCTTGCAACAGGTGCTAATCAGTTATCTAATCAATCAGCTACACTTCGAATGGGGGTGGAGCAATTAAGTGAAGGGATTCAACAACTTTCTAGCAAGTTAGATGCTTCGTCTGGGAAAAAAGATCAAATTAATCAATTATCTTCTGGTCTAAATCGGTTAAATCAAGCTATTCAAAATATTGATGTTGGAGATACAAAACAATTATATTCTGTTTTATCAAGTATAGCATCTCTTTCTAATCAAATGTTAGCAAGTGCTCAGTCTGAAAAAGCAACTACATTAGCAAATATTCAATCGACAGCAGCTTATCAATCTTTGACAAGTGAGCAACAAGCTGAAATAAGTGCTTCTGTATCTCAAAATTCGACTGATAGTATTAAATCGGCTCAGTCAATTGTAGCTTTAGTACAAGGTTTACAGGGAAGTTTAGAAAACTTACAAAATCAATCTTCTAATCTTTCGACTTTAAAAAATCAAGCTAATCAAGTATTACCGCTTGCTTCTACTTCTTTGACAGGATTGTCAAGTGGATTAACAGAGATACAAGGAGCTGTTACTAGCAAATTAGTTCCTGATAGTCAGTCGATTGCATCAGGTGTAAAGGCATATACTGCAGGTGTTGATAAAGTTTCTCAGGGCGCAAGTCAACTAAGTGAAAAGAATTCCACCTTGACAGGTGGTTTGGACCAACTAGTTTCAGGCTCAACTACCTTGACACAAAAATCTTCTAACTTGACAGCAGGAGTTGGTCAATTAGTTGAAAAAACTCCAGAATTAGTGTCTGGTATTGAAAAATTATCAACTGGCTCTAACCAATTGAATCAAAAGAGTCAAGAATTGATAGCAGGAGTTGATAAATTGCAGTCAGGCTCTAGCCAACTAGCTGACAAATCCAGTCAGTTAATTTCAGGTGCTTCTCAATTAGAAAGTGGAGTTAATAAATTGGCAGATGGAGCTGGGAAACTAGCAGAAGGTGGAACAAAGTTAACTTCTGGATTGGAAGGTTTACAGACAGGAGTTGCTTCTTTGGGACAAGGACTAAGTAATGCTAGTGATCAACTCAAATCAGCATCTACGGAATCTCAAAATGCAGAGATTTTGTCAAATCCACTCAATCTTTCAAAAACAGACAATGATCAAGTTCCTGTAAATGGAATTGCAATGGCTCCTTATATGATATCAGTTGCTCTCTTTGTTGCAGCAATATCAACGAATATGATCTTTGCGAAGTTGCCTTCAGGACGTCATCCGGAGAGCCGTTGGGCTTGGTTGAAATCTCGAGCTGAAATAAATGGTATTATAGCTGTTTTAGCAGGAATTTTGGTATATGGAGGAGTTCATCTTATTGGTTTAACTGCAAATCATGAGATGAGAACATTTATTCTCATTATCCTAACAAGTTTAGTATTCATGTCCATGGTGACCGCTTTAACAACATGGAATAGCCGTATAGGAGCTTTCTTCTCTCTTATCTTGCTTTTATTACAGTTAGCATCAAGTGCAGGTACTTATCCACTTGCTTTGACAAATGATTTCTTTAGAGCCATTAGTCCTTGGTTACCAATGAGTTATTCAGTTTCTGGATTACGACAAACAATCTCTATGACAGGAAATATTCATCATCAAGTCATTTTCCTTGCCGTTATATTAGTACTATTTATTTGTTTAGGTATGCTAGCCTATCAACCTAAGAAAATGGAAGAAGATTAAAAAAATCGACCGATTAACTGGTCGATTTTTTATGTCTTAGATGACTTTCGTCTGTGATTATAGGTTCCAAATAGTAAGAGAGAAGTAAAGGAACAAATTGCTCCAGTAATAAAACCATTGGGAATAAAGGAAAGTGTAATAGTTCCTTTCCCTTTAGGAATATCAACTTTCATAAAACCAGTTTGAGCTTGTTTAATTTCTATTTTCTTACCATCTTGGTAGGCAGACCAACCTTTGTCATAAGGAATGGTGAAGAAAATAGATGTATCTTGTTGGACATCATATCTAGCAAAGACCTTGTTTTTAGAAGTTGATACTGTGACAGGTTGTTCTTTGATTTTTTGAATTGCCTCAGTTAAAGTTTGGGTATCTAAACGGTAGAAGGTAGGAGATTCAAATGATACTTGTGAATTTCCAGGGAAACTAACATGAATATTGAAAGTTTTTTTCTCTTTAGTATATCCTAGATTAAAGAAGGAGAAGACATTATCAGTTGTAAAAGTCTTTTTTTCACCATTTACAAGGATGTCAACCTTCTTTTGTTTGTCATTAGAAAAGTGAAGATTTGTGAAAGAAAGATAAACTTGGCTGTTTTCTGGTACTTCAATTTGATACTGGATTGCTGCATCCTCATTTGAAGAACTTGTAACACTAATCAAATCATCAGTATTTTCTGTTTTGTCATAAGGGATCGGAGAAAAATAATCAAAATTAACGTTAGCAAGTTGATTTAAAAACGAGGCCTGATTATCTAGAGTGTGTTCAGTGAACTTGACATCATTGTAAACAGATTGACTAGCAAAGGCAATCGGAAGAGAGAATTGATTTTCATATAGGATAAGATTATCTTTTTGATATACATCTTGGAAACCATACTTATCAATAGGACTATCTGATATATTGTACTGGATACCAAATAAACTATCAGACAAAATACTATTATTTGCATAGCGGAGATT
Organism: Streptococcus mitis; assembly: GCF_946190375.1. GTDB lineage: Bacteria > Bacillota > Bacilli > Lactobacillales > Streptococcaceae > Streptococcus > Streptococcus mitis_CJ. The sequence goes on along the minus strand of NZ_CAMIAF010000007.1, from coordinate 78,394 downwards.
GAGATTAGTCCCGGAGGATTTAAAACCAAGTTTATCTAAAGTAGAGCTTGCTGAGCGATTTCGAACAGATGAAAACTGAGAGATTCCATTGTAGTTGAATTTCATACTGTCATTTCCTGTCTGAGTTTGTAGTTTTTCAGTACGAGTAAATTTATTTCCAATATATGTTGAGAAAGATTCCATAGCTGGGATATCTCTACTATATGCACTTCGAGAAGCAAATCCCCATTCCTTAGCAATTCCGTCTATTTGAGCTGAAGTATTTAAACTTATTTCAACTATTATAAATAAAGAGATTAGAATGGTAAACAGATTCACAGAGATAAACTTTTTGATAACTGCAAGGAGTAAAAGATAATAGACAACTAAAAATTCAAGAGTAAGCAGAATATTCAAATCTGTTAAAAAAGAATAATGGGATTTTAGATAGATGGTAGCTAAAAATCCTGTTACTAGGAGAAAAAGCGAAACTAAAAAATTCCAGACTTTAAGTTCTTTCAGACGCTTTAAGACTTCTGCTGCTGTGTAAATTAACAAGGTAGAGAAAATCCAAGCATAGCGATGTAAAAACATGTTTGGAGTATGCATGCCTTGCCAAAATAAATCAAGAGCTTCTATATAAAAGCTAGCAATTAGAAATGCAAAGAAGATTGCATAGATAAGTTTCACGTGAAACTTAATAGATTTCAGCGTAAAAAATAAAATTGTCAAAATAAAGGGAAGTAGTCCAACAAAAATCATTGGGATGGCCCCATACTTTGTTGTGTCAAAGGAACCAATGAATTGTTTAGCAAAGAGATCAAGATACCAGCTACTTTCAGTTTGAAACTTTGTAACTTCAGTCAATTTTTCCCCATGTGTCTGTAAATCAAATAGAGTAGGAAGAGTCAGAATCAAACTAGCCATACAAGCTAAAAAGGAGGTAACAACAAAATCAAAAACAGATGATTTTCGTGTTTTAAAATCCCAAGAAATTTGGCAGAGATACCAGAAAATAAGAAACAATGTTGTCATATAGCCAAAATAATAATTTTGAATAAACAAAATTGACAGACTTGTAAAGTACAATAGGAATTTCTTTTCAGTTATCAGTAGATGTAAACCAGTGATAATTAAAGGAATCAAGATAAAAACATCTAGCCAGGTTTTTATCTCTAATTGACTGACAGTGAAACTCATCAGAGCATAGGAAGTAGATAAAGCTAGTTTTAAAGGCTTAGGAATCGATTGAAATAATTTATTTAAACTAAAGTAAGTTGACAAACCAATCAATCCAAATTTTAAGAGAGTTGTCAGATAGACAGCATCTGGCATATTCGACAGATTAAAAAAGTAAACTAGAGGTGAAAGGGAACTTCCCAAGTAATAACTAGATAGAGCATAGAAATTTAATCCGAGGCCACTTGTAAAGGTGTAAAACAGACTACCATTTTCATGTAGGATATTTCTTAGAGCTATATCAAAAATAACGTATTGATGAAAGCCATCTCCTAATAGTGGAGATGTATCGCTGTTCCAGTAGATACCTTGAGATAGATATACTCCTGTCATAATGATTACGGGAATGATGAAAGAAACAAAATAGGTCCAATATGTTTTAAAAAATAATTTCATGTTACCTCATAAAATGTTAGAAAACTCAGCTGGTTAACCCAACTGAGTTTTGAAAATTTTAGTCTTTCCAAAGTTCTTTAACTTTTGCTTGTACTTCTGCATTTTCTAGGAATTCATCATAGGTTTCATCGATACGGTCAATGACGCCATTTTTAGACAAGACAATGATATGGTTAGCTAGAGTTTGAATAAACTCGTGGTCATGGCTGGCAAAGATGATTGATTCTTTAAAGTTTTTCAATCCATCATTCAAGCTTGAGATAGATTCCAAGTCCAAGTGATTGGTTGGATCATCAAGTACAAGGACATTTGATTTCAAGAGCATGAGTTTTGAAAGCATGACACGCACTTTTTCTCCCCCTGATAAGACGTTTACAGATTTGTTAACTTCATCTCCAGAGAAGAGCATACGGCCGAGGAAGCCACGTAGGAAAGTATTGTCATCTTCTTCTTTACTTGCGAATTGACGCAACCAGTCAAGGATTGACTCTCCTCCTGCAAAATCTGCCGAGTTATCTTTTGGCAAGTAAGAACGGCTAGTAGTTACTCCCCACTTGACAGTTCCTTCATAGTCAATGTCCCCCATGATTGCACGAATTAATGCAGTCGTTTGGATGTCATTCTGTCCAATAAGCGCTGTCTTATCACCTGGACGTAAGATGAAACTAATATTATCCAAGATAGTTTCACCATCAATCTTTACAGTTAGATTTTTTACTGTCAAGAGATCATTACCAATCTCACGTTCCGCTTTAAAGTTGATAAATGGATATTTACGACTAGATGGCACAATTTCTTCAAGTTCAATTTTATCAAGCATTTTCTTACGTGATGTTGCTTGTCTTGATTTAGAAGCATTGGCAGAGAAACGAGCAACGAATTCTTGCAATTGTTTAATTTTTTCTTCTGCTTTGGCATTACGGTCTGCTAGCAATTTAGCAGCGAGTTCAGAAGATTCCTTCCAGAAGTCATAGTTTCCGACATAGAGTTTGATTTTTCCAAAGTCAAGGTCGGCCATGTGAGTACATACTTTGTTCAAGAAGTGACGGTCGTGGGATACTACGATAACTGTGTTATCAAAATCAATCAAGAAGTCTTCTAACCAAGTAATCGATTGGATGTCCAAACCGTTGGTAGGCTCGTCCAAAAGAAGAACATCTGGTTTACCAAAAAGTGCTTTGGCGAGGAGAACCTTTACTTTCTCACCGTTGGCCAATTCGCTCATATTTTGATAGTGCAATTCTTCTGAAATGTTTAGGTTTTGAAGTAGTTGAGAGGCTTCACTTTCTGCTTCCCAACCTCCAAGCTCGGCAAACTCTCCTTCGAGTTCGGCAGCACGCACTCCATCCTCATCTGAGAAATCTTCTTTCATGTAGATAGCATCTTTCTCCTTCATGATGCTATAAAGTTTTTCATTTCCCATGATAACGACATCAATGGCACGTTCGTCTTCATAGTCAAAGTGATTTTGACGAAGAACAGAGAGACGTTCATCTGGACCAAGAGAGATGTGACCAGTAGTAGGTTCAATATCTCCAGCTAAAATTTTTAAAAAGGTTGATTTTCCGGCACCATTAGCACCGATTAATCCGTAAGTATTTCCTTCTGTAAATTTGATATTGACATCATCAAAAAGTTTGCGATCACTAAAACGTAGTGAAACATCAGATACTGTAAGCAATGTTTTTCTCCTATATGTGTAATATATTTATTCTACTAGAAAATACGGAAATATTCAAATTTTTATCTGTCAATTTTGTGTAAATTACATTTACAGCACACTTTACACGAATCCGTAAATAGCAAGGCTGATTTATTTTGATAAATTACGGTTATTTCATTAAAAAAATGCTATAATTGAAGGGACCATATCGAAGGAGAACAAAATGACTAAACCCATTATTTTAACAGGAGACCGTCCAACAGGAAAATTGCATATTGGACATTATGTTGGAAGTCTCAAAAATCGAGTATTATTACAGGAAGAGGATAAGTATGATATGTTTGTGTTCTTGGCTGACCAACAAGCCTTGACAGATCATGCCAAAGATCCTCAAACCATTGTAGAGTCTATCGGAAATGTGGCTTTGGATTACCTTGCAGTTGGATTGGATCCAAGTAAGTCAACTATTTTTATTCAAAGTCAGATTCCAGAGTTGGCTGAGTTGTCTATGTATTATATGAATCTAGTGTCATTAGCACGTTTGGAGCGTAATCCAACTGTCAAGACAGAAATTGCTCAGAAAGGATTTGGAGAAAGCATTCCGACAGGATTCTTGGTCTATCCAATAGCTCAAGCAGCTGACATCACAGCTTTCAAGGCTAACTATGTTCCTGTTGGGACAGACCAAAAACCAATGATTGAGCAAACTCGTGAAATTGTTCGTTCTTTTAACAATGCATATAACTGTGATGTCTTGGTAGAGCCGGAAGGTATTTATCCAGAAAATGAGAGAGCAGGGCGTTTGCCTGGTTTAGATGGAAATGCTAAAATGTCTAAATCCCTTAATAACGGTATTTATTTAGCTGATGATGCGGATACTTTGCGTAAAAAAGTAATGAGTATGTATACAGATCCAGATCATATTCGAGTGGAAGATCCAGGTAAAATTGAAGGCAATATGGTTTTCCATTATCTAGATGTTTTTGGTCGTCCAGAAGATGCTCAAGAAATTGCTGATATGAAAGAACATTATCAACGAGGTGGTCTTGGTGATGTGAAGACCAAGCGTTATCTACTTGAAATATTAGAACGTGAACTTGGTCCTATTCGTGAGCGCCGTATCGAATTTGCTAAGGATATGGGAGAAGTTTATAGTATGCTTCAAAAAGGTAGTGAAAGAGCACGTGAAGTTGCGGGTCAAACCCTATCTGATGTTAAAGGGGCCATGGGACTTCATTACTTTAACTAAGTTTATTTTACAAGAAACTATCATTTCTATCTCAAAGAAAAGATAGTTTTTTATTTACCCCTGTAACATTTGACAAATTTTTATAGAATGGTATGATAGATACAATATAAAAAGAGTCAAGCTCAAAAAGAAAGAAAAGAGGAAACTTCGAATGTCTAATTGGGACACTAAATTTTTGAAAAAAGGCTTTACCTTCGATGATGTATTGCTTATTCCAGCTGAAAGTCATGTATTGCCTAATGATGCAGATTTAACAACTAAATTGGCAGATAATTTGACTTTAAATATCCCAATTATTACTGCTGCCATGGACACAGTGACAGAGAGTCAAATGGCTATTGCCATTGCTCGTGCAGGTGGTCTCGGAGTTATCCACAAAAACATGTCAATTGCTCAACAAGCAGATGAAGTTCGCAAGGTAAAACGTTCTGAAAATGGAGTTATTATTGATCCGTTCTTCTTGACGCCTGAACATACAATTGCTGAAGCTGATGAGCTTATGGGACGTTACCGCATCAGTGGTGTTCCAGTTGTTGAAACACTTGAAAATCGTAAATTGGTTGGTATTTTGACAAACCGAGATCTTCGTTTTATTTCAGACTATAACCAACCAATCTCAAACCATATGACTAGTGAAAATCTTGTTACTGCTCCTGTGGGTACAGATCTTGCAACAGCTGAGAGTATTCTTCAAGAACACCGTATTGAAAAGCTTCCTTTGGTAGATGAAGAAGGTCGTCTTTCTGGTTTGATTACTATCAAAGATATTGAAAAAGTTATTGAGTTTCCAAATGCTGCTAAAGATGAGTTTGGTCGTCTTCTAGTTGCCGGTGCAGTAGGTGTTACTTCAGATACATTTGAACGTGCAGAGGCTCTTTTTGAGGCAGGAGCGGATGCGATTGTTATTGATACTGCACATGGTCATTCTGCAGGTGTCTTGCGTAAAATTGCTGAGATTCGTGCTCATTTCCCAGATCGTACTTTGATTGCTGGAAATATTGCTACTGCTGAAGGTGCACGTGCCCTTTATGAAGCAGGTGTAGACGTTGTCAAGGTTGGTATTGGCCCAGGTTCTATCTGTACTACTCGTGTGATTGCTGGTGTTGGTGTTCCGCAAGTAACAGCTATCTACGATGCTGCAGCTGTTGCGCGTGAATATGGAAAAACGATTATTGCTGACGGTGGAATCAAGTATTCTGGAGATATTGTAAAAGCCCTTGCTGCAGGTGGAAATGCTGTTATGCTTGGATCAATGTTTGCTGGAACTGATGAAGCTCCAGGTGAAACTGAAATCTTCCAAGGACGTAAGTTCAAGACTTACCGTGGTATGGGATCAATTGCTGCTATGAAGAAAGGTTCAAGCGATCGTTACTTCCAAGGTTCTGTCAATGAAGCAAACAAACTTGTTCCAGAAGGAATTGAAGGTCGTGTTGCTTATAAAGGTGCGGCAGCTGATATTGTCTTCCAAATGATTGGAGGTATTCGCTCTGGTATGGGTTACTGTGGTGCAGCTAACCTTAAAGAACTACACGATAATGCTCAATTTATTGAAATGTCTGGTGCTGGTTTGAAGGAGAGCCATCCTCATGATGTACAAATTACGAATGAGGCACCAAATTATTCTATGTAAAAAAACAATGAAAAGAACTCCAGTAAAAACAGGAGTTCTTTTACAATGTTGTCAATTTCTATTTACAGCAACTTTACCATCCTGAATAGTGAAGATACTTAGATTTTCTGGCAGATTTTGAAGATGATCTAAGCTTGTTGTTGTAATAAAGGTTTGGATTGAATGTGAAATCGTTTCTAATAGTTTTAGTTGTCTAGTGTTGTCAAGTTCGCTCATGACATCGTCAAGCAGTAATATTGGAGATTCTGTAGTAATACTTTCCATTAATTCGATTTCTGCTAATTTTATCGATAGGACGAGACTACGATGTTGACCTTGACTTCCAAAACTAGCATCCATCCCATTTATATAAAAAGAAATATCATCTCGATGAGGACCAACACCAGTATTCTTTTTGAATAAATCTCTGGACCTACTTTTTTCTAAAGCAATTTTGAAAGATTCTGATAAGTCTTCTTTGTCAGTTGGCTTGACAGAAGATTGATAGGATATTGACAACTCTTCAATCTGATTAGAAAGTTCAAAATGTTTCTTACGCCCAAAATGCTCTAGTTTTTTAATAAAATCTAAGCGGTGATTCATCACACGACATCCATAATCAATTAGCTGATCATCTAGTACTGAAAGGAAGGTTTCATCTATTGTTTGAGCTGATTTTAAATAGGTATTTCTTTGCTTAAGGATATGGTTATAATTGGTTAAATCTGATAAATAGATTGGCTTAATTTGCCCAAGCTCCATATCAATGAATTTTCGTCGAACCGAAGGTGCTCCTTTAATTAGTTGTAAATCTTCAGGAGCAAATAAGACAACATTCATGTGTCCGACATAATCTGAAAGTCGTGCCTGTTTTAAATGATTAACTTTTGTTACACGGCCTTTTTGTGTTAGTTCGATTTCTAGGGGAATGGATCCAGTTTTTTTCTGAACGAGACCTGAAAGATGAAGTTGTTCCTCATCAAAATGAATGAGATTTTTATCTGTTCTAGTTCGATGACTACGTGTCAAGGCTAAAAAATAGATAGCCTCTAACATATTTGTTTTACCTTGTGCATTGCGTCCTAAAAAGACATTTAATTTAGGATTAAAGTCTATTTTCGTCTCTTTGTAGTTACGAAAAGTTTTGAGAGATAGGTGTTGTAGCCACATGATTATCTACCAGGGAATCGTGGAGCTTGTTTGCTTTTGGGTGAAGAAGTAGGTTTTGATTTATCTTTTTTTACTCCCTTATTCATCTCCTTAACAATTTTAGCGATTCGTTCTTTTTCAACTTTATCAGCCTGGTATTCATTCTGTTCTTCAGAAGTAGGTTGTGTCAACAAGATGTCAATATTCATGTCAGGGATGTCAATTTTATCGCCAATACGAAGTTTTTTACCGCGACGACTCTCTAATTCCCCATTAAAGTAAACAGAATGTTCAGAGAGAAATGATTTGATAGCTCCTCCGCTATGTGTAATTCCAAGTTCTTTGAGTAGTGCTTGGAGGGTAATAAATTCTTCAAATAATTTGTATTCCATAATTCACCTCAATCTTTGGTATTATACCATATTTTCTTAAAAATAGTGAGAGAAACAGGGAGAAATGTAAGCGATTTTTATTTCAAAACTGTTACAGAGAACAAGAAAATTTCAGGTTTTCGTGATATAATAGAAGTCTGTATATAAGGAGGTAAATCATGGAGTTAGTGCATGGAATTTCAACACATTTTATCCAATCAAAAAAGTTTAAAACGAACAAAATCGCCGTGCGTTTTACCGCTCCATTATCCCTCGATACGATTGCAGGTCGCATGTTGAGTGCGAGTATGCTAGAGACTGCTAATCAGATGTACCCTACTTCTCAAGATTTGAGAAGACATTTGGCCAGTCTATACGGTACAGATATGTCAACCAATTGTTTCAGAAGAGGGCAAAGTCACATTGTAGAATTGACATTTACCTATGTTCGTGATGAATTTTTAAGTAGGAAAAATATGCTAACTTCTCAGGTTTTGGAACTAGTAAAAGAGACTCTTTTCTCACCCGTGGTAGTTGATAATGGATTTGATCCAGCCTTATTTGAAATTGAGAAAAAGCAATTGCTAGCAAGTTTAGCAGCTGATATGGATGATTCGTTTTATTTTGCACATAAAGAATTAGATAAATTATTTTTTCATGACGAACGTCTTCAATTGGAATACAGTGATTTACGAAATCGTATTTTAGATGAAACTCCACAAAGTTCTTATTCTTGTTTCCAAGAATTTTTGGCCAATGATCGAATAGATTTCTTTTTCCTAGGTGATTTTAATGAGGTTGAAATTCAAAATGTATTAGAATCGTTTGGCTTTAAAGGTCGAGAAGGAGATGTGAAGGTTCAGTATTGTCAACCTTATTCTAATATCCTGCAAGAAGGTATGGTTCGGAAAAATGTGGGACAATCCATTTTGGAATTGGGTTATCACTGCCCTTCTGAATATGGTGATGAGCAACATTTACCCATGATTGTAATGAATGGTTTACTGGGCGGATTTGCTCATTCTAAGCTCTTTACAAACGTCCGTGAAAATGCTGGATTAGCTTATACTATTTCAAGTCAGCTCGATTTGTTTAGTGGATTTTTGAGGATGTATGCTGGTATCAATCGAGAAAATCGGAACCAGGCTCGAAAAATGATGAATAATCAACTGCTTGATTTAAAAAAAGGATATTTTACAGAGCTTGAGCTAGAGCAGACCAAGGAAATGATTCGTCGGTCTTTGTTGCTTTCTCAAGATAATCAAGGTTCATTGATTGAACGTGCTTATCAGAATGCCTTACTTGGGAAATCTTCAGCAGACTTTAAAGGTTGGATTGCAAAACTCGAGCAAGTTGACAAAGAGGCTATTTGTAGAGCAGCTAATAATGTGAAACTACAAGCGATTTACTTTATGGAAGGAATAGAATGACAAAGGTTGTTTTTGAAGAAAAATACTATCCAGCTGTAAAAGAAATGGTTTATCGAACTCGTTTGTCAAATGGATTGACAGTTGCTCTTTTGCCTAAAAAGGAATTTAAAGAGGTTTACGGGAGTGTAACTGTACAGTTTGGTTCGGTAGATACGCTTGTCACAGAAGTTGACGGAGATGTAAAAAAATATCCTGCAGGAATTGCTCATTTTCTTGAACATAAATTATTTGAGAGAGAAGATTCTAGTGATTTGATGTCTGCTTTTACGAGTCTAGGTGCAGATAGTAATGCCTTTACAAGCTTTACAAAAACAAGTTATCTTTTTTCAACAACGGATCATTTTTTAGAAAATTTAGAGTTACTTGATGAATTGGTAACATCAGCACATTTTACTGAAGATTCCATTTTAAGAGAGCAGGATATTATTCAGCAAGAACGAGAAATGTACCAAGATGATCCAGATTCGTGTTTATTCTTTTCAACTTTAGCGAATTTGTATCTTGGTACACCTTTAGCAACTGATATTGTTGGAAGTGAGGAGTCCATTTCTCAAATCAATCTAACTAATTTGCAAGAAAATTTTACAAGATTTTACAAACCTGTAAACATGTCTCTGTTTTTAGTTGGTGATTTTGATGTGGAGCAAGTACAGGACTATTTTGAAAGAAAAGAATTGAAAGATTTAGATGTTCAGGAAGTAGTAAGAGAAAAGTTTGTTTTACAAGATGTAAAGCAAACAGACAGTATGAGAATGGATGTATCTTCTCCCAAACTAGCGATTGGGATTAGAGGTAATCGAGAAGTTGCTGAGGCGGATTGCTATCGACATCATATTTTATTAAAATTATTGTTTGCAATGATGTTTGGTTGGACTTCGGATCGTTTTCAAAAGTTATATGAATCAGGTAAAATAGATGCTTCCTTATCTCTTGAAATTGAAGTAACAAGTCGTTTTCATTTTGTTATGTTGACAATGGATACGAGAGAGCCAGTTGCTTTATCTCATCAGTTTAGGAAGGCTATTCGTAATTTTACAAAGGATTTAGATATTACAGAGGATCATTTAGATATTATCAAAAGAGAGATGTTTGGAGAATTTTTCAGTAGCATGAACTCTCTTGAATTTATTGCAACGCAATATGATGCTTTTGAACATGGTGAGACAATTTTTGATTTACCAAAGATTTTACAGGAAATTACTTTAGAGGATGTCCTTGAAGCAGGACATCACTTAATAGATGAAGGGGATATAGTTGATTTTACAATATTCCCATCGTAGTAACCTATCATAATAGACACTAGAAAGAAGAGATGACAAGTATGAGGAAAAAAACAATTGGTGAGGTTTTACGATTAGCTAGAATCAATCAGGGATTGAGTTTAGATGAATTGCAGAAAAAGACAGAAATCCAGTTAGATATGTTGGAAGCAATGGAAGCAGACGATTTCGATCAACTTCCAAGTCCTTTTTACACGCGTTCTTTCTTGAAAAAATATGCATGGGCTGTTGAGTTAGATGATCAAATTGTTTTGGATGCTTATGATTCTGGGAGTATGATTACTTATGAGGAAGTAGATGTTGATGAAGATGAGTTGACAGGTCGTAGACGTTCAAGTAAGAAAAAGAAGAAAAAAACATCCTTTTTACCTTTATTTTATTTTATCCTTTTTGCTTTATCGATTTTAATTTTTGTGACCTATTATGTTTGGAACTATATTCAAACTCAACCAGAGGGAGCTTCTCTTTCTAATTACAGTGTGGTTCAATCAACAAGTTCAACAAGTTCAATAAGTTCAACTAGCTCTGTTACCCACTCCTCAAGTAGTAGTTCATCTAGCAGTTCTTCTAGTATAGAATCAGCTATAAGTGTATCAGGCGAAGGAAATCATGTAGAAATCGCTTATAAGACAAGTAAGGAAACAGTTAAATTGCAATTGGCAGTTTCAGATGTTACAAGTTGGGTCAGCGTTTCAGAAAGCGAACTTGAGGGCGGTGTAACCTTATCGCCAGAGAAGAAAAGTGCAGAAGCAACAGTTGCAACTAAAAGTCCTGTAACAATTACCTTAGGTGTTGTAAAAGGTGTTGCTTTGACAGTAGATAATCAGACTGTTGATTTATCGAAATTAACAGCTCAGACTGGACAAATCACTGTAACCTTTACTAAAAATTAAGGAAAAACGAATGAAAAAAGAACAAATTCCCAATCTTTTAACAATAGGTCGAATTCTCTTTATACCTATTTTTATCTTTATTTTAACGATAGGAAATTCGATAGAGAGTCATATAGTGGCAGCTATTATCTTTGCTATTGCTAGTATTACAGATTATTTAGATGGATATTTAGCTCGTAAATGGAATGTGGTCAGTAATTTTGGCAAATTTGCAGATCCTATGGCGGATAAGCTACTAGTTATGTCGGCTTTTATTATGTTGATTGAGTTAGGTATGGCTCCGGCTTGGATTGTTGCAGTTATTATCTGTCGAGAGTTGGCTGTGACAGGTTTAAGGCTTTTATTGGTTGAAACTGGTGGAACGGTTTTAGCAGCGGCAATGCCTGGAAAAATTAAAACTTTCAGTCAGATGTTTGCCATTATTTTCTTGCTATTACATTGGACTTTGCTTGGTCAAGTTCTACTTTATGTAGCCTTATTTTTCACTATCTACTCTGGCTATGATTATTTCAAGGGTAGTGCCTATGTATTTAAAGGGACATTTGGTTCGAAATGAAATCAATAATTGATGTAAAAAATCTTTCTTTTCGCTATAAGGAAAGTCAGGAATATTACGATGTGAAGGATATTACGTTTCACGTGAAACGTGGGGAATGGCTTTCGATTGTAGGGCATAATGGTAGTGGTAAATCAACGACGGTTCGATTAATTGATGGCTTACTGGAAGCGGAATCTGGGGAGATTGTAATAGATGACCAACGTTTGACTGAGGAAAATATTTGGAATATACGTCGTCAAATCGGTATGGTTTTTCAAAATCCAGATAATCAATTTGTTGGAGCGACTGTTGAGGATGATGTTGCCTTTGGTTTGGAAAATCAGGGCCTTTCTCGTCAAGAAATGAAAAAGAGAGTGGAGGAAGCTCTAGCTTTAGTTGGCATGTTGGATTTTAAAAAGAGAGAGCCAGCGCGTCTATCGGGTGGCCAAAAGCAACGTGTAGCTATTGCAGGTGTTGTAGCCCTAAAACCAGCTATTCTAATTCTAGATGAAGCAACGAGTATGTTGGATCCTGAAGGTCGTAGAGAACTGATTGAGACAGTAAAAGGAATTCGGAAAGACTATGATATGACGGTCATTTCCATTACCCATGATTTGGAAGAAGTCGCCATGAGTGATCGTGTGTTGGTCATGAAAAAAGGGTCAATTGAATCAACTAGTAGTCCAAGAGATCTTTTCTCTCGAAATGATTTAGATCAAATTGGATTAGACGATCCTTTTGCCAATCAATTAAAAAATTCTTTGAACCAGCATGGCTATGATTTGACTGAAAATTATTTGACAGAAAGTGAGCTAGAGGATAAGCTATGGGAATTGCTCTAAAAAATGTGAGTTTTACATATCAAGAAGGTACTCCCTTAGCTTCAACAGCTTTGTCGGATGTTTCTTTGACGATTGAGGATGGTTCTTATACGGCCTTAATTGGGCATACAGGTAGCGGGAAATCAACTATTTTACAACTTTTAAATGGTTTATTGGTGCCAAGTCAAGGAAGTGTACGAGTTTTTGATACCTTAATCACCTCGACTTCTAAAAATAAAGATATTCGGCAAATTAGAAAACAGGTTGGCTTGGTATTTCAGTTTGCTGAAAATCAGATTTTTGAAGAAACGGTTTTGAAAGACGTTGCTTTTGGGCCACAAAATTTTGGAGTTTCTGAAGAAGATGCGGAGCGGATTGCGCGTGAAAAACTGGCTTTGGTTGGAATTGCTGAATCACTTTTTGATCGTAGTCCGTTTGAGCTATCAGGTGGACAAATGAGACGTGTCGCCATTGCAGGCATACTTGCCATGGAACCAGCCATATTAGTCTTAGATGAGCCCACAGCAGGTCTGGATCCTTTGGGTAGAAAAGAGTTGATGACCCTGTTCAAAAAACTCCACCAGTCAGGGATGACCATTGTCTTGGTAACGCATTTGATGGATGATGTTGCTGAATATGCGAACCAAGTCTATGTGATGGAAAAGGGACGTTTAGTTAAAGGTGGGAAACCAAGTGATATCTTTCAAGATGTTGTCTTTATGGAAGAAGTGCAGCTGGGAGTACCTAAAATTACGGCCTTTTGTAAACGGTTGGCTGATAGAGGCGTGTCATTTAAACGATTACCGATTAAGATAGAGGAGTTCAAGGAGTCGCTAAATGGATAGTATGATTTTGGGGCGTTATATCCCAGGGGATTCGATAGTTCACCGATTGGATCCACGCAGCAAATTACTGGCTATGATGCTACTGATTTTAATCGTTTTTTGGGCTAATAATCCCTTGACGAATCTAATTCTTTTTATAGCGACAGGGATATTTATTGCCTTGTCAGGAGTATCTCTTTCATTTTTTATTCAGGGCTTGAAGTCTATGTTTTTCTTGATTGCCTTCACAACTATTTTTCAACTATTTTTCATTTCTAATGGGAATGTTTTATTTGAGTTTTCGTTTGTGAGAATCACAGATTATGCTTTGCAACAAGCTGGGATTATTTTTTGTCGTTTTGTATTGATTATTTTCTTTTCAACTTTGTTAACCTTAACGACCATGCCCTTAAGTTTGGCCTCAGCTGTCGAAGCTTTGTTAGCGCCTTTAAAGCGTGTGAAAGTTCCAGTTCATGAAATTGGATTGATGCTGTCCATGAGTCTACGTTTTGTCCCAACATTAATGGATGATACGACGCGGATTATGAATGCGCAGAAAGCACGTGGAGTGGATTTTGGAGAAGGAAGCATCGTTCAAAAAGTAAAGGCGATGATTCCCATTTTGATTCCTCTTTTTGCGACAAGTTTAAAACGTGCGGATTCCTTGGCTATTGCTATGGAAGCGCGTGGTTATAAGGGGGGAAAAGGCAGAAGTCAATACAGACAATTGAAATGGACTCGAAAGGATACGCTGACCATTCTTGTTGTTCTCGTACTTGGTTGTTGTTTATTTTTCTTAAAATCTTAGTAGCTTTCAGGAATTGATAAAAAAGTTACTGTAACAGTTTTTGATATAAAGGTAGGGATATGAACCGTTTTAAAAAATCAAAATATGTCATTATTGTTTTTGTCACTGTTCTGCTTGTCTCAGCTCTCTTAGCGACGACTTATTCAAGTACAATTGTGACAAAATTAGGAGATGGGATCTCATTGGTTGATAGAGTTGTGCAAAAACCTTTTCAGTGGTTTGATTCTGTTAAATCAGATTTGGCACATTTGACACGAACATATAATGAAAATGAAAGTTTGAAGAAACAGATTTACCAATTAGAAGTTAAATCAAATGAGGCGGAAAGTTTAAAGACAGAAAATGAGCAACTGCGCCAATTGCTTGATATGAAGTCCAAATTGCAAGCTACAAAGACTTTGGCAGCAGATGTTATTATGCGTTCTCCGGTATCTTGGAAACAGGAATTGACCTTAGATGCAGGCAAATCAAAAGGGGCTTCTGAGAATATGTTAGCAATTGCAAATGGTGGCTTGATTGGGAGTGTTTCAAAAGTAGAGGAGAACTCTACTATAGTCAACCTTCTGACTAATACGGAAAATGCTGATAAGATTTCTGTTAAAATTCAACACGGCACTACCACAATTTATGGAATTATTGTTGGCTACGACAAGGAAAATGACGTTCTCAAAATTAGTCAATTAAATAGTAATAGCGATATTAGTGCAGGCGATAAGGTGACAACGGGTGGATTAGGAAACTTTAACGTTGCTGATATTCCTGTAGGTGAAGTGGTTGCCACAACGCATAGTACAGACTATTTGACGCGAGAAGTAACTGTTAAATTGAGTGCAGATACTCATAATGTGGATGTGATAGAATTAGTGGGGAATTCATGATGAGACAGTTGAAGCGGGTTGGAGTGTTTTTATTGCTTCCTTTCTTTGTTCTAATTGACGCCCATATTAGCCAGCTTCTGGGATCATTTTTCCCCCATGTACATTTGGCTAGTCATTTTCTTTTTCTATTTCTATTATTTGAGACGATAGAAGTATCAGAGTATCTCTATCTAGTCTATTGTTTTATGGTGGGCTTGGTTTACGATGTTTACTTTTTCCATCTAATAGGGATTGCAACTCTCTTATTTATCTTATTGGGAGCCTTTCTTCATAAATTGAATAGTGTTATTTTATTGAATCGTTGGACGAGAATCTTGGCTATGATTGTTATGAGTTTTCTATTTGATATGGGAACTTATCTCTTTGCATTAGCGGTAGGTTTAACTCTAGATAGTCTGCCGATTTTTATCGTTTATAGCCTAGTACCATCCATGATTTTAAATCTTGTGTGGATGCTTATTTTTCAGTTTATTTTTGAAAGATATTATCTATAAGAAAGAAACAAAAATGTAACAAAGGCGTAATATTCATTAGGCCTTTTTTTGGTATACTAGTATTGTCTTTAAAAGAAGGAGTATCTACGTAATATGAAGAAAAAAATCTTAGCGTCACTTTTATTAAGTACAGTAATGGTTTCTCAAGTAGCTGTTTTAACAACTGCGCATGCAGAAACGACTGATGACAAAATTGCTGCTCAAGATAATAAAATTAGTAACTTAACAGCGCAACAACAAGAAGCCCAAAAACAAGTTGACCAAATTCAGGAGCAAGTATCAGCTATTCAAGCTGAGCAATCTAACTTGCAAGCTGAAAATGATAGATTACAAGCAGAATCCAAAAAACTTGAGAGTGAGATTACAGAACTTTCTAAAAATATTGTATCTCGCAATGATTCTTTGGAAAAACAAGCTCGTAGTGCTCAAACAAATGGAGCTGCAACTAGCTACATCAATACGATTGTAAATTCAAAATCAATTACAGAAGCTATTTCACGTGTAGCAGCAATGAATGAAATCGTATCTGCTAACAACAAAATGTTGGAACAACAAAAAGCAGATAAAAAAGCAATTTCTGAGAAGCAAGTGGCAAACAATGACGCAATTAATACAGTAATTGCAAATCAACAGAAATTGTCTGATGATGCGCAAGCTTTAACAACGAAACAAGCTGAGTTGAAGGCTGCAGAATTAAATCTTGCTGCTGAAAAAGCGACAGCAGAAGATGAAAAAGCAAGTTTGCTAGAGAAAAAAGCAGAAGCAGAAGCGGCAGCAAAAGCAGCAGCAGCGGCAGAAGCAGCTTACAAGGCAAAACAAGTAAGTCAACAACAAACAGTTGTTGCTTCTGGAAATACGACTTTTGCAGCACAGGTTCAAGCTGTAGCTTCTTCGGAATCAGCAACATATACTCCTGTGGCAGTCAAACAACGCCCAACATACAGTACAAATGCTTCAAGCTATCCAATTGGAGAATGTACATGGGGAGTTAAAACATTAGCACCTTGGGCTGGAGACTATTGGGGTAATGGAGCACAGTGGGCTACAAGTGCGGCTGCTGCAGGATTCCGTACAGGTTCAACACCTCAAGTTGGTGCGATTGCATGTTGGAATGATGGTGGCTATGGACACGTAGCGGTAGTCACTGCTGTAGAATCAACAACACGTATCCAAGTGTCAGAATCAAATTATGCTGGTAATCGCACGCTTGGAAATCATCGTGGGTGGTTCAATCCGACAACTACGTCTTCAGGTTTTGTAACATATATTTATGCAGATTAATTTACAGAGGGACTCGAATAGAGCCCTCTTTTCAAGTTTTACCGTGATAATCCCTATTAAAAATTATATCAAAACAGCTTGAAAATATTGAAAAAGTATGGTAAAATGAAACTTGTCGTGTGAACGATAATACTCATTCTTGATGAATTGTGAAGCAGTTGCTCTTGGGTCGTTTTGCAAGTTGAAGTCAAGAAGAGGAAAAAAACAAAAAGGAGAAATACTCATGGCAGTAATTTCAATGAAACAACTTCTTGAGGCTGGTGTACACTTTGGTCACCAAACTCGTCGCTGGAACCCTAAGATGGCTAAGTACATCTTTACTGAGCGTAACGGAATCCACGTTATCGACTTGCAACAAACAGTAAAATACGCTGATCAAGCATACGACTTCATGCGTGATGCAGCAGCTAACGATGCAGTTGTATTGTTCGTTGGTACTAAGAAACAAGCAGCTGATGCAGTTGCTGAAGAAGCAGTACGTTCAGGTCAATACTTTATTAACCACCGTTGGTTGGGTGGAACTCTTACAAACTGGGGAACAATCCAAAAACGTATCGCTCGTTTGAAAGAAATCAAACGTATGGAAGAAGATGGAACTTTCGAAGTTCTTCCTAAGAAAGAAGTTGCACTTCTTAATAAACAACGTGCACGTCTTGAAAAATTCTTGGGTGGTATCGAAGATATGCCTCGTATCCCAGATGTTATGTACGTAGTTGACCCACATAAAGAGCAAATCGCTGTTAAAGAAGCTAAGAAATTGGGAATCCCAGTTGTAGCGATGGTTGATACAAACACTGATCCAGATGATATCGATGTAATCATCCCAGCTAACGATGATGCTATCCGCGCTGTTAAATTGATCACAGCTAAATTGGCTGATGCTATCATCGAAGGACGTCAAGGTGAAGATGCAGTAGCAGTTGAAGCAGAATTTGCAGCTTCAGAAGCTCAAGCAGATTCAATCGAAGAAATCGTTGAAGTTGTAGAAGGCGATAACGCTTAATTCATATAATTAGTAATTACCTAGGAGGGCGGGGCTTAGCCCGGCTCTCCTATTTTTAAAAAATATAGGAGAATCAAAATGGCAGAAATTACAGCTAAACTTGTAAAAGAGTTGCGTGAAAAATCTGGTGCCGGAGTTATGGACGCTAAAAAAGCGCTTGTAGAAACAGACGGTGACATCGAAAAAGCGATTGAATTGCTTCGTGAAAAAGGTATGGCTAAGGCAGCTAAGAAGGCTGACCGTGTTGCTGCAGAAGGTTTGACTGGCGTTTACGTTAACGGTAATGTTGCAGCAGTTATTGAAGTAAACGCTGAAACTGACTTCGTTGCGAAAAATGCTCAATTCGTTGAATTGGTAAATACTACAGCTAAAGTTATTGCTGAAGGAAAACCTGCTAATAATGAAGAAGCACTTGCTTTGACAATGCCTTCAGGTGAAACTCTTGAAGCTGCATACGTATCTGCAACAGCAACAATCGGAGAAAAAATCTCATTCCGTCGCTTTGCATTGATTGAAAAAACAGATGCACAACACTTTGGAGCATACCAACATAACGGTGGACGTATCGGTGTTATTTCAGTTGTTGAAGGTGGAGACGAAGCACTTGCTAAACAATTGTCAATGCACATCGCAGCGATGAAACCAACAGTTCTTTCTTACAAAGAATTGGATGAACAATTCGTTAAAGATGAGTTGGCACAATTGAATCACGTAATCGACCAAGACAACGAAAGCCGTGCAATGGTTAACAAACCAGCTCTACCACACTTGAAGTATGGATCAAAATCTCAATTGACTGATGAAGTGATTGCTCAAGCTGAAGCTGACATCAAAGCTGAGTTGGCTGCAGAAGGCAAACCAGAAAAAATCTGGGACAAAATTATCCCAGGTAAAATGGATCGCTTCATGCTTGACAACACTAAAGTTGACCAAGCTTACACACTTCTTGCACAAGTTTACATCATGGATGATAGCAAGACAGTTGAAGCATATCTTGAATCAGTTAACGCTTCAGTAGTTGAGTTCGCTCGCTTTGAAGTTGGTGAAGGTATTGAGAAAGCTGCAAACGACTTTGAAGCTGAAGTTGCAGCTACAATGGCAGCAGCCTTGAATAACTAATTATAGAAAGGAAGTAAATTTGCTTCCTTTTTTCTATGCAGTCGATCCCTATAGGGAGAGCTTCCTATTTTCAAGGTAAAAACAAAAAGCCCTATAATAAGGGCCAATTGTATTTAGGAGACTAAACTTCAAATTCATAGAGTGCTGTAGAGAGATAACGTTCACCGTTATCTGGTGCTAGAGCAAGGACTTTTTTACCTGTACCTAATTTTTTGGCAACCTCGATGGCTCCGTAGATAGCTGCAGCTGAGGAAATCCCTACAAGGAAGCCTTCTTTTCCACCAATTTCACGTCCGAGTGCAAGAGCATCATCTGATGTTACACGAACGATACCATCATAAGCCTTTGTATCAAGTGTATCAGGAATAAATCCAGCTGAGATACCTTGAATTTTGTGAGGACCAGGTTTTTCACCAGATAGAATGGCGGATTCATCAGCTTCCACTGCATAAACTTGAATGTTTGAATTTGCTGATTTGAGTGCATGAGAAACACCAGAAATCGTTCCACCGGTACCAACTCCAGCAACAAAGGCATCTAATCCATCTTTACCGAAAGCAGCTAGTATCTCAGCTCCTGTTGTTCTTTCGTGTACTTCTGGATTTGCTGGGTTATCAAATTGAAGAGGAAGGAAACCATCACGTTCAGCAGCGATTTCTTGAGCCTTAGCAATAGCACCTTTCATTCCTTCGCTACCAGGAGTAAGGACGAGTTCAGCACCATAGGCTTGGATAATCTTACGTCGTTCCACACTCATAGTTTCAGGCATAACGATAACAACTTTATACCCTTTAGCAGCCCCTACCCATGAAAGTCCAATACCAGTGTTTCCACTTGTTGCTTCAACAATAGTAGAACCAGGTTTCAGAATACCATCTTGTTCAGCTTTTTCAATCATGCTAAGAGCAATACGGTCTTTTACAGAAGAACCAGGGTTAAATGCTTCAAGTTTTACATAGACATCTGCAGCACCTTCTGGCACAATGTTGTTGAGTTTAACAATCGGAGTTTGACCGATTAATTCAGTAATGTTGTTATAAATAGACATATGAATACCTCTTTGTATAAGATATCTCTAGTATAACGCTATCTATACCATTTGTAAAATATAGAAATCCTATCGAAGCGATAGGATTTTTTTATATCATAGGTCTAAGCTATTAATTTTTAAGCGATTGTGATAGGCTAATTCTAGTAAATATGTATAAAGTGGAACGATATCTGTTTTCTTAGGGAATTCAAATTTGTGAACACTAAAATGTTCATTATGTGCTTTTAGAAAGATATTTTCTAAATAAGTAATAGTAATTTCACTATCATCTATACCTGCTCCCGCAGTTTCCATTTCAACGTTAACAATGTTCATCAAAAAGATTGATTTAATAGACATCTTACGACCAGTAGCGCCTTGTTTATCTGTAAAGATAATACGTATATTGGTAAATATAATTGAGTCACGAATAAGTTTATATCCACTTTGAATTTCTTCGTTTTCTAGTAAATATTGTCCATATTCTTTGATAAGAGTTTCTTTGTTTTGCTCGCTAAAGTTACCAGCGAGTCCTTGAATGAACTTTCCAAATGCCATATTTCTCTCCTTTGTTTACACTAAGTTTACAGGAACTTCAACTTCGCGTAAACCTTGATCAGTTAAAGTGACTTTTCCATTAAAAAACTCTACAAGTGCAGCTTTAATAGTTTCTTTTTCTTCTTTATCAACATAAATCATCGTATCGACTTGATCTGTAAAGTTTGTATCCAGCTCCATGAGATTATGTTCTTTAAGGAAGTTACTGTACTCTTGATACTGAGCGTAAGACATTTGAATAGCAATGCCCGCCTGTTCCTTTATTTCAATGATGCCAATTTCTTTGACAGCTAAGGCAATACTGCCGGCGTAAGCACGAATCAGTCCTCCAGCGCCTAGTTTAATGCCACCAAAGTAGCGTGTCACTACCACACAGACATTGGTGAGGTTGTGATTTTCTAGTACCCCTAGCATGGGAACGCCAGCAGTACCACTAGGCTCACCATCATCACTTGTTCGTTTGATTTCACTACGTTCTCCAATAATGAAGGCAGAGCAGTTATGCGTAGCTTTGTAGTGCTCTTTCTTGATGGCAGTAATGAAGTCACGAGCCTCTTCTTCGCTATAAACACGCTTGGCATGACAGATAAAGCGGGATTTTTTGATTTCTTCTTGGACTTGTCCGTCCTCTTTAATTGTTCTAAATTCCATGATTTAATTGTACTAAAAAATCATCTAAAGTGCTAGTTTTTACGAATAAAGAAGTATGAAAGTAAATCCAAATTATCTCGGTCGTTTGTTTACGGAGAATGAATTAACAGAAGAGGAACGTCAGTTGGCGGAGAAATTTCCAGCAATGAGAAAGGAGAAGGGGAAACTTTTCTGTCAACGTTGTAATAGTACTATTCTAGAAGAATGGTATTTGCCCATTGGTGCTTACTATTGTCGGGAGTGCTTAATTATGAAGCGAGTCAGGAGTGATCAAGCTTTATACTATTTCCCACAGGAGGATTTTCCGAAGCAAGATGTTCTTAAATGGCGTGGTCAATTAACTCCTTTTCAAGAGAAGGTGTCAGAGGGACTGATTCGAGCAGTAGAGAAGCAAGAGCCAACTTTAGTTCATGCGGTGACAGGGGCTGGAAAGACAGAAATGATTTATCAAGTTGTGGCTAAGGTGATTAATAGGGGTGGTGCAGTGTGTTTGGCCAGTCCTCGCATAGATGTTTGTTTGGAGCTGTACAAGCGCCTGCAAGATGATTTTGCTTGCGAGATATCTTTACTACACGGAGAATCAGAGCCGTATTTTCGAACACCACTAGTTGTTGCGACGACCCATCAGTTATTGAAGTTTTATCAAGCTTTTGATTTGCTGATAGTGGATGAAGTAGATGCCTTTCCTTATGTTGACAATCCCACGCTTTACCATGCTGTCAAGAATAGTGTAAAGGAGAATGGCTTGAGAATCTTTTTAACAGCGACTTCTACCGATGAGTTAGATAGGAAGGTTCGTTTAGGAGAATTAAAAAGGTTGAGTTTGCCTAGACGATTTCATGGAAATCCATTGATTATTCCTAAGCCAGTTTGGTTATCGGATTTTAATCGCTATTTGGATAAGAATCGTTTGTCATCAAAGTTAAAGACTTATATTAAGAATCAGAGAAAGACAGCTTATCCGTTACTCATTTTTGCTTCAGAAATTAAGAAAGGGGAGCAATTAAAAGAAGTCTTACAGAAGGAATTTCCGCATGAGAAAATTGGTTTTGTGTCTTCAGTTACGGAAGATCGATTAGAGCAGGTGCAAGCTTTTCGAGATGGAGAACTGACAATACTTATCAGTACGACAATATTGGAGCGTGGAGTTACCTTTCCTTGTGTGGATGTTTTCGTAGTAGAGGCCAATCATCGTCTGTTTACCAAGTCTAGTTTAATACAGATTGGAGGACGTGTCGGTCGGAGTATGGACAGACCGACAGGAGATTTGCTTTTTTTCCATGATGGGTTAAATACTTCAATCAAGAAGGCAATTAAGGAAATTCAACAGATGAATAAGGAGGCGGGTCTATGAAGTGTTTGTTATGTGGGCAGATTATAAAGGCTGTTTTAACTTTCAGTAGTCTCTTACTTCTGAAGAATGATGTCTCCTGTCTTTGTTTAGATTGTGATTCTACTTTTGAGAGAATTGGAGAAGAGTACTGTCCAAACTGTATGAAAACAGGATTGTCAACGAAGTGTCAAGATTGTCAATTTTGGTGTAAAGAAGGAGTTGAAGTCAGTCATAGAGCGATTTTTACTTACAATCAAGCTATGAAGGATTTTTTCAGTCGGTATAAGTTTGATGGAGACTTCCTTTTAAGAAAAGTGTTCGCTTCATTTTTAAGTGAGGAGTTAAAAAAGTACAAAGAGTATCAATTTGTTGTAATTCCCCTAAGTCCTGATAGATATGCTGATAGAGGATTTAATCAGGTTGAAGGTTTAGTTGATGCAGCAGGCTTTGCGTATCTGGATTTATTAGAAAAGAGAGAAGAGCGAGCTAGTTCTTCTAAAAGTCGCTCAGAGCGTTTGGAGACAGAATTTCCTTTCTTTATTAAAAGTGGAGTCACTATTCCTAAAAAAATCCTACTTATAGATGATATTTATACTACTGGAACAACTATAAATCGTGTGAAGAGACTGCTGGAAGAAGCGGGTGCTGAGGATGTGAAAACATTTTCCCTTGTAAGATGAGGAAAAAATTTGCAAAAATAAAATGAAAGCGTTATAATGAAATCAGAAAAACAAAAATGTTTAGAAAGAAGGTACTCATATGATTAAATATAGTATCCGTGGTGAAAACCTAGAAGTAACAGAAGCAATTCGTGATTATGTAGTTTCTAAACTCGAAAAGATCGAAAAGTATTTTCAAGCTGAACAAGAGTTGGATGCTCGAGTTAACTTGAAGGTGTATCGTGAAAAAACTGCTAAAGTGGAAGTAACGATTCCGCTTGGCTCAATTACTCTTCGTGCAGAAGATGTGTCTCAAGATATGTATGGTTCAATTGACCTTGTAACCGATAAAATTGAACGTCAGATTCGTAAAAATAAAACAAAAATCGAGCGTAAAAATAAAACTAAGGTAGCAACTAGTCAATTATTTACAGATGCTTTGGTGGAAGATCCAAATGTTGTCCAATCTAGAGTTGTTCGTTCAAAACAAATTGATTTAAAACCAATGGATTTGGAAGAAGCTATTCTACAGATGGATTTGTTGGGACATGATTTCTTTATCTATGTGGATGTTGAAGATCAGACAACCAATGTGATTTATCGTCGTGAGGATGGCGAAATTGGTTTGTTAGAAGTTAAAGAATCTTAATTTCAATATGTGTAAAGGAAGGTTTACTGAATTGTAAACCTCCTTTTTCTTATAATTGATAGAATTACTGATTACACTTTTAAAAAGTCGCTTTTTGGTGGTTATTATGGTATAATGGGTGCCAAGAGGTTTGGAATGAAAAAATTTTATGTAAGTCCTATTTTCCCCTTAATATTAGGAATAGTGGCGTTCGGAGTGCTATCTGTGCAACTTGTTTTTGTAACGAATACACTGGTAACGCTATTTCTTTTGCTACTTATTTTGGGTTCATATATTTTACTATTCATCCATCAGAGAGACTACTACTCAAGGAGTGAAGTAGAACAAATCCAGTATGTAAACCACCAAGCTGAAGAAAGTTTGACAACCTTGTTAGAACAGATGCCTGTCGGAGTTATTAAATTAGACTTGTCGTCAGGTGAAGTTGAATGGTTTAATCCTTATGCTGAATTGATTTTGACTAATGAAGTGGGCGAGATTGATGTGGCATTAATTCAAACAATTATCAAGGCATCGGTAGGAAATCCAGGTTCTTATGCTACCTTGGGTGAGACCCGCTATTCGGTTCATATGGACAAGGTGTCTGGAGTTCTTTACTTCTTTGATGTGTCTGGAGAATACGAAGCGACTGTTGAGTTAGTAACGAGTCGACCTGTGATTGGGATCGTTTCCGTTGACAACTATGATGATTTAGAAGATGAAACATCGGAGTCTGATATCAGTCATATCAATAGTTTTGTAGCCAATTTTGTTTCAGAATTTGCTGGTAAACATGCCATGTTCTCCCGTCGAGTAAGTATGGATCGCTTTTATCTATTTACGGACTACACGGTGCTTGAGGGATTGATGAACGATAAATTTTCTGTTATTGATTCTTTCAGAGAAGAGTCGAAACAGAGACAGTTGCCCTTGACCTTAAGTATGGGATTTTCTTATGGTGATGGAAATCATGATGAGATAGGGAAAGTTGCATTGCTCAACTTAAACTTGGCTGAAGTGCGTGGTGGCGACCAAGTGGTTGTCAAGGAGAATGACGAAACGAAAAATCCCGTTTATTTTGGTGGTGGATCTGCGGCGTCAATCAAGCGTACAAGGACACGTACGCGCGCTATGATGACAGCTATTTCAGATAAAATTAGAAGTGTAGATCAGGTTTTTGTAGTTGGTCATAAAAACCTTGATATGGATGCTTTGGGTTCTGCTGTAGGTATGCAGTTATTTGCTAGTAATGTAACAGAAAATAGTTATGCTCTTTATGATGAAGAACAAATGTCGCCGGATATTGAACGAGCTGTTTCATTCTTAGAAAAAGAAGGAGTTACGAAGTTGTTGTCTGTTAAGGATGCAATGGGGATGGTAACCAATCGTTCTTTGTTGATTCTTGTAGACCATTCAAAGACAGCTTTAACTTTATCGAAAGAATTTTATGATTTATTTACCCAAACTATTGTTATTGACCACCATAGAAGGGATCAGGATTTTCCAGATAATGCGGTTATTACTTATATCGAAAGTGGTGCAAGTAGTGCCAGTGAGTTGGTAACGGAATTGATTCAGTTCCAGAATTCTAAGAAAAATCGTTTGAGTCGTATGCAAGCAAGTGTTTTAATGGCTGGTATGATGCTGGATACTAAAAATTTCACCTCACGAGTGACTAGTCGGACATTTGATGTTGCTAGCTATCTCAGAACGAGAGGAAGTGATAGTATTGCTATCCAAGAAATCGCTGCGACAGATTTTGAAGAATATCGTGAGGTCAATGAACTGATTTTACAGGGACGTAAATTAGGTTCAGATGTACTGATAGCAGAGGCTAAGGACTCGAAATGCTATGATACGGTTGTTATTAGTAAGGCAGCAGATGCCATGTTAGCTATGTCAGGTATTGAAGCGAGTTTTGTTCTTGCGAAGAATACACAAGGATTTATCTCTATCTCAGCTCGAAGTCGTAGTAAACTGAATGTACAACGGATCATGGAAGAGCTGGGAGGTGGAGGCCACTTTAATTTGGCAGCAGCTCAAATTAAGGATTCAACCTTGTCAGAAGCAGGTGAAAAACTGACAGAAATTGTATTAAATGAAATAAAGGAAAAGGAGAAAGAAGAATGAAAGTAATCTTTTTAGCAGATGTTAAAGGAAAAGGTAAAAAAGGCGAAATTAAGGAAGTACCAACAGGGTATGCGCAAAACTTTCTTATCAAAAAGAATCTAGCCAAAGAAGCGACTGCTCAAGCGGTAGGTGAGCTTCGTGGTAAACAAAAATCTGAAGAAAAAGCTCACGCTGAGATGATTGCAGAAGCAAAAGCAATTAAAGCCCAACTAGAAGCAGAAGAAACAGTTGTAGAATTTGTTGAAAAAGTTGGTCCAGATGGTCGTACCTTTGGTTCAATTACCAATAAGAAGATTGCAGAAGAACTGCAAAAGCAATTTGGAATTAAGATTGATAAACGTCATATTCAAGTACAAGCTCCGATTCGAGCAGTTGGTTTGATTGATGTACCAGTGAAAATCTATCAAGATATCACAAGTGTGATCAATCTTCGTGTGAAAGAAGGGTAAATTTACACTTTCTTGACAAGATTGTAAAAGGAAGGGAAGTCTGATGGCAGAAGTAGAAGAGTTACGAGTACAACCTCAAGATATCTTAGCTGAGCAATCCGTTTTAGGGGCTATCTTTATTGACGAGAGCAAGCTTGTTTTTGTGCGAGAATATATTGAGTCTCGAGACTTTTTTAAGTATGCCCATCGTTTGATTTTCCAAGCTATGGTCGATTTATCCGATCGTGGGGATGCCATAGATGCAACAACGGTTCGTACTATCCTTGATAATCAAGGTGATTTGCAGAATATTGGTGGCTTGTCTTACCTGGTTGAGATTGTCAATTCTGTGCCAACTTCTGCTAATGCGGAGTATTATGCTAAAATTGTTGCAGAAAAGGCTATGTTACGGCGATTAATCGCTAAGTTGACAGAGTCTGTCAATCAAGCTTACGAGGCTTCGCAACCAGCTGATGAAATCATTGCTCAGGCAGAAAAAGGCCTGATTGATGTCAGCGAAAATGCTAATCGAAGTGGATTTAAGAATATTCGAGATGTGTTGAATGTCAACTTTGGAAATCTGGAAGCTCGCTCGCAACAAACGACCGATATTACAGGTATTGCGACAGGCTATCGTGACTTGGATCATATGACGACTGGACTTCATGAGGAGGAGTTGATTATCCTAGCAGCCCGTCCGGCGGTTGGTAAGACAGCCTTTGCCTTGAATATTGCTCAGAATATTGGGACTAAGTTGGACAAAACAGTTGCTATTTTTTCACTCGAAATGGGTGCGGAAAGTCTAGTAGACCGTATGTTAGCTGCAGAAGGTTTGGTGGAATCCTATTCTATCCGTACGGGTCAATTGACTGATGAGGAATGGCAAAAGTATACCATTGCTCAAGGGAATCTAGCGAATGCAAGTATCTATATCGATGATACGCCAGGGATTCGGATTACAGAGATTCGTTCTCGTTCTCGTAAACTGGCTCAAGAAACGGGCAATCTTGGTTTGATTTTAATAGACTATTTGCAGCTTATCACGGGAACTGGTCGGGAAAATCGTCAACAAGAGGTTTCAGAAATTTCACGTCAGTTGAAAATTTTAGCTAAGGAACTGAAGGTTCCAGTAATCGCTCTAAGTCAGCTTTCTCGTGGTGTAGAACAACGTCAGGATAAGAGACCGGTCTTGTCTGATATTCGTGAATCTGGGTCTATTGAGCAGGACGCTGATATCGTAGCCTTTCTTTATCGCGACGATTACTATGAGCGTGGTGGTGAAGAAGAGGAAGGCATACCGAATAATAAGGTAGAAGTTATTATCGAGAAAAACCGTAGTGGAGCTCGTGGAACGGTGGAATTAATTTTCCAAAAAGAATACAATAAATTTTCAAGTATCTCAAAGAGGGAGGCATAAGATGTCAGATGCATTTACAGATGTAGCCAAGATGAAAAAAATCAAAGAAGAAATCAAGGCACATGAGGGACAAGTCGTAGAAATGACTTTGGAGAATGGTCGTAAGCGCCAAAAAAATAGATTGGGTAAGCTAATTGAGGTTTATCCATCCCTATTTATCGTTGAATTTGGGAACGTTGAAGGAGATAAACAAGCTAATGTTTACGTTGAATCCTTTACTTACTCAGATATCCTTACAGAAAAGAATTTGATTCATTATCTTGACTAAAGTGAGAAATTTTCTCACTTTTTCTTTTTTCTCCGAATAGTTTAAGTGAAGGCAATCTTCGATTTATATTATTTTTCAAGGAGGAAGAATGAAAGTTTTACCATTCAAAGTAACAGAGACAGGATTTTCTTTGAGAAAATCAGTTAAAAAGGTTGTTCCTTTTTTAGCAGTAGGATTGATGCTAGTAGCGAGTGATAGTGTATATGCCTATTCCTATTCTGGAGGAAATGGATCGATTGCGCGTGGGGATGATTATCCTACTTACTATAAAAATGGGAGTCAGGAAATTGATAAGTGGCGCATGTACTCTCGTCAGTGTACTTCATTTGCAGCCTTTCGCTTGAGTAGTGTCAATGGTTTTGAGATTCCAGGAGCTTATGGAAATGCGAATGAATGGGGGTATCGTGCTCGTCGTGAAGGCTATCGTGTAGATAGTGTACCAACGATTGGATCTATTGCTTGGTCTACTGCAGGAGGATATGGTCATGTTGCTTGGGTTTCAAATGTAATGGGGGATAATATAGAAATTGAGGAATACAACTATGGTTATACAGGATCCTACAATAAACGAATTATAAAAGCGAATACAATGGCAGGATTTATTCATTTTAAAGATTTGGATGGAGGGAATGTCGTAAGTAGTAGCAACGTATTCAATAGTCAACCTTTGTCTTCTTCAGGAGGAACACATTATTTTAAGAATAAGGCAGCTATTAAAAATCAACCTTTAGCTAGTGCAACTTCAATTGCCTATTATTCTCCAGGTGAGAGTGTTCATTATGATCAGATACTTGAAAAAGATGGGTACAAGTGGTTGAGTTATATATCTTATAGTGGAAGTCGTCGCTATATTCAGTTAGAGGAGGTTGTGTCATCGCAGATTCAAACAGAAGGTAGTTCCAATGATGTTCTGACTGTTGGTTGGAAAAAAATAAATGGTAGTTGGTATCATTTCAAATCAAATGGCTCTAAATCAACGGGCTGGTTGAAAGACGGTTCTAGCTGGTATTATTTGAAATCATCTGGTGAAATGCAGACAGGTTGGTTAAAGGAAAATGGTCTGTGGTATTATCTGGATAGTTCAGGAGCAATGAAAACAGGATGGTATCAAGTCTCTGGTAAGTGGTATTATTCTTACTCTTCAGGTGCCTTAGCTGTCAATACGACGGTGGATGGCTACAGAGTAAATAGTGATGGAGAACGAGTATAGAAAATTGGAGTAGGAAATTTTTCCTGCTCTTTTCTGTAAGCAGTTTCCTTGACATTTTTTTTATTTTGCGCTATCATATGTCCATATAATATATGGGAGTCTGTGTACAGTCTGAGAGGAAGTGTTAAACTTCGACCGCACCTGATCTGGGTAATGCCAGCGGAGGGAACGATACTTAGTCTATTCTTGACCTTTTTCCATATATGGTAAAGGTTTTTCTTTTTGTAAAAAGGAAAACGAGAAGAGGAGGTTTTTATGAAAGCAAGCATTGCCTTGCAAGTTTTACCCCTAACACAGGGGATTAATCGGATTGCTGTTATCGATCAGGTCATTGCTTATCTGCAAGCTCAAGAAGTGACCATGGTAGTGACACCATTTGAAACAGTCTTGGAAGGGGAGTTTGATGAGCTTATGCGCATTCTCAAAGAAGCGCTAGAGGTGGCAGGACAGGAGGCAGATAATGTCTTTGCCAATGTCAAAATAAATGTAGGAGAGATTTTAAGTATTGATGAGAAACTTGAAAAGTATACTGAGACGACACATTAGTCTATTGGGCTTTCTAGGAGTCTTGTCAATCTGGCAGTTAGCAGGTTTTCTTAAACTTCTCCCCAAGTTTATCCTGCCGACACCTCTTGAAATTCTCCAGGCCTTTGTTCGTGATAGAGAATTTCTCTGGCACCATAGCTGGGCGACCTTGAGAGTGGCTTTATTGGGACTGATTTTGGGAGTCTTGATTGCCTGTCTCATGGCTGTACTTATGGATAGTTTGACTTGGCTCAATGACCTGATTTACCCTATGATGGTGGTTGTTCAGACCATTCCGACCATTGCCATAGCCCCTATTCTGGTCTTGTGGCTAGGTTATGGGATTTTGCCCAAGATTGTCTTGATTATCTTGACGACAACCTTTCCAATCATTGTCAGTATTTTGGACGGTTTTAGGCATTGTGACAAGGATATGCTGACCTTGTTTAGTCTGATGCGGGCCAAGCCTTGGCAAATCCTGTGGCATTTTAAAATCCCAGTCAGCTTGCCTTACTTTTATGCAGGTCTGAGGGTCAGTGTCTCCTACGCCTTTATCACAACAGTGGTATCTGAGTGGTTGGGAGGCTTTGAGGGTCTAGGTGTCTACATGATTCAGTCCAAGAAACTGTTTCAGTATGATACCATGTTTGCTATTATTATTCTGGTATCGATTATCAGTCTTCTCGGTATGAAGCTGGTCGATATTAGTGAAAAATATGTTATTAAATGGAAACGTTCGTGAGATAAGAATGTTTCAAAAAAGAAAAGAGGAAATTGAAATGAAGAAAACATGGAAAGTGTTTTTAACTGTTTTAACAGCTCTTGTAGCTGTTGTGCTTGTAGCTTGTGGTCAAGGAACTGCTTCTAAGGATAATAAGGAAGCAGAACTTAAGAAAATCGACTTTATCTTAGACTGGACACCAAATACCAACCACACAGGGCTTTATGTGGCTAAGGAAAAAGGTTATTTCAAAGAAGCTGGAGTGGATGTTGATTTGAAATTGCCACCAGAAGAAAGTTCTTCTGATTTGGTTATCAATGGTAAGGCACCATTTGCAGTCTATTTCCAAGACTACATGGCTAAAAAATTGGAAAAAGGAGCAGGAATTACTGCCGTTGCAGCTATCGTAGAGCACAATACATCAGGAATTATCTCTCGTAAATCTGACAATGTAGCTAGTCCAAAGGACTTGGTTGGTAAGAAATATGGTACATGGAATGACCCAACTGAACTTGCTATGTTGAAAACCTTGGTAGAATCACAAGGCGGAGATTTTGAAAAAGTTGAAAAAGTACCAAACAACGACTCAAACTCTATCACACCGATTGCTAATGGAGTATTTGATACTGCATGGATCTACTATGGATGGGATGGAATTCTTGCTAAATCTCAAGGTGTAGATGCTAACTTCATGTACTTGAAAGACTACGTTAAAGAATTTGACTACTACTCACCAGTTATCATCGCCAACAACGACTATTTGAAAGATAACAAAGAAGAAGCACGTAAAGTCATCCAAGCTATCAAAAAAGGTTACCAATATGCCATGGAGCATCCAGAAGAAGCAGCTGATATCCTCATCAAGAATGCACCTGAACTTCAGGAAAAACGTGACTTTGTCATCGAATCTCAAAAATACTTGTCAAAAGAATACGCAAGCGACAAGGAAAAATGGGGTCAATTTGATGCAGCTCGCTGGAATGCCTTCTACAAATGGGATAAAGAAAATGGTATCCTTAAAGAAGACTTGACAGACAAAGGCTTCACCAACGAATTTGTGAAATAATGACAGAAATAAGACTAGAACACGTCAGTTATGCCTACGGACAAGATAGGATTTTAGAGGACATCAACCTGCAGGTGACTTCAGGAGAAGTTGTTTCTATCCTAGGTCCAAGTGGTGTTGGAAAGACCACCCTCTTTAACCTAATCGCTGGGATTTTAGAAGTTCAGTCAGGGAGAATTGTCCTTGATGGTGAAGAAAATCCCAAGGGGCGCGTGAGTTATATGTTGCAAAAGGATCTGCTCTTGGAGCACAAGACGGTGCTTGGTAATATCATTCTGCCCCTCTTGATTCAAAAGGTGGATAAGGCGGAAGCCATTGCCCGCGCGGATGAAATTCTTGCGACCTTCCAGTTGACAGCTGTACGGGACAAGTATCCTTATGAACTCAGTGGCGGGATGCGTCAGCGTGTAGCCTTGCTCCGAACCTACCTTTTCGGGCACAAGCTCTTTCTCTTGGATGAGGCCTTTAGTGCCTTGGATGAGATGACCAAGATGGAACTCCACGCTTGGTATCTGGAGATTCACAAGCAGTTACAACTGACAACATTGATTATCACGCATAGTATCGAGGAGGCCCTCAATCTCAGCGACCGCATCTATATCTTGAAAAATCGCCCTGGACAGATTGTTTCAGAAATTAAACTAGATTGGTCTGAAAATGAGGACAAAGAAGTTCAAAAGATTGCCTACAAACGTCAAATCTTGGTAGAATTAGGCTTAGATAAGTAGAAAAAGTGGGAGTTGGTGAAGATTATCCTTTACCAGCGTCCTTTTTCTTTTAAAAATGAGAAAATTTCGGTATAATAGTCAAAGATAGTCAAGGTTTAAAGAGAGAGGTGGGTTTGTAATGAGATTTAAAAATACATCGGATCATATTGAGGCCTACATCAAGGCGATTTTAGATCAATCTGGTATTGTAGAGTTGCAACGTAGTCAGTTGGCAGATACTTTTCAGGTTGTTCCTAGTCAGATTAACTATGTGATTAAGACACGCTTTACGGAAAGTAGAGGCTACTTGGTTGAAAGTAAGCGTGGTGGTGGAGGCTACATTCGTATAGGACGGATTGAGTTTTCTAGTCATCATGAAATGCTTAGGGAGCTGCTTTACTCAATTGGTGAGCGGGTCAGTCAAGAAATTTATGAGGATATTCTCCAGCTTTTGGCTGAGCAGGAATTGATGACCAAGCAGGAGATGAATTTGCTAGTATCAGTAGCTTTGGATCGCGTTCTAGGAGAAGAAGCTCCAGTTGTTCGAGCAAACATGCTACGACAGGTCATACAAGAGGTAGATAGAAAAGGGAAGTAAGATGAACTATTCAAAAGCATTGAATGAATGTATCGAAAGTGCCTACATGGTTGCTGGCCATTTTGGAGCTCGTTACCTAGAGTCTTGGCACTTGTTGATTGCCATGTCTAATCACAGTTATAGTGTGGCAGGGGCAACTTTGAATGATTATCCATATGAGATGGACCGTTTAGAAGAAGTCGCTTTGGAACTGACTGAAACGGACTATAGCCAGGATGAAACCTTTACGGAATTGCCGTTCTCCCATCGTTTGCAGGTTCTTTTTGACGAAGCAGAGTATGTAGCGTCAGTGGTCCATGCTAAGGTGCTAGGGACGGAACACGTCCTCTATGCGATTTTGCATGATGGAAATGCCTTGGCGACTCGTATCTTGGAGAGGGCTGGTTTTTCTTATGAAGACAAGAAAGATCAGGTCAAGATTGCTGCTCTACGTCGAAATTTAGAAGAACGAGCAGGCTGGACTCGTGAAGATCTCAAGGCTTTACGCCAACGCCATCGTACAGTAGCTGACAAGCAAAATTCTATGGCCAATATGATGGGCATGCCCCAGACTCCGAGCGGTGGTCTCGAGGACTATACCCATGATTTGACAGAGCAAGCTCGTTCAGGTAAGTTGGAGCCAGTCATCGGTCGGGATAAGGAAATCTCGCGTATGATTCAAATCTTGAGCCGGAAAACCAAGAATAATCCTGTCTTGGTTGGAGATGCGGGTGTCGGGAAAACAGCTCTGGCGCTTGGTCTTGCCCAGCGTATTGCTAGTGGGGATGTACCTGCGGAAATGGCTAAGATGCGCGTGTTAGAGCTTGATTTGATGAATGTCGTCGCAGGGACACGTTTCCGTGGTGACTTTGAAGAACGCATGAATAATATCATCAAGGATATTGAAGAAGATGGGCAAGTCATCCTCTTTATCGATGAACTCCACACTATCATGGGTTCTGGGAGTGGAATTGATTCGACTCTGGATGCGGCCAATATCTTGAAGCCAGCCTTGGCGCGTGGAACTTTGAGAACGGTTGGTGCGACCACTCAGGAAGAATACCAAAAACACATCGAAAAAGATGCGGCCCTTTCTCGTCGTTTTGCCAAAGTGACGATTGAAGAGCCAAGCGTGGCCGACAGTATGATCATTTTACAGGGTTTGAAGGCGACTTATGAGAAACATCACCGTGTGCAAATCACAGATGAAGCAGTTGAAACAGCGGTCAAGATGGCTCATCGTTACTTGACTAGTCGTCACTTGCCAGACTCTGCTATCGACCTCTTAGATGAAGCGGCAGCAACAGTGCAAAATAAATCCAAGCATGTGAAAGCAGACGATTCAGGTTTGAGTCCAGCTGACAAGGCCTTGATGGATGGCAAGTGGAAACAGGCAGCTCAGCTAATCGCAAAAGAAGAGGAAGTGCCTGTCTATAAAGACTTGGTGACAGAGTCTGATATTTTGACTACCTTGAGTCGATTGTCAGGCATCCCAGTCCAAAAACTCACCCAAACAGATGCTAAGAAATACCTGAATCTGGAAGCTGAATTGCACAAACGTGTCATCGGGCAAGATCAAGCTGTTTCAAGCATTAGCCGTGCCATTCGCCGTAATCAGTCTGGTATTCGTAGTCACAAGCGTCCGATTGGTTCCTTTATGTTCCTAGGACCCACAGGTGTCGGGAAGACCGAATTGGCTAAGGCTCTAGCAGAAGTCCTCTTTGATGACGAATCAGCTCTTATCCGCTTTGATATGAGTGAGTATATGGAGAAATTTGCAGCCAGCCGTCTCAATGGAGCTCCTCCGGGCTATGTGGGGTATGAAGAAGGAGGGGAGTTGACCGAGAAAGTTCGCAACAAACCATACTCTGTTCTCCTCTTTGACGAGGTAGAAAAAGCCCACCCAGACATCTTTAATGTTCTCTTGCAGGTCTTGGATGACGGTGTCTTGACCGATAGCAAGGGACGCAAGGTTGACTTTTCAAATACCATTATCATTATGACGTCAAACATTGGTGCGACAGCCCTTCGTGATGACAAGACAGTTGGATTTGGGGCAAAAGACATTCGTTTTGACCAGGAAAATATGGAAAAACGCATGTTCGAAGAGCTGAAAAAGGCTTATAGACCTGAGTTTATCAACCGTATTGATGAAAAGGTGGTCTTCCATAGCCTATCTAGTGACCATATGCAGGAAGTGGTGAAGATTATGGTCAAACCTTTAGTGGAAAGTTTGGCTGAAAAAGGCATTGACTTGAAATTACAAGCTTCCGCACTGAAATTATTGGCAAATCAAGGATATGACCCAGAGATGGGAGCTCGCCCACTTCGCAGAACCCTACAAACAGAAGTGGAAGACAAGTTGGCAGAACTTCTTCTCAAGGGAGAATTAGAGGCAGGCAGCACACTTAAGATTGGTGTCAAAGCAGGCCAGTTAAAATTTGATATTGCATAAAAACGAGGTCGGGATAAAGTTCCCGACCTCTTTATGTACTATCATGAGATGGTTTTGTGTTGCGACTGTTTTTAGGGATGGCTATTTTTCTTAGAATTGCTCATGATGCGAATGAATAAATCTTTGTATTTATATTTTAAATAGGTTTCATGTAAGTACAATAAAGTTATATCTACAATCATAAAAATGGTTATTAGGTAAAATAAATCAAATGTAGTCTGAGCATAGCGAACTGCAGACTGATAAGAACAGAAAGCTCCCAAAATCACTCAAGGAAGATACTTGTAATACTTATTTAGCATAAGAATGCACCTCCTATATTCTATTTCAATGTTATTATATTCCTTTGTACTTAAAGTTTTAAGCGATTACACAAGAGTAATTTAAAAATATTACTCAAAATAGGAATTTTTTTCTGTTTTATTACGAATAGAAGAGTAGGAGGAGTAAAGGTGTTTAAATTATGTGAGATTTTTAAAATAGTTTAAACAAATTGTTGACATGTTTAAAATGTAATGTTACAATTATATTACAAAAAGATTTCTTTATATTTCTAAAACATTACAAAGGAGTGGAAAAATGAAAAAGAAAACCTATATCAAATTGATGGCAGCAACTGTATTGGCTTCTACCTTGCTATTGGGAGCTTGTGGAAATAAAAAGGAAACAACTCAAGCAAGCAGTTCTGCTAAGACAAGCCAATCATCAAGTTCTAAAGCAGCTTCTGCTAGCAAAGAAAGCAAGACTCAGAAGTCCTCAAGTTCAGTTTCATCTGAAAAGGCCAAGGCGTCTACTGACCAGTCTGTAGCAACACCAACACCAGAGCAAAGACAAGGTCAAGAGGTGTCTAATCAACAGGCAGCTAGTCAACAAACGCCTGCTCAGACTCCTTCAACTCAACAGGCTCCTCAAGCCCAGTCTAACCAATCAAGCTATGACCCAACAACTGACCGTAAACTTCAAGACAAGCAAGCAGAGCAGAATAAACGCTACAAGGGTGTTTTAGCCATGGTAGACGGTGATTTCTCAGCAGCAGCGGGCAATTGGAAGGGAGCAAATGGCGAAAATATCACAGTTTCATCAGGTGGTCAATTTACAGTAGAATCTTCTGATGGAAAGAAAGAAAATTACTCTATCAAAGGCTACTCTTATACTCTTGATGGTGGCAAGTATAATGCCAAAATCGGTGGAGGGAGAGTCATCCAAATTACAACAGGAGCGGATGGTAAGGTTTCCAGTGTTGCTTTAAATCAATAATAACCCTCAGTATTTGAATTTTTATAATCAAAGAAAATCCGTCAGCTCAATAAGAGTTGACGGATTATTTTATACTTATACTTGGGTTAAAAATTCTTCTGTAGTAAGAATTTGAGCAAATTCATCTTGTAGAGAAAGGAGATTAATCTCATGGATAGTCTCAGGAGAGATGGCCTGACCGTTTTTGTTAGATAGGGTAAAACTGGCAGTGGCATCTGCTAGTAAAGTGACTTTAAAACCAAGATTTGCTGCCATTCGTGTCGTAGTAGATACACAGTGAGGCAGAGTCAAACCAACAACGACTAAATGACCAATCTGATTTCTTCGTAAATATGTTTCAAGATTTGTTCCAATAAAGGCGCTATTAACTGTTTTTTGAAAGACAGGTTCGGAAGCAACTGGTTCAAATCCACTTTTAAACTCCTGATTTTGTTTGTTATGAAATTGCGACTGAGGATTGTCAGATATGTGTTGAACGTGTAAGACTGGAAGACCGTGTTTACGAAAGTATGCCAGTACCCTCAATGCTTGTTGTTCAGCTTGAGGGTTGTTTCGTTCTCCCCAGATAGGGTTATCAAATGCTTTTTGCATATCGATAATCAGTAGAGCAGTATGAACCATTTTATGCCTTATCCAATTGCAAGAGAGCCTCAATCTCTGCTAGGGTGCTAGCTTGTGAAATGGCTCCACGGAGTTTGGCAGCGCCAGATGTTCCACGGAGGTAGTGAGGAGCGAGGCCACGGAATTCACGAACTGCTACGTTTTCCCCTTTGAGGTTAATCAAACGTTTCAAGTGTTCGTAGGCGATTTTCATCTTGTCTTCAAAGGTCAAATCAGGTAGGATTTCTCCTGTTTCAAAGTAATGGTTGATTTGGTTAAAGAGGTAAGGATTTCCCATGGCTGCGCGGCCAATCATGACTGCGTCAGCACCAACTTCTTCGATACGCTGTTTGGCTTCTTGGACAGTACGGATATCACCGTTGGCGATAAATGGAATCTTGGTCAAAGCTTGAGCGACCTTGTGAAGGGTCTCAAGGTCTGCGTGACCTGTATACATTTGCTCACGGGTACGGCCATGCATGGCGAGGGCAGAAACGCCTGCAGCTTCAGCAGCGAGGGCATTTTCTACTGCAAGAGACGGGTCAGCCCAGCCTGTACGCATTTTGACAGTAAGTGGAATATCAAGGACAGACTGGACCTTGTTGATGATAGAGTAAATCTTATCTGGATCCTTGAGCCACATAGCACCAGCTTCGTTCTTCACGATTTTGTTAACTGGGCAGCCCATGTTGATATCCACGATATCGGTCTTAGTGTTTTCTTGGATGAATTCTGCTGCGCGTGCTAGGCTGTCTTCATCACTACCAAATAGTTGGATAGAGACTGGGTTTTCTCCTTCATCGATATGAAGCATGTGCAGGGTTTTTTCATTGTTGTATTGGATTCCCTTGTCAGAGACCATCTCCATGACAACGAGTCCAGCCCCAAGCTCTTTTGCGATAGTACGAAAGGCTGAGTTGGTGACACCAGCCATAGGTGCTAAAACGGTACGATTGGGAATCTCAACATTGCCAATCATAAAGGGTGTATTAAGATTTGTCACGAATGAGTTCCTCCAGGTCGTTTTCATCAAAGTTGTAAGTAGTTTGGCAGAATTGACAAGTGATTTCTGCCCCGTGGTCTTCCTCTTTCATTTCCTGTAGGTCTGAGCTTGGAAGGCTGGCAAGAGCGTTCATAAAGCGTTCATGGCTACAGTCACATTGGAAACGGATTTCTTCTTCAGAAAGAAGCTTGTAGGCCTCGTCACCGTAGATAGCCTTGAGGAGGGCTTCGATATGGTCTTCACTTTCCAGA
This sequence comes from Streptococcus mitis, assembly GCF_946190375.1. Classification (GTDB taxonomy): domain Bacteria; phylum Bacillota; class Bacilli; order Lactobacillales; family Streptococcaceae; genus Streptococcus; species Streptococcus mitis_CJ. Next base: position 39,896 of record NZ_CAMIAF010000007.1, on the reverse strand, counting down.
AGGGTTGAGATAGCTGGCATTTCTTGGATGCGTTTTTCAAAGCGAGCAATCTCTTCTTCCTTGGCTCCTGGCAAGACTTGAACTAGGAAACCACCTGCAACCTTGACCTTGTCTTCCTCGTCCAAAAGGACATTGAGGCCGACTGCTGAAGGTGTTTGTTGGCTTTCAGTCAGGTAAAAGGCAAGGTCTTCACCAATTTCTCCAGAGATAAGGGGAGTCATAGAGTTGTAAGGATTTCCAGTACCGTAGTCTGTGATAACGAGGAATTGACCGTTTCCAACAAAAGGTCCGACTAGAACTTCACCAGTTGCAGTCTTTTTGATGTCAACACCAGGATTTTGAACGTAGCCTTTGACGTTCCCCTTGGTATCAGCGACCGTGATAATGGCACCAAGAGAGCTAGAGCCCAGCACCTTAACTGTTAGTTTAGTATTTCCTTTTTCATTGGCTACGAGAATCTGGCTAGCGATAAGAGTTCGACCAAGCGCTACAGTTGAGCTAGCTTGGGTTTGGTGTTTTTCTTGAGCAGTGCGGACGGTTTCCGTGCTATCAAGGACAAAAGCACGAAAGGCTCCGCTTTCTGATATAGTTTTAATAATTTTATCCATAGCTACTATTTTAGCATAAAAATGCTCAAATGGGGAGCCGTGTGTTTGCTGATTTTCAGGATAATGGACCAGGAAATCAGCAGGTAAATAAAAAGAGAAACAGATTATTTCAGCATTTGTAAGATTTATGCTATGCTTAAGGTAGAAAATGAAAGGGGTAACAAATGTATTTAGGAGATTTGATGGAAAAGGCTGAATCTGGCCAATTTTCAATCCTTTCCTTTCTATTACAAGAGTCTCAGACGACTGTCAAGGTTGTAATGGAGGAAACAGGATTTTCAAAAGCAACCCTAACTAAATATGTCACCCTGCTCAATGATAAGGCTTTGGATAGTGGTTTAGATCTGAATATCTCCTTTGAAGATGAAAATCTGCGTCTGTCAATCGGTGCAGCTACCAAGGGGAGAGATATTCGGAGCTTGTTTTTGGAGAATGCTGTTAAATACCAAATTTTAGTCTATCTTCTCTACCATCAACAGTTTTTGGCCCATCAACTGGCTCAAGAATTGATGATTAGCGAGGCTACACTTGGTCGCAACTTAGCTAGTTTAAATCAGATTTTGTCAGAATTTGACTTATCCATCCAAAATGGACGTTGGCGAGGTCCAGAGCATCAGATTCGCTATTTCTATTTCTGTCTTTTCCGTAAGGTTTGGTCCAGTCAGGAATGGGAAGGCCACATGCAGAAACCAGAGAGAAAACAGGAAGTTGCTACACTAGAAGAAATCTGCGGTGCGAGTTTGTCTTCGGGGCAGAAGTTAGACTTGGTTCTATGGGCTCACATCAGTCAACAGCGTCTTCGGGTTAATGCCTGTCAGTTCCAAGTGATAGAAGAAAAAATGCGAGGGTATTTTGACAATATTTTCTATCTTCGTTTGCTGAGAAAGGCTCCTTCCTTTTTTGCCGGGCAACACCTTCCTCTAGGAACTGAGGATGGTGAGATGATGATATTCTTCTCTTTCCTCCTATCCCATCGCATTCTTCCTCTTCATACAATGGAATATATCCTTGGTTTTGGAGGGCAGTTGGCAGATTTACTGACGCAATTGATTCAAAAAATGAAGAAGGAGGAGTTGCTAGGTGATTATACAGAGGATCACGTTACCTATGAACTCAGTCAGCTTTGTGCTCAAGTCTATCTCTATAAGGGCTATATTTTACAGGACCGCTACAAGTACCAGTTAGAGAATCGTCATCCTTATTTGTTGATGGAACATGATTTTAGGGGAACGGCAGAGGAGATTTTTCATGCTCTACCTGCCTTTCAGCAGGGGACGGATTTGGATAAGAAAATTCTCTGGGAATGGCTCCAGTTGATCGAATATATGGCTGAAAACGGTGGCCAGCATATGCGGATTGGTCTGGATTTGACATCAGGTTTTCTTGTCTTTTCAAGGATGGCAGCCATTTTGAAACGGTATTTGGAATACAATCGTTTTATCGCCATTGAAGCCTATGATTGTACTCGGCATTATGATTTGCTGGTTACCAATAACCCGATTCATAAGAAGGAACAGACCCCAGTTTATTATTTAAAAAACGACTTGGATATGGAAGATTTGGCAGGGATTCGTCAGTTATTATTCACTTAAAAGGCTTGGTTGTTCCAGGTCTTTTTTGTGAAATTCACACAATCTCCTCACATTTTTTAAAAAATTAAAAAAAGTTGATGAACAAGAAAGCGCTTTATTTTGTATACTAGTAAGTGTAAAGAGGAAACATCCTCAAGATCTTTATCAGGAGGACAGCACATGTCACAAGAAAAATTCATTATGGCCATTGACCAGGGAACTACAAGTTCTCGTGCCATCATTTTCAACAAAAAAGGGGAAAAGGTTAGCTCGAGTCAAAAAGAGTTTACCCAGATTTTCCCTCAGGCAGGTTGGGTTGAACACAATGCCAATGAAATTTGGAACTCTGTTCAGTCAGTTATTGCGGGAGCTTTCATCGAAAGTGGTGTCAAGCCAAATCAAATCGAAGCAATCGGGATTACTAACCAGCGTGAAACAACTGTCGTCTGGGATAAGAAAACAGGACTTCCTATCTACAACGCTATTGTTTGGCAATCACGTCAGACAGCTCCTTTGGCTGAGCAACTAAAAAGCCAAGGTTATGTGGAAAAATTCCATGAAAAGACTGGTTTGATCATCGATGCTTACTTCTCAGCGACTAAGGTTCGTTGGATTTTGGATCATGTAGAAGGAGCTCAAGAGCGAGCAGAAAAGGGTGAATTGCTCTTTGGTACCATTGATACTTGGTTGGTTTGGAAATTGACTGACGGTGCGGCTCACGTGACGGACTACTCAAATGCAGCCCGTACCATGCTTTATAACATTAAAGAACTCAAATGGGATGATGAGATTTTGGAAATTCTCAACATTCCGAAGGCTATGCTGCCAGAAGTTCGTTCTAACTCTGAAATTTACGGTAAGACAGCGCCATTCCATTTCTATGGTGGACAAGTGCCAATCTCAGGTATGGCTGGGGACCAACAAGCAGCCCTCTTTGGACAGTTGGCCTTTGAACCAGGTATGGTCAAGAATACTTATGGAACAGGTTCTTTCATCATCATGAATACTGGTGAAGAAATGCAGTTGTCTGAAAACAACCTATTAACAACCATTGGTTACGGAATCAACGGCAAGGTTTACTATGCCTTGGAAGGTTCTATCTTCATCGCAGGAAGTGCTATTCAGTGGCTTCGTGACGGTCTTCGCATGGTTGAAAATTCACCAGAATCTGAAAAATACGCTCGTGATTCTCACAACAATGATGAAGTTTATGTCGTTCCAGCCTTTACAGGTCTAGGTGCTCCATACTGGAACCAAAACGCTCGCGGTTCTGTCTTTGGTTTGACTCGTGGAACAAGTAAAGAAGACTTTATCAAGGCAACTCTTCAATCTATCGCTTATCAAGTGCGTGACATCATCGACACCATGCAGGTAGATGCTCAAACAGCTATCCAAGTCTTGAAAGTAGACGGTGGTGCAGCTATGAACAACTTCCTCATGCAGTTCCAAGCTGATATTTTGGGAATCGATATCGCACGCGCCAAAAACTTGGAAACAACAGCTCTAGGGGCAGCCTTCCTAGCAGGTTTGTCAGTAGGCTACTGGAAAGATTTGGATGAGTTGAAACTCTTGAACGAGACAGGAGAACTCTTTGAGCCATCTATGAACGAATCTCGCAAGGAACAACTCTACAAGGGCTGGAAGAAGGCTGTAAAAGCAACGCAAGTCTTTGCGGAAATCGATGACTAATACTGGAAGAATAAAGCAACTTAGTTAGAAAGTGTGTAAATATGGAATTTTCAAAGAAAACACGTGAATTATCAATTAAAAAAATGCAGGAACGTACCTTGGACCTCTTGATTATCGGTGGGGGAATTACAGGTGCTGGTGTAGCCTTGCAGGCAGCAGCTAGTGGTCTAGATACTGGTTTGATTGAAATGCAGGACTTCGCAGAAGGAACATCCAGCCGTTCAACAAAATTAGTTCACGGAGGTCTTCGTTACCTCAAACAATTTGACGTAGAAGTTGTATCAGATACGGTTTCTGAACGTGCAGTGGTTCAACAAATCGCACCACACATTCCAAAACCGGACCCAATGCTCTTGCCAGTTTACGATGAGGATGGAGCGACCTTTAGCCTCTTCCGTCTTAAAGTAGCTATGGATTTGTACGACCTTTTGGCAGGAGTTAACAACACACCAGCTGCAAACAAGGTTTTGAGCAAGGAAGAAGTCTTGGAACGCCAACCAAACTTGAAGAAAGAAGGTTTGGTAGGAGGTGGGGTTTACCTTGACTTCCGTAACAACGATGCGCGACTCGTGATCGAAAACATCAAACGTGCTAACCAAGACGGTGCCCTCATTGCTAACCACGTTAAGGCAGAAGGCTTCCTCTTTGACGAAAGTAGCAAGATTACAGGTGTTGTAGCGCGTGATCTCTTGACAGACCAAGCCTTTGAAATCAAGGCGCGTCTGGTGATTAACACAACAGGTCCTTGGAGCGACAAGGTACGCAATTTGTCTAATAAGGGAACCCAATTCTCACAAATGCGCCCAACTAAGGGAGTTCACCTAGTCGTGGATTCAAGCAAGATTAAGGTTTCACAGCCAGTTTACTTTGACACAGGTTTGGGTGACGGTCGTATGGTCTTTGTTCTCCCACGTGAAAACAAGACTTACTTTGGTACAACTGATACAGACTACACAGGTGATTTGGAACATCCAAAAGTAACTCAGGAAGATGTAGATTATCTACTTGGCATTGTCAACAACCGCTTCCCAGAAGCCAACATTACCATTGATGATATCGAAAGCAGCTGGGCAGGTCTTCGTCCATTGATCGCAGGCAATAGCGCTTCTGACTACAATGGAGGAAATAACGGAACCATCAGTGATGAAAGCTTTAACAACTTGATTGCGACTGTTGAATCTTATCTCTCTAAAGAAAAAACGCGTGAAGATGTTGAATCTGTTGTCAGCAAGCTTGAAAGTAGCACATCTGAGAAGCATTTGGATCCATCTGCAGTTTCTCGTGGGTCTAGTTTGGATCGTGATGACAATGGCCTTTTAACCCTTGCTGGTGGTAAAATCACAGACTACCGTAAGATGGCTGAAGGAGCTATGGAGCGCGTGGTTGACATTCTCAAAGCAGAATTTGACCGCAGCTTTAAACTCATCAACTCTAAGACTTACCCTGTTTCAGGTGGGGAATTGAACCCAGCAAATGTGGATTCAGAAATCGAAGCCTTTGCGCAACTTGGAGTGTCACGTGGTTTGGATAGCAAGGAAGCTCATTACCTAGCAAATCTTTACGGTTCAAATGCACCGAAGGTCTTTGCTCTCGCTCACAGCTTGGAACAAGCGCCAGGACTCAGCTTGGCTGATACCTTGTCCCTTCACTATGCAATGCGCAATGAGTTGGCTCTTAGCCCAGTTGACTTCCTTCTTCGTCGTACCAACCATATGCTCTTTATGCGTGATAGTTTGGATAGCATCGTTGAGCCAGTTTTGGATGAAATGGGACGATTCTATGACTGGACAGAAGAGGAAAAAGCAGCTTACCGTGCGGATGTTGAAGCAGCTCTTGCTAACAACGATTTAGTAGAATTAAAAAATTAAGAAAAAGGAAAAGAGGTGGAGGGCAGGACTCCTTGTCGCCCGCCCCTTCTTTTTAATGGAGACAGAAAGATGATGAATGAATTATTTGGAGAATTTTTAGGGACTTTAATCCTGATTCTTCTAGGAAATGGTGTAGTTGCTGGTGTGGTTCTTCCAAAAACCAAGAGCAACAGCTCAGGTTGGATTGTGATTACTATGGGGTGGGGAATTGCAGTTGCGGTTGCAGTATTTGTATCTGGCAAGCTCAGTCCAGCTCATTTAAACCCAGCTGTGACCATCGGTGTGGCCTTAAAAGGTGGTTTGCCTTGGACTTCCGTTTTGCCTTATATCTTAGCCCAGTTCGCAGGGGCTATGCTCGGTCAGATTTTGGTTTGGTTGCAATTCAAACCGCATTATGAGGCTGAAGAAAATGCAGGCAATATTTTGGCTACTTTCAGCACAGGACCAGCTATCAAAGATACTGTATCAAACTTGATTAGTGAAATCCTAGGAACTTTTGTATTGGTATTAACAATCTTTTCTTTGGGTCTTTACGATTTTCAGGCAGGTATCGGAACCTTTGCAGTGGGTACTTTGATTGTCGGTATCGGTCTATCACTAGGTGGGACAACAGGTTATGCCTTGAACCCTGCGCGTGACCTTGGACCTCGTATCATGCACAGTATCTTGCCAATTTCAAACAAGGGAGACGGAGACTGGTCTTATGCTTGGATTCCAGTTGTGGGACCTGTTATCGGTGCAGCCTTGGCCGTGCTTGTATTCTCACTTTTCTAGTTTATACTCAATGAAAATCAAAGAGCAAACTAGGAAACTAGCCGCAGGTTGCTCAAAACAATGTTTTGAGGTTGCAGATAAGACTGACGAAGTCAGTCACATATATACGGCAAGGCGACGTTGACACGGTTTGAATTTGATTTTCGAAGAGTATTAGAAAACAATTATTTTGATAGAGCTTAGGCGAGAGCTCAATTTCAGCAAAAAATACAGTAAATCTTCTCACAATAAAACACATAGTATCAAGTTTTTCAACACCTGATACTATGCGTTTTTTGATTTTAAGACTTTTTCCCAGTCTCTTTTTCGATTGAAGATGTAAGTATTCTAATAACTAACTTCTTAGTACTAGCCAACAACGATAATCATAATTCCTCATAAAATTAGGAATAATAAAGGCAATAGTTTTTGTTTTTTCATGTGAAATACCTCACTTTTATTTTCTTCTATTTTATGCTAAAATATTAAAAATTAAAAACTATTCCCATATATGCTTGTTGGAGAGATGCTATGAAAAAATTTGGAGAAATTTTTAAAAAGTTTCGAGAATCTAGAGGTTTTCGCTTGAAAGATGTCGAAAAAGCTGGTATATCAACATCACAGCTCTCACGTTTTGAAAAGGGAGAGACTGATTTAACCATTTCAAAATTTATGGCTATTTTGGATGAAATTAACATGCCTATTGATGAATTTATGTATGCTGTTCATGATTTTCATCGTGATGAACTGAACGAACTCTTATCAAAGGTTAGGCATTTTGTATCAAATCATGATGTTGATGGGTTGAAAAAACTACTTTATTCTCAGATAGAGTCAGATTCTAAACAAGAGAAATTTCATAAGCTTAACATTATTTTATTAAAAATTCGTTTACAAGATTTATCGGGAGAAGCTTATTATTCTGGTGATGATTTATCTTATCTAACTGATTATCTATTTAGTGTTGAATACTGGGGATACTATGAATTATTGATTTTTTCAAATACGTTAGATGTCCTAAAACACGATGTCTTCATGGTGTTGGCTAGAGAGATGTCTAGACGTTCTGATTTCTACAAAGAAATTCCAAACAATAGACGACTGATTTCATCTATGCTATTAAACGGATATATCACATGTATTGAAAGAGAAAAATTTCTTGATGCGTTGTATTTTGAAAAGCGATTAAACCAATGCTTTTTCACTGAAACTGAAATTTATGAGCGCTTGGTATTCCAGTATGCCCAATATCTATATCGCTATAAAAAAGAGACGAATTGCAAAGCAATTATTGAAATGAGGAAGTGTGTTGGAGCAATGAAATTAGCGGGAAGTAACCATTTGGCAAAGAATTATGAAAGGCACTTAGAAAAAATTTTAGCAGATAAAGGGTAGTGTGCAGATATGGGAAAGGAGGTATCTCGAAGTAATATTTTGGTAGAATTGTCTTTAGAAATTTCAATTACGGTTGTTTTATCAGTTCATTGTATTTGAGCGATAGGATTTTTCGAAATTGTTACCATAATTATGAATTTTGAGGTATTTAATATGCAAGTTCTATCTACATATATTTTAAGAAAGAAAAGTGAAACAGGAGAATTATTTTTCAATAGTAAAAATAATCACTTTTAATAAACAGCATCATATATAGGTTAATTAAATTATTGTATAGTCTCAGTTGGAGTTAATTTGTTTATAACTTTTAGACTGAGGCTTTTATATCTATTCGCTTTCTTTTAGATAGGCTTATTTATGAAATTTCTAAAATACATTAAAACTAATATTTTTATCTATTTTCTAATAGGAGTGCTTTTGAATAGCGGGATGGCTTTAATAAAGCCATTGTTATTGGATAAGCTATTGAATATTCGTGAAGAGCAACTTACAATTGGTACAATTTCATACTTTGTTTTATATGGCCTGTGTTTACACCTGTTTTTTTATAGTACGATGTTGCTAGCAAATTTTGTCAGTAATAATCTGCAGCGTCATCTGCAAATTCGCTTAAAAGATCAGCTTATTAAGAAACTATTTTTGAAAGAAAACGTTGTATATGATGAAAAAGTTTCAATTGTTACACAAGATATGGAACTGCTCTATAATCGCTTCTTTTTACCCCTGGATATGATAGTTGGAAGAGTTTTTATACTTTGTACAACGATTGTTTTTATTTTGGTGCAAAATTTTTGGCTTGGTCTTGTTTTTATCGTGTTTTCTTTTCTTCGACCATTACCTCAATGGGTAATGAATAATCGTTTAATGAAAAGTGGTGCAAATTTTTCGGAAATGCAAAAAGCTTTTCATCTATCTGTAGGAGATTTTTTTAAGGGAGCAGATACGATATATTTTTATGGTGCTAGTAAAGAAAACTTTGCTAAGATGAGAAAAAACAACGAGTGTTACGAGAATGCTCGTTGGAAAAATGAATGGACTAGTAATGTCGTTTATTTTTTCAATGGTCCTTTAGAATTCCTTAGTCAGGTACTACCTCTTGCACTTGGTCTTTTATTACAAAAGAGTGGTATAGAGTTAACAACAGCTAGTTTGGTCTCTATGTATATAGCTACAATGAATCTTAGCGGACCTATTCAAAGAATTATGTATAGCATATCTGATATACAGCGATCGCAAACAGTGAAAGAAAAAATATTTTCATTATTGGAAGAATCTTGTTTAGAAACATCATATCCGACAGTCGAATCTTTAGCTGAGCTAGTTTTGGAGGGCGTTTCAAAACAGGTTGGAGAGCAAGTGCTCTTTTATGATTTGTCACTTAGATTAACTAAGCCAAGTAAAGTTTTAATAAAGGGAGCCAGTGGTACCGGAAAGTCAACTCTCCTACAGTTGGTAGCAGGAAAGATAAGTCCGAATAGTGGTAGAATTATCGTACGTGATAAATCAGGTCGAGAATTTACTCATTATCAAGGGAATATCGCTTATATCTCTCAGAATCCATTTTTCAGACATGGGACAATCCGAGAAAATTTAACATTAGGACAGGAGATTTCAGATAAAGAATTACTCTGTTGCCTAGAACAAGTTGGCTTAACGAATGAAATCACCAATATCTTGGATTATCAACTGATAAACAATGGAGAAAACATTTCAGGTGGACAACGTTTACGACTTGAATTAGTTCGCTGTCTGCTTCGACAAAAAGACATTGTGTTGGCGGATGAGGTTACATCATCCTTAGACAAGGACAATGCATATCAAGTGCGCCAGTTACTTTTGCAGTTGCCTATCATTTTGATTGAAGTTGCTCATCATATTGATTCAGAAACGGTTTATAATCAAGTAATTGATTTGGGAAAATATAGAATAAAATAAATAGACTTGTTCGACATTTTGCTAGCCATAATATACATGCTATATTATAGATTGTTTTAGCTGATTTAAAGATGTGAGAACTAAAAACTATGGCTAAGTTGGAATGTTAAAAATTCAATTTCTGACCACCTAATCTTGTGTCAAATAGTTATCAAACAAAGTCTACTATACCATTTATCAGTTAAATATTTTTATGTTAAGGGAGCGCTATATGTCTAATTCATTTGTCAAGTTGTTAGTCTCTCAATTGTTTGCAAATTTAGCAGATATTTTCTTTAGAGTAACCATCATTGCTAACATATACATTATTTCAAAATCAGTAATTGCCACATCACTAGTTCCTATTTTAATAGGGATATCCTCTTTTGTTGCTAGTCTTCTAGTTCCTTTAGTTACTAAAAGACTAGCGCTAAATAGGGTTTTATATTTATCCCAATTTGGAAAGACTATATTATTAACGATACTGGTAGGAATGTTTACTGTAATGCAATCCGTAGCGCCTTTGGTAACCTATCTATTTGTTGTAGCAATTTCAATATTAGATGGTTTTGCAGCACCTGTTTCCTATGCTATTGTGCCACGCTATGCGACCGATTTGGGTAAGGCTAATTCAGCCTTATCAATGAGTGGTGAAGCTGTTCAGTTAGTGGGTTGGGGATTAGGTGGACTCTTGTTTTCAACAATTGGTCTCTTACCTACCACGTTTATCATTTTAATCTTGTATATCATTTCTAGCTTTTTGATGTTATTTCTTCCTAACGCTGAAGTGGAGGTGTTAGAGTCAGAAACTAATCTTGAAATTTTGCTCAAAGGTTGGAAGTTAGTTGCTAGAGATCCTAGATTAAGACTTTTTGTATCAGCAAATTTATTGGAAATTTTCTCAAATACGATTTGGGTTTCGTCTATCATACTTGTCTTTGTAACTGAGTTATTAAATAAAACGGAAAGTTACTGGGGATATTCTAATACAGCATACTCTATTGGTATTATAATTAGTGGCTTAATTGCTTTTAGGCTATCTGAAAAGTTCCTTGCTGCTAAATGGGAAAGTATTCTTTTTCCTCTTGTAGCTATGGCAATAGTGACACTGACTATTCTATATTTTCCAAACGCACAGATGTTTTTATTATTTTCAGCTTTAGTTGGTATGTTATCGCAGCTAAAAGAAGTTCCTGAAACTGTATTTCTTCAGGAAACAGTAGAGGAAAATCATTTGGTTAATGTCTATTCCGTTCTTGAAGTGATTTCGACATTAGCATTTTCAGTATTTGTTTTGCTAATGAGCTATATTACTGAGAGTTTTGGTATTAGCATCAGTTTTTGGCTATCAGCCATTTGTCTGATGATAGAAGCTATTTTAATTTATATCAGACGAGACTATTTTAAATGAGAGACCGGGTAAGAAGTCTTTAAAAATCAGAAAAGCGCATAGTATCAGGTGTTGAAAAACTTGATATTGTGCGTTTTATTATGGAAAGCTTCCCTTCATTTTCTACTGAACTTGAGTTTTTGCCCAGGATCACTCTATTTGAAATATACATAGAAAAACCGCATAATCCTTAAAATAAACTGAAATCTACTGAAAATCTACGGCAAACAATTGAAAAATTACCCTATAAAGTGGTACAATAGTAGAAAAATACTATAGTAAGAGTCTATCTTATTTAGCAAAAATTACAGAAATGAATGGTTTTTCTTGATGAAACAGAGAAAAGAATTGTACCTCTTTCTTGGTCGGACAGCCTTGTATTTTCTTATCTTTCTAGGGCTGCTTTACTTTTTTAGCTATCTTGGCCAGGGTCAAGGAAGCTTTATCTATAATGAATTTTAACTTGAAGGAGAATCCCTATTGTGTCAAATAAACCAATAGCAGATATGATTGAAACCATTGAGCATTTTGCTCAGACCCAGCCTAGCTATCCTGTTTACAATGTTTTGGGACAGGAACACACTTATGGAGATTTAAAGACTGATTCGGATAGTTTGGCTGCAGCTATTGACCAACTGAATTTACCAGAGAAGTCTCCTGTGGTTGTTTTTGGCGGCCAAGAATATGAAATGTTGGCAACCTTTGTAGCGCTGACTAAGTCAGGTCATGCCTACATTCCAATTGATAGCCATTCGGCCTTGGAGCGAGTTTCAGCTATTTTAGAAGTAGCGGAGCCAAGCTTGATTATTGCTATCTCAGACTTTCCATTGGAGCAGGTTTCTACGCCAATGATGACTCTAGCTCAGGTTCAAGAAGCCTTTGCTCAAGGGAATAACTATGAAATTACGCATCCAGTCAAGGGAGATGATAATTACTATATCATCTTTACTTCTGGTACGACTGGTAAGCCAAAGGGGGTGCAGATTTCCCATGATAACCTCCTCAGCTTTACCAACTGGATGATTACGGATAAGGAATTTGCGACGCCAAGTCGTCCGCAAATGCTGGCTCAGCCACCTTACTCTTTTGACTTGTCTGTCATGTACTGGGCACCGACCTTGGCATTAGGTGGTACGCTTTTCGCTCTTCCTTCAGCTATTACTCAGGACTTTAAGCAACTCTTTGCGACCATCTTTTCATTGCCAATCGCTATCTGGACATCAACCCCTTCTTTTGCAGATATGGCCATGTTGTCTGAAGACTTTAACAGCGAGAAAATGCCAGGAATCACGCATTTCTACTTTGATGGTGAAGAATTGACGGTCAAAACAGCTCAAAAACTGCGCGAGCGTTTCCCAAATGCCCGTATTATCAATGCCTACGGTCCAACAGAAGCGACAGTAGCTCTGTCAGCAGTTGCCGTGACAGATGAGATGTTGGCGACTCTCAAACGTCTACCAATCGGCTATACCAAGGCTGATTCTCCAACCTTTATCATTGACGAGGAAGGCAATAAATTGCCAAATGGCGAACAGGGAGAGATCATTGTTTCTGGGCCAGCTGTTTCAAAAGGATATATGAACAATCCTGAAAAAACAGCGGAAGCCTTCTTTGAATTTGAAGGTCTACCAGCCTACCATACAGGAGATGTGGGAACTATGACAGATGAAGGCTTACTTCTCTACGGCGGACGCATGGACTTCCAGATTAAGTTCAACGGTTACCGCATTGAGTTAGAAGATGTCTCTCAAAACCTCAACAAGTCTCGCTTTATCGAGTCTGCTGTTGCTGTTCCACGTTATAACAAGGACCACAAGGTACAAAATCTACTGGCCTATGTCATCTTAAAAGACGGTGTTCGTGAGCAGTTTGAGCGTGATATCGATATTACCAAGGCCATCAAGGAAGATTTGACAGACATCATGATGTCCTACATGATGCCGTCTAAATTCCTTTACCGAGACAGTTTGCCACTGACTCCAAATGGAAAGATTGACATCAAAGGATTGATTAACGAGGTGAACAAGAGATGATGGAGTTCTTTCAACAGCTTCCTCATTTAGAGCCATACGGCAATCCTCAGTATTTTGTCTATGTGATTGCTGCAACCTTGCCTATCTTTATCGGCCTCTTTTTCAAGAAACGCTTTGCCTGGTATGAAGTGTTGGTTAGTCTCTTCTTTATCGTCACCATGTTGGTAGGGGGGAAGACTAATCAGTTGGCTGCCTTGGGTATTTATCTGTGCTGGGAAATATTGCTCGTACTCTTCTACAAGCATTATCGAAAAAGTAAGGATGGCAAGTGGGTCTTCTACCTAGTTAGTTTTCTGTCCCTCCTTCCGATTATCTTTGTTAAGGTGCAGCCAGCTATCAATGGAACGCAGTCTTTGCTTGGCTTTTTGGGAATTTCTTATCTGACCTTTCGTTCGGTTGGGATTATCATCGAGCTGAGAGATGGAGTGATTAAGGATTTTACGCTCTGGGAATTCCTCCGTTTTCTTCTCTTCATGCCGACCTTTTCAAGTGGTCCAATCGATCGCTTTAAGCGATTTAATGAAAATTATCAGACCATTCCTGAGCGAGATGAGTTGATGGATATGCTGGATGAATCCGTTCGCTATATCATGTGGGGATTTTTGTATAAGTTTATCCTAGCTCATGTTTTAGGAGAAACCTTGCTACCTCCTCTGAAGAATCTAGCTCTGCAGTCAGGTGGCTTCTTTAACCTCTATGCTTTGGCAGTTATGTATACATTTGGTCTGGAGCTCTTCTTTGACTTTGCAGGTTACTCTATGTTTGCCTTGGCTATCTCAAACTTAATGGGAATCCGTAGCCCTATCAACTTTAATAAGCCCTTTCTGTCTAGGGATTTAAAAGAGTTTTGGAATCGTTGGCATATGAGTCTGTCTTTCTGGTTCCGTGACTTTGTCTTTATGCGAATGGTGATGGTATTGACCAGAAAGAAGGTCTTTAAAAATCGCAATGTAACCTCAAGTGTGGCCTACATTGTAAATATGCTGATTATGGGATTTTGGCATGGAGTGACTTGGTACTATATCGCTTATGGACTCTTTCATGGGATTGGGCTGGTCATCAATGACGCTTGGGTTCGCAAGAAAAAAACGCTCAATAAGGAGCGGAAAAAAGCAGGGAAGCCTGCTCTACCTGAGAATCGCTGGATTCAGTTGCTTGGCATGGTTGTCACCTTCCATGTCGTCATGCTGTCATTCTTAATCTTTTCTGGATTCTTGAATGATCTATGGTTTAAAAAATAAAAGGAAATAAAATATGGATATCAAATCAGAAGTTATCGAAATTATTGATGAGTTGTTTATGGAAGATGTTTCTGACATGATGGATGAAGATCTTTTTGATGCAGGTGTCTTGGATAGTATGGGAACGGTTGAATTGATTGTGGAGATTGAGAACCGTTTTGACATTCGTGTCCCTGTGACAGAGTTTGGTCGCGATGACTGGAATACAGCTAATAAAATCATAGCTGGTATTGTGGAGCTACAAAATGCTTAAACGCTTATGGATGATCTTCGGACCGGTCTTGATAGCTGGTTTGTTGGTTTTTCTGCTCATTTTCTTTTATCCTACTGAGATGCGTCATAATCTAGGCGCTGAAAAACGTTCAGCGGTGGCTACTACTATCGATAGTTTTAAGGAGCGAAGTCAAAAGGTTAGAGCCTTATCTGATCCAAATATGCGTTTTGTTCCCTTCTTTGGTTCTAGTGAATGGCTTCGTTTTGACGGTGCTCATCCTGCGGTATTGGCAGAGAAATACAATCGCTCTTATCGCCCCTATCTTTTAGGACAGAGGGGAGCTGCATCGCTTAACCAGTATTTTGGGATGCAACAGATGTTGCCACAGCTGGAGAATAAACAAGTTGTGTATGTTATCTCACCTCAATGGTTCAGTAAAAATGGCTATGAACCAGCTGCCTTCCAGCAGTATTTTAATGGAGACCAGTTGACCAGTTTTCTGGAAAATCAATCTGGAGATCAGGCTAGCCAGTATGCAGCGACTCGCTTACTGCAGCAGTTTCCAAATGTAGCTATGAAGGACCTGGTTCAGAAGTTGGCAAGTAAAGAAGAATTGTCGACGGCAGACAATGAAATGATTGAATTATTGGCTCGGTTTAATGAACGCCAAGCTTCCTTTTTTGGTCAGTTTTCAGTTAGAGGCTATGTCAATTATGATAAACATGTAGTTAAGTATTTAAAGACTTTGCCAGACCAGTTTTCTTATCAAGCTATAGAAGATATTGTTAAAGCAGATGCTGAAAAGAATACTTCCAATAATGACCTAGGAATGGAAAATTATTTCTATAATACGCAGATCAAGAAGGATTTGAAGAAATTAAAGGACTCTCAGAAAAGCTTTACCTACCTCAAGTCGCCAGAGTATAATGACTTGCAGTTGGTTTTAACACAGTTTTCTAAATCTAAGGTCAACCCGATTTTTATCATTCCACCTGTTAATAAAAAATGGATGGACTATGCTGGTCTACGAGAGGATATGTACCAACAAACGGTGCAGAAGATTCGCTACCAGTTAGAAAGTCAAGGGTTTAACAATATAGCAGATTTTTCAAAAAATGGTGCTGAACCTTATTTTGTAAAAGATACAATTCATATTGGTTGGTTGGGCTGGTTGGCTTTTGACAAGGCAGTTGATCCTTTCCTATCCAATCCCACACCAGCTCCGACTTACCATCTGAATGAGCGCTTTTTCAGCAAAGATTGGGCGACATACGATGGAGATATCAAGGACTTTCAATAGATCATAATATAGAAGAGTTCAAGAATGAAGCCTATTTTCACGTTTTTTCTTGACTCTTTTTTTGCTTGTGATATAATTAACTGGTAAACAAAATTTCAAAGAATAGTATTTTTCTCTTAAAAAAGAGAAGTCTAAAAGGAAAGGAGTCAGATATGAGACAGCTAGCGAAGGATATCGATGGCTTTTTGAATGAGGTGATTTTACAGGCGGAAAACCAACATGAAATCCTAATAGGTCATTGCACTAGCGAGGTGGCCCTGACCAATACTCAGGAGCACATCCTCATGCTCTTGTCGGAGGAATCTTTAACCAATTCAGATTTGGCTCGTCGTCTCAATGTCAGTCAGGCGGCAGTTACCAAGGCCATTAAGTCTTTGGTCAAGGAAGGGATGTTGGAAACATCTAAAGATCCTAAGGATGCGCGTGTGATTTTTTATCAGTTGACTGATTTGGCTCGTCCAATCGCTGAGGAGCACCATCATCACCATGAGCATACACTTTTAACCTATGAACAAGTAGCGACTCAGTTTACTCCAAATGAACAAAAAGTTATTCAGCGGTTTTTGACTGCTTTAGTAGGAGAAATCAAATAATGAGATATATTACGGTAGAGGATTTGTCCTTCTATTATGATAAGGAGCCTGTTCTTGAACATATCAATTATAGTGTTGATAGTGGGGAATTTGTTACCTTGACAGGGGAGAATGGGGCAGCTAAGACGACACTCATCAAGGCCAGTCTTGGAATCCTCCAGCCACGCATTGGAAAGGTGACCATTTCAAAGACAAATACGCAGGGTAAGAAATTGAGAATAGCCTATCTTCCTCAGCAGATTGCTAGTTTTAATGCAGGTTTTCCAAGTACGGTTTATGAATTTGTCAAGTCGGGTCGCTATCCACGAAAGGGTTGGTTCCGTCGTTTGAATGCTCATGATGAGGAGCATATCAAGGCTAGTTTGGACTCAGTTGGTATGTGGGAACACCGAGACAAACGCTTGGGGTCTCTATCTGGGGGACAAAAGCAGCGAGCGGTGATTGCGCGTATGTTTGCTTCTGACCCAGATGTGTTTATCCTAGATGAACCGACAACGGGGATGGATGCAGGAAGTAAAAATGAATTTTACGAACTCATGCACCACAGTGCCCATCATCATGGCAAGGCTGTTTTGATGATTACCCATGACCCTGAAGAAGTTAAGGACTACGCGGACCGCAATATTCATCTAGTCCGTAACCAAGACTCGCCATGGCGTTGTTTCAACGTTCATGAGAATGATCAGGAGGTGGGCCATGCTTAGTTTGTTATCTTATGACTTTATGCAGCGTGCCTTTCTGGCGGTTATTGCTATGAGTCTTTTCTCGCCAGTATTGGGAACCTTCCTTATCTTGCGTCGTCAGAGTTTGATGAGTGATACCCTCAGCCACGTCTCGCTTTCGGGTGTAGCTTTTGGTCTGGTCCTAGGGATTTCTCCGACTATTTCAACTATTGCTATTGTCTTGATTGCGGCGGTCTTTCTGGAGTATCTCCGTACGGTTTACAAGAGCTTTATGGAAATCGGGACAGCTATCCTCATGTCAACAGGACTGGCTGTTTCTCTGATTGTCATGAGCAAGGGGAAAAGTTCTAGTTCTATGAGTTTGGACCAGTATCTTTTTGGTTCAATCGTGACTATTAGTGAAGAACAGGTCATTTCCCTCTTTGTCATTGCGGCGGTTGTTTTGATTTTGACCTTCCTCTTCCTTCGTCCTATGTATATCTTGACCTTTGATGAGGATACGGCCTTTGTGGATGGCTTGCCAGTTCGTACCATGTCCATTCTTTTTAACATGGTGACGGGGGTGGCCATTGCCCTTATGATTCCTGCTGCGGGAGCTCTTCTGGTATCGACCATTATGGTCTTGCCAGCTAGTATTGCCCTGCGTCTGGGGAAAAACTTTAAATCGGTTATGCTGCTAGCCAGTGCTATTGGATTTTTGGGAATGGTGGCAGGACTCTACATTTCCTACTATGCAGAAACACCTGCAAGCGCAAGTATTACTATTATTTTTGTAACTGTCTTTTTACTGATCAGTTTAGTAAGACGTTTTATCAAATAGGAGACTAATGTGAAAAAAATTAGCTTATTGCTAGCCAGTCTATGTGCCTTGTTTTTAGTGGCTTGTTCCAATCAAAAGCAGGCAGATGGTAAACTAAATATTGTGACAACCTTTTACCCTGTCTATGAATTTACTAAGCAAGTCGCAGGAGATACTGCTAATGTAGAACTCCTCATCGGTGCTGGTACAGAACCCCATGAATATGAACCGTCTGCCAAGGCAGTTGCCAAAATTCAAGATGCAGATACCTTCGTTTATGAAAATGAAAATATGGAAACATGGGTTCCTAAATTGCTAGATACCTTGGATAAGAAAAAGGTCAAAACCATCAAGGCGACAGGAGATATGTTGCTCTTGCCAGGTGGCGAGGAAGAAGAGGGAGACCATGACCATGGCGAAGAAGGTCATCACCATGAGTACGATCCCCATGTTTGGTTATCACCAGTTCGTGCTATTAAACTTGTAGAGCACATCCGTGATAGCCTATCAGCAGATTATCCGGATAAAAAAGATACCTTTGAGAAGAATGCTGCTGCCTATATAGAAAAATTACAAGCCTTAGATAAGGCTTATGCAGAAGGCTTGTCTCAAGCCAAACAAAAGAGCTTTGTAACGCAACACGCAGCCTTTAACTATCTTGCCTTGGACTATGGACTCAAACAAGTCGCAATCTCAGGCCTTTCTCCAGATGCAGAGCCATCAGCAGCTCGCTTGGCAGAATTGACAGAGTACGTCAAGAAAAATAAAATCGCCTATATCTACTTTGAGGAAAATGCCTCACAAGCCCTTGCTAATACACTTTCAAAAGAAGCAGGTGTCAAAACTGATGTCCTCAATCCTTTAGAAAGTCTGACAGAAGAGGACACCAAGGCGGGAGAAAATTACATCTCCGTGATGGAGAAAAACCTCAAGGCTTTGAAACAAACAACAGACCAAGAAGGTCCAGCTATCGAACCTGAAAAGGCAGAGGATACCAAGACAGTTCAAAATGGTTACTTTGAGGATGCAGCTGTCAAGGACCGCACCTTGAGTGACTATGCAGGTAACTGGCAATCAGTTTATCCTTTCCTTGAAGATGGTACGTTTGATCAAGTCTTTGACTACAAGGCTAAGTTGACTGGTAAGATGACTCAGGCTGAGTACAAGGCTTACTATACAAAAGGCTACCAGACAGATGTCACTAAGATCAACATTGCTGATAATACTATGGAATTTGTTCAAGGTGGACAAAGTAAGAAATTCACCTACAAGTATGTTGGTAAGAAAATCTTAACTTACAAGAAAGGCAATCGTGGCGTGCGCTTCCTCTTTGAAGCCACAGATGCTGACGCTGGACAGTTCAAATATGTTCAGTTTAGTGACCACAATATCGCCCCAGTTAAGGCAGAACATTTCCATATTTTCTTTGGAGGCACAAGCCAAGAAGCTCTCTTTGAAGAAATGGATAACTGGCCAACCTACTACCCAGATAACCTATCTGGACAAGAAATCGCCCAAGAAATGTTGGCGCATTGATGAGAAACCGACCAGTTCATAGGAGCTAGTCGGTTTTTGGGTACTAGATAGCTAGCTTCATTATAGACCTTTCAGAACTTTAAAAAATAAATAAAACTCTTGAAATATCTGGGCCTGTATGTTAGAATAAACTTGATAGGCAAGGTTCATTAGAACACCAAAGCCCCTAACTATTGCAGTAGTTAAGGGCTTTTTTGACGTATCTTAGCGATTTAACGGGTGTTGATAGGCTAGTCAGTCGGTCGGTCTACTTCTTACCATCTAGCCATTTGCAGACGAAATACAAGATAATTCCTGCTATGACGTCCGCTATAATAGTAAGAACGAGCTCTGGGGCAAGGTTCATTAGTTTCACCTCCTCTCACGAACCCATAGGAACGTAATCGGTAACCGATGACAAAAATAGTATATCACATTAAATTTAGATCATCAAGATTGCTTAATTCTTGAAATATAGGGGATAGGCAAAAAGTCTTTAAAATCAAAAAACGTATAGTATCAGATGTATAAAAGCTTGATGTTATATCAATTATAAAAGTGGATAGGAAAGTTTTCTGATTATCAGAATTCCTTCCTATCCACTTTTTGAAGATTGTAAGTTAGCCTAATTTTATGTAGAATCAGCTTATTTGTTTTATTTATCAAAACCTTGCAAGGCTTTTTGGCGTTCTTCTACTTGACCTTTAGCATCTAGTTTATTACCACCGTATACAGCTGATTCCCATGATCCGTACATTGGATTTGGGAAGATGATGAATTTTTCACCGAATTCTTTTTGCAATTCTTCAAGTTGTTTATCACGGTCAGATTCAGAAGTCTTAGAAAAATCTGCAAAGTCTACGAGGTTATCACCAAACAATAAGATAAGATTTGTTTTTTCTTGAACTTTTTGGCGACGACCTTCTTTGGATTTTACACCACTTTCTAAGAACATGAGATGATCACGTCCTTGAACAGGAATTCCTTCACTTTCTAGATTTTTAATAGTAGCATCTACTTGATTAGATGAGCGGTCAGAAATATAGTAGATTTGGACACCGTTTTGATCAGCAAATTGAAGAAAATCCTTGGCACCTGGGACAGCTTTTGCTGCAGCTTTTTGAACCCAAATATCCCAATTTTCGGGTGTGAATGCTGTACCATCTTTGACATTTTGTACTTGATAAGGGCTATTATCTAGGACAGTTTCATCCAAGTCTAAAACGATAGAGTAAGGTTTGTCTGATTCTGTTTTGAGCAATTCCTTTAGGTGATTTGTTGCAACGTTATAACCCTGTATGTATAAAGCTTTAGTTTCAGCTGATTTTTGATACCAAAGAGTTGACATAGTGTTTTCTCTTGACCGTAGTTGGTCATATGTCAATGTAATCTGATTATCAGATGAGCTATTATTGTTTGTCTGTGTTTCTGTAGACTTTGTTGCACAACTAGCCAATAAGACGACAGAAGCAAGTGTAGAAAGGATTGTAACAGTAGTTTTTGCTGTTTTCATGAAATATCTCCTATTCATTCATTTCAATAAATAGTATAGCACGAGAGAAAAGTTAAGGCAAGTTATTCCCTGACTATGGATGAAGATTCTATAGAAGTTAATGTAATGAAAAAAGCGATTGCTGACTTGAAATGTAGTTTCACCTCTAATTATTGACATTTCAGGAAAAATCGCAGTAAAAATTACACAGCCTTCTTTAAATGTGCTATAATACAGGAAAAATAATAATGGAGGTCACGATAATGGCAACATTTTTGATGATTTTTGTGGTGGTTTGTGTGCTCCTATTGGTGATAGTCACACTGAGTACAGTTTATGTGGTTCGTCAGCAGTCGGTGGCGATTATTGAACGCTTTGGGAAATATCAAAAGGTTGCCAATAGCGGTATTCATATTCGCTTGCCTTTTGGAATTGACTCGATTGCAGCGCGGATTCAGTTGCGCTTGTTGCAAAGCGATATTGTGGTTGAGACCAAGACCAAGGACAATGTGTTCGTTATGATGAATGTAGCGACCCAGTATCGTGTCAATGAGCAGAGCGTAACAGATGCCTACTATAAACTCATGCGTCCAGAATCTCAGATTAAATCTTATATCGAAGATGCCCTTCGCTCTTCCGTTCCCAAATTAACCTTGGACGAATTGTTTGAGAAAAAAGATGAGATTGCCCTTGAGGTTCAACACCAAGTAGCGGAAGAAATGACAACTTACGGTTATATTATCGTGAAAACCTTGATTACCAAGGTCGAACCTGATGCAGAAGTTAAGCAATCCATGAATGAAATCAATGCGGCCCAACGTAAGCGTGTTGCAGCGCAAGAATTGGCTGAAGCTGACAAGATTAAAATCGTCACTGCAGCTGAAGCCGAAGCAGAAAAAGACCGCCTTCATGGTGTGGGGATTGCCCAACAACGTAAGGCGATTGTGGATGGATTGGCAGAGTCTATCACCGAACTCAAGGAAGCCAATGTTGGCATGACAGAAGAACAAATCATGTCCATTCTTTTGACTAACCAGTATTTGGATACCTTGAATACCTTTGCCTCTAAAGGAAACCAAACTATCTTTTTACCAAATACGCCAAATGGTGTGGATGATATCCGTACTCAAATCTTGTCAGCCCTTCGCGCTGAGAAGAAATAATAGACTAAAGAGCTTGGCAACAGGCTCTTTTTGCATTGCATTTGTTAAGAAAAGCAAAGAACATTGATATACATTTAACTAAAATTATTGTATGTTATTTCCCTTAATTTGGAATGATAAGGGAATAACTAGAAAGATTTGTGAATACAAATTATTTCTGATATACTAACTATACAGTAATAATGAATGATAGGATATGGGATGAAAGAATTTCAATTTGAGAGAAAGCAGCGTTTTTCTTTGAGAAAATATACAATAGGAGCTTGTTCGGTCTTGCTAGGAACGAGTTTATTTTTTGCTGGTATGGGGGCTCAACCCGTACAGGCTACAGAAACGACTTCAACACTAATTTCAAGTCATTACTTGGATGAGCAGGATTTACCTGAAAAGTTGAAATCTGAGTTGCAATGGTTTGAAGAGAATAAAATTGAGGTAAAAGAGGGAAAAGAATACTATTTTGTCTATCGAAAATTGGCTACAAGATTACCAGAAACAGGTCTGTTTTCTAATGATGGGATGTTTATCTTGGGAGCAGGATTATTATTGCTTTCCTTCACTTTAATCAAGAGAAAAAAGGGAGCGTCTTACTTCCTTGTGACAGTCTTTGCTGTTGGTGGCTTGGGAGCATCCATCTCTGCTTTAGAAAATCTGGTAGAATTGCAACCAGCCCTTGTTAAGAGAGTAGAAGGTCAGTTTTTACCAAGTCCTGAAACAGTTCAAGGATATGAATTTACGGGATATTATTTGGTAAGAGATAGTGCTAGCAAGGAACTTTCTGTTGATAAGGTAGAGTCGCCAGTATTATCTCAAAAG
Source organism: Streptococcus mitis (assembly GCF_946190375.1). Classification (GTDB taxonomy): domain Bacteria; phylum Bacillota; class Bacilli; order Lactobacillales; family Streptococcaceae; genus Streptococcus; species Streptococcus mitis_CJ. The sequence goes on along the minus strand of NZ_CAMIAF010000007.1, from coordinate 16,862 downwards.
GAGGAAAGTTCAGAATCTCAGTCTAAGAAGATTGTACCACAGTTGGCATCTCATTTTAGCTCGACTGAAGACCTTGTGCAATCTCCTCAACCATCCTACGCAGTTGAGCATGTTTTAAATCCAACTCCTGAAAAAAGTATGAGTATTGAGTCTAAAAAAGTACCAGATGAAGGAATGAAAACTGTTATTGAAGACAAGCCAGAACTGGAAGTTAGGATAGGGGAGATAGAGTTTGAAACTCAATTTCAATCTGACCCAACTCTGGCTAAGGGAGAAAAAAGAATTTCTATAGAAGGTGCCAAGGGACAAGAACGAATCTTAACAGAAGTAAGGATTATTGATGGTGTGGTTACGCGCAATGAAATAGGGAGAGAGGTGCTTCGTGAACCAGTTACTCAGGTGATTCTGGTTGGGACAAAAGATAAGGCATCTCAAGAAAATGGTATAAGCCTAGCCCCGGAAGTCCAACCACCTCTTCCGTCTTATGAGGGCGGTGTTTCCGGCGAATCCTTGGTGGAACCGTCCCTTCTATCTTATGAAGGCGGTGTTTCCGGTGAGTCCTTGGTAGAACCAGCGCTTCCCTCTTATGAAGGTGGTGTTTCCGGTGATCCTTCGGTAGAGCCGTCTCTTCCATCTTATGAGGGCGGTGTTTCCGGCGAGTCCTTGGTGGAACCGTCCCTTCCCTCTTATGAAGGCGGTGTTTCCGGTGAGTCCTTGGTAGAACCAGCGCTTCCATCATATGAAGGCGGTGTTTCCGGTGAGTCCTTGGTAGAACCAATGCTTCCATCTTATGAAGGCGGTGTTTCCGGTGAACCTTCGGTAGAGCCGTCTCTTCCATCTTATGAAGGCGGTGTTTCCGGTGAGCCTGAGATACAGGAGACTCTCCCAGAGTATAAAGAAGACACTCAACTTCCTCAGACCAAAGTGGAGACCAAAGCCGTCCCTTATGAAACCGTTTATGAAAAGAATGAGGAACTAGACCACGGCGTTACAAGAGTAAAAATTCCGGGTGTTGAGGGACAAGAACAAGTTACTACTACTTATACTAAAGATCAAGCAAGTGGAAATATTTCTGAGAATAAAACTGTCAAAATAGTAGCTAACAAAGTTGATCAAGTTGTAGAAGTTGGAACTAAACCGAGTGTTGAAACTACTGTCCTATCTCATAAAACGATTTACCAAGTGAATCCTGCTTTGGAGTTCAGACAAGAGAAAGTAGCGGTTGCAGGGCGTGATGGTTCGGTGGAAACTAGGACGACTTATCAACTAGACAAGGCAACAGGTCAGGTGACGGTATCTGATACTACTAAACAAGTAAATTCAGCAGTCGATAAAGTGATTCAAGTTGGTAATGTGGAAAAAGTAATACAACCGATTTCTGTTACCGAGGAGCGAAGAGAGGATCCTTCTCTTGCTAAAAATATGGAAAAGATAGCTTCTGAGGGTGAAGTTGGTGAAAATACACTTACCAGAACCTACGCCATCAATGAACAAACTGGTGAATTGGTTAATCCCCAAGAAGCGAGCCAAATAACAAAACCAATGAAACCGAGAGTTGTTTTAGTTGGTAGTCAGGAGGATAAACCACACTTACTTCCAGCTAATAGTGAGAGAGAAGATGCTGTGGATGTGTCTGCTCTGACCACAAGCGCGAGCTCAGTAGACTTCTTACATGACAGTAAACTAAAAGCACAGTTGGAGCCTGTCTATGATCCTCGAGATATTATAACAAGGAGAATTGCGCTCAGAAAAACACACCCAAATATCACTGACCAAGAAGTCAAAGATATGTTGCGCACAGAGTATCTTCAAAAACTGTCAATTCAAGAAAGCTTTGATCAGACGAAGACGCAAGCTGAGTCAAGTTTCAAAAAGATAGCCTCGCATACATTGGGAATTATAGGAGATACCCCTGAAAATCGCAGCAAGGTCAAACAAGAGCTTGAACAATACAAAGAGCAGATCTTGTTGGGACTGTCTTATATCAATCGTTTTTATAATATTCAATTTGGGGACACGAATATTCGTGATATTCTGGCCTTTAATCCAAGTTCATTTGGTAATAAGACAATGACAGCCTTAGATAGTTTGAAGAAACTAGGATCTATGTCTTATGAAGAGATGAAGTTGACCAATAGTCCTCAAACATTTACAAAGTATTTATCTACCATTACAGGTAAGGCTAGCTTGAAGGAATTTTTAGACAGCAATCGCCAACTATTTACGTCAGATGATGCGGATACTTGGCTTAAAAAATCTAGCCAAGCTATGATTGTTGAAAAATCATCTAAGGAAAATCCTTCAGCGCATGTCGGTCTGTATAGCAAGTTGACAGCTGGGGAAAAGGATCCTCGTAAACAAGAGGCTAATATGGCTGCTATTTTGGGACTTTTGAATGTGAAAGAACCAAATGTTTACGTGATTAGTAATATGGCGACGATTACTTATGGTAATATTGGTTCCTATATAGATACTTCTCTTGCCCAGTCTAATCCAACTAAGTACCAGGCTGAGCTTGCTAGAGTCAAGTCTTTAATTGAAAAGGCGGCTGTACAACAAGCCAACTATGTTGATACTCTTTATCGTATAACAAAACCAGAAAATCGTGATAAGTTGCTGACAAATCGCTTGATTATTGATACGATGAAGAAATATACAAGTAATCCGAATGCACAGATTGATAGCACTTGGTCACCAGCTACTGGTAGTGGAGCTGATAAGGGAGTCGACCAGTTTATGACTCCTATGAATTACTATTCTCCAGTAAGTAAGGTGGGAGCTGAGGCTAATGGATTAGGTGTCCGTTACTTTATAGATAGGGTTTTGGATGATAGAGGTTCAGCGACTTATTCTCATGAAATGACGCACTTACTAGATAGAACGGTCTTGTTTAATAATCACGGTCGTCGAGATGGTACAGGAGCAGAGTTTTATGCGCGTGGTATTTTTGAAAACTCCTATAATCCAGAAAAGGATACTTATTTCAATCTCAACTTTGTATATGATGAGAGTGATAAGAATGGATTTTACAATAAAACACCTGATCGATTTAAAACAGCAGAAGATTTGAAATCTTATATGAAGGGAAGTTTCGATGTCCTTTATACTCTAGATTACCTAGAAGCTGAAGCAAGTAAAGGCTTATCTGCAGAAGACAAGATGAGTTATTTCAAAAAAATAACGCCAATCACTTCAACAGGTCCTAGAACTTGGGTAGATTACCGTAATACAGCAGTTAAACCGACTCATAAGAGTGAGGAGATTCAAGCTCTGACCTTAGAAGATGCCAAAAAATTGACAGATATTGATAGTTTGATTGACAATCATATCCTAGTCAATCGTTATATCATTGCTGGTTTTTCAGATAAAGGTAAAATTGCAGCAAATGGTTACTATACTGTTGATATGTTTGATACCATTTATGGTGTTAGTCAAAATGACTCTGGTATGAGTGGGGATATCACCTTTAGAAAACAAGCCTTTGAATTGATGGCTGCTTTGGGCTATTATGAAGGATTTGTACCTTATGTATCAAATCAATACAAACAAGCAGCAGAGTCTGAGAACAAGCCTTTATCTGATATTTACATTTTCAATAAAATTTTGAATGGTAAGAGTTATGCTGAGTTTAAAAAAGCACAGTTTAAGGAAAGGGTAGCTAAGATTGATCAATTGAAACCTTTGACAATCCAATATGAAGGTCAGCAAATAAGTCTGACAGGTCAGAAGTTAAGTGAATTGATGCATAAAGCTGTCCAAGAGGAGTTGAAACAGATAAAAGCAGGAAATATCACGGCTAAAAAGTTTGAGCTTATCGAAACACCAGTTCAAAAACTGAAAAAAGCGATTTATAAAGCTTATCTCAAAGATTCAGATGACTTTAGACAATCGATTTACAATAGTTAAGACAAAAGGAACATCTCTCTGGAATGAACATTCAGAGGGGTGTTTTTTGGGCTCTTGTAAGGTTCGACCTTATTTCTTGAAAATTAAAGTTTGCTTGAATATGGAATGATTTTCAGACTCCTCCACAAATTATAGAATCTTTTCTGAGTATTTAGGGAGTGATGGAGGACGTATTGAAAGCGCTTTTGTTTTGTGCTATAGTCAAGTAAATCGAATCGTTTAAAGAGGAATGCTTGTATGAGAAGAGAAGAAGTTTTACGAAATCACTGGTTTTTTAGTCAAGAGGTGGGGAAAGAAGAAGCCTTGGTGTCGGATTTTCAGAGGGAAAATTGGCAGGCTATTCAAGTGCCACATGACTGGAGTATTTACAATGATTTTGATCAGTATTCGCCAGCGCAAAATGAGGGTGGACAGCTAAATGGTGGTCAGGCCTGGTACCGTACACAGTTCTACTTGGAAGATGATACCAGTCTTGTATCAGTACGTTTGCTCTTTGATGGAGTTTACATGAATGCCCAAGTCTATATAAACGGGCAAGTGTTGGGCTATTATCCCAATGGCTATACACCCTTTTCTTATGATATCACGCCTTATCTAAGAAATGATGGTACAGCCAACCAGCTTGCAGTTTTTGTGGACAATCAGCAACCTAGCAGTCGTTGGTACTCTGGTAGCGGTATTTACCGAGAAGTAAAATTGTTGATTACAGATGCAGTTCATATAGATTTATATGGGATTAAGATAGAAAGTCCCAAGCTCGAGGAACAAAGAGATGGATGGGTTGAAACTCAGCTTGAAAGCAAGGTTTCAAATGACGGGCCTCAGTCTGTGTTGGTATATTTAGAACAGAGTATCTGGTATGAGGGACAGCGTATTTCTGACTGGCAGGCAACAGACTCTGCAATGATCGAGCCTGGGGAAAAACATCATTTCAAACAAGCCATATCAATTTTCCAACCTTTGCTTTGGGATATTGATCATCCTTACCTTTACCAATTGAAGAATCGCCTTTACAAAAATGGAATTTTAGTTGATGAAGAAGAGGAGACCTTTGGTTACCGTTATATGGATTGGCAAGCGGATAAGGGTCTCTTTCTAAATGGTCGCTGGTTGAAGATTCATGGGGTTTGTCTCCACCATGACTATGGAGCGCTGGGAGCTGTGGGAAACAGGTCAGCTACTGAGAGACGATTGCGCCAGATGAAGGAAATGGGTGTCAATGCGATTCGAATCACCCATAATCCAGGCAGTAGCATCTTGCTAGATGTGGCTGCCAAAATGGGCCTACTCATCCAAGAAGAAGCCTTTGATACCTGGTATGGAGGCAAGAAAGAATATGATTATGGTCGCTTTTTTGAGGAAGAAGCGACTCATCCAGAAGCGAAAGCAGGCGATTTCTGGTCAGATTATGATTTGCGCACTATGATTGAACGTGGTAAGAACAATCCAGCTATCTTTATGTGGTCCTTGGGAAATGAAGTCAGTGAAGCAAATGGCGATGCTCATTCATTGAAGACTATCAAACGCTTGCTAGGAAGGGTCAAGGAAGTGGATGATAGTCGTTTTGTGACCATGGGAATGGATCAATTCCGCTTTGGCGATGGTTCTGGAGGTCATGAAAAGATTGCTGATTTGTTGGATGTAGTGGGTTTGAATTACTCAGAAGACAATATTGATGGGATTCGCAAAAGACATCCCAAGTGGCGACTTTACGGATCTGAAACCTCATCGGCTACAAGGACGCGTGACAGCTATTTTCGCCCAGATAAGGAATGGGTTGGGGATAATCGCCGCTTGCGAAATTTTGAACAGTCGGACTATGGCAATGATCGGGTTCCTTGGGGGAAGACAGCGACGGCTTCTTGGATAGCAGATAGAAATCGTCTAGACTATGCAGGTCAGTTTATCTGGACAGGAGTGGACTATATTGGTGAGCCGACTCCTTGGCACAATCAAAATGACACGCCTGTCAAGAGTTCTTATTTTGGGATTGTGGACACAGCAGGGATTCCTAAAAATGACTATTATCTCTATCAAAGTCAGTGGTTGGATCTGGATCAGCATCCTATGGTTCATATTTTACCCCACTGGAATTGGGAAATCCACAAGAGTTATCAACAAGTTGTGGATAAGTATGGGGATATCCCTGTTAGAGTGTATTCAAATGCTAGTTCAGTAGAGCTATTTCTCAATGGAAAATCCCAAGGCAGAAAGACTTTTCAGGAAAAATGGACTTCAGATGGTAGAAAATACCAAGAGGGACAAGGTTATGACCAGCTCTATCTTGAATGGCGTTTGCCCTATCAACCGGGAGAATTGCGTGCTGTGGCCTATGACCGTAAAGGTCAGCTTGTGGCAGAAGATAGGGTGGTGACTGCAGGTAAGCCAACCAAAATCGGGTTACATGCCGAGAAATCACAACTGGAGCCAGATGGGCAAGACCTCCTCTATCTCTATTTTGATGTATTGGACAAGGATGGAAATTGGGTGCCGACTGCTTCCAATCAACTTCATTTTGAAATTGAAGGCCCTGCTCGCATTGTAGGTGTGGATAATGGTAGGCAGGCCAGTCGTGAACGTTACAAGGCTCAGAAAAATGGTCGGTTTAAGAGGAAAGCCTTTCATGGCAGGGGTGTTGTTTTAGTTCAGAGCTTGGAGCAGGTGGGTCTAGTGAGAGTAAAGGCTAGTGCCAGAGGACTAGAGACAGCAAGTTTTGATCTCTTAGTGGGAGAGGCTTTTGATTGCCAGCCAGTGAAAAACCAGCGCTTATTTGAGATTCGAGTGGACAAGCAGGCAGGATTACAAGAAGGGGCTTCCCCAGCTATTGGACTTTATCCACAAACTGTGGATAACCCTGTGAACAAGGTGGGGAATAGTGAAGTGATTTGGGAGACGAGTGGTAGTGCCCACGCCATTATCAAGCAGGGAGTGCTTCATTGCTTGTCTGCAGGAGACTTGGTTATTAGTGCTATTTATCAAGGGAAGGCCTATCAAACTCATTTGCAGGTGGCAGAAAATACCTCACTAGGGCAAGCAGTTTCTGTACGACCACTTCGCTTGTATACAGCTAAGGGAACTTATCCACAGTTGGCATCTTCAGTTTTGGTGGACTATGAGTTTGGCGGTGCAAAACGAGTAAAGGTTGTTTGGGAGGCAATCTCGGAAAAAGATCTGGAAAACTTTCATGAATTTACGGTATCTGGTCATCTTGAGGGGCTGGATATAAAGGCTTCTGCTCAGATTTGTGTTCAAGGGATTTGTGCTATTAATCCTGAAAGGGTCTGGACGCTTGTCAAGGAAGCCCCACACTTACCAGACCGAGTCAAGCTAGTCTTATCAGATGGCAGACGAGATACGGCCAAGGTGACTTGGGATGAGCTTGATTCTCAAGTCTATGCTCAGGTAGGAGAATGCGTTCTCACAGGACAGGTAGCGGGCTGTGAGTTGCCAGCAACAGTCACTATTCATGTGACAGATGCTAGTGTAGATGGGGAAGTTATTTCCAATCAGTGGACAGGGTCCAACCTGCCTCTGGTTTTTGCTTCTCATTCAGAGCCAAATCACCCAGCCTCTTACCTCAATGACAAGGTCATTGCTCGGAAAAAATCGACAGCCAATACTTGGATTGACAAGTCAGAGCAAGCCAGCGTGGGCATTCTTTTTGGAGACGCAGGCATTTTAAAACCGCGATTTGTGGATAACGTGACCTTGTATTATGTTGAGAATCAAGAATACGTGGCGATGGAGCCTACTTTTATTGATTATTATGTAGGGAATGAGCCTACTTTACCTCGGACTCCCAACCATTTGGATAAGGATTCCTTGCTCAAGCCAGAGGAGAATTGGCGCCCTGTATCAGCTATTAGAAAAGTTTCAAGTGATAAGGATGAGGAGCTTCGTTTTGAATTTGATAAGGTGGAAACCTATGCCCTTCGTCTTCGATTTGAAGGTTTGACCAGTCCCCTAGCGCTAACAGAATTGCAAGTACATGCCAAAAAAGTAAAGAAAAGTGTAGATAGGAAGTAGTATGGTAAGAGAAATAAAACCGCATGGGCCCTTGCCTAGTCAGGCCCAGCTAGAGTATTTAGAGGATGAACTAGCAGCCTTTATCCATTTTGGCCCAAATACCTTTTATGATCAGGAATGGGGGACAGGTCAGGAGGATCCTGAACGCTTTAACCCGACACAGTTAGATGCGCGTGAGTGGGTTCGAGTGCTCAAGGAAACGGGCTTTAAGAAGTTGATTTTGGTGGTCAAGCACCACGATGGCTTTGTCCTCTATCCGACAGCTCACACAGATTATTCGATCAAGGCCAGTCCTTGGAGGAATGGAGAGGGGGACTTGCTCCTTGAAGTATCCCAAGCTGCCACAGAGTTTGATATGGATATGGGGGTCTACCTATCGCCGTGGGACGCCCAAAGCCCCCTCTATCATGTGGACCGAGAAGCGGACTATAATGCCTATTATCTGGCTCAGCTGAAGGAGATTTTATCAAATCCTGCCTATGGAAATGGAGGGAAATTTGCTGAGATCTGGATGGATGGTGCCAGAGGAGAGGGCGCTCAAAAGGTCAATTATGAATTTGAAAAATGGTTTGAAACCATTCGTGACCTGCAGGGCGATTGCTTAATTTTTTCAACAGAAGGCACCAGTATACGCTGGATTGGCAATGAACGAGGGTATGCAGGTGATCCTCTATGGCAAAAGGTGAATCCTGATAAACTAGGAACAGAAGCAGAGCTGGACTATCTTCAGCACGGAGATCCCTCGGGCATGATTTTTTCAATCGGAGAGGCAGATGTTTCCATCCGGCCAGGTTGGTTTTACCATGAAGAGCAGGATCCTAAGTCACTTGAGGAGTTGGTCGAAATCTATTTTCACTCAGTGGGGAGAGGAACCCCGCTCCTACTTAATATTCCGCCGAATCAAGATGGGCTCTTTGATGCAAAGGATATTGAACGACTTTATGAATTTGCGACCTATCGCAATGAGTTCTATAAAGAAGATTTGGCTCTGGGAGCTAAGGTATCTGGTCCAGCTCTTTCCGCAGACTTTGCTTGTCACCATCTGACAGATGGCCTTGAAAGCAGCTCTTGGGCAAGCGATGCAGACCTGCCCATCCAGCTAGAACTAGACTTAGGGTCACCTAAAACTTTTGATGTAATTGAGTTAAGAGAAGATTTGAAGTTAGGGCAACGAATCGCTGCTTTTCATGTGCAAGTAGAGGTGGATGGTGTCTGGCAGGAATTTGGTAAGGGCTTTACAGTTGGTCATAAGCGTCTCCTGCGAGGTCCGCTAGTAGAGGCACAGAAGGTGCGCGTGATGATTACAGAGTCACAGGATTTACCTGTATTGACCAAGATTTCCCTCTATAAAACTCCTAGATTATCACAAAAAGAGGTTGTTCAGGGACTAGCATTTGCAGAAAAAAGTCTAGCTGTGGCAAAGGGAGAGACTCTTCATTTTAGGATTGAACGTAGCGAAAGTAATACTCCTTTGGAGGCTAAGATTTCGATTCAACCGGGGACAGGTGTCCATGGTGTCGCCTATCAGGACGAAATTCAAGTCCTTCAATTCCAAGCTGAGGAAAGCAAAAAAGATTTGACCATACCAACCCTGTATTTTGCTGCTGATAAGACCTTAGATTTCTATCTGAATCTAACTGTTGATGGACAGTTGGTTGATCAAGCTCATATTTTAGTTGAAACGAGATAAAATATCTTCACAATTCATTTCCTTTTCGAATAAATAGATAGAACCATCGAATCTAGCAAAATTAGATTTTAAAATATGGTATAATAGAAGGAGGAAATGGATGATTTTAAGACATCCGGGCATCAGCCCAACCCATGACTTGGTTGCTAAGAAAATCTTTAGCAATCCAGAAATCACTTGTCAGTTTATTCGCGATATGCTGGACTTACCAGCTAAAAATGTGACCATTTTGGAGGGGAGCAATATTCATGTACTACCTTCCTTGCCGTACTCGGCCCAGGATTTCTATACCAGTATAGACGTCTTAGCGGAGTTGGACAATGGGACACAAGTAATTATTGAAATTCAAGTTCATCATCAGAATTTTTTCATCAATCGCCTGTGGGCTTACCTGTGCAGTCAGGTCAATCAAAATCTTGAAAAAATTCGTCAACGTGAAGGTGATACTCACCAGAGCTACAAACACATTGCCCCAGTATACGCTATTGCTATTGTAGATAGTAATTACTTCTCAGATGACTTGGCTTTTCATAGCTTTAGCATGCGAGAGGACACGACAGGTGAAGCCTTAACCATCACAAATAATGAACAAGAAAACCATTTGGTCAAGATGGCATTCTTGGAATTAAAAAAATACAGAGAAACCAGCAAGGATAGCGTTCGCAAGCCGTGGTTGGAGTTTTTTGGTAACAAGCCCTTTACCCAACAACCTGAGCGAGCCATCAGCCAGGCAGACCAACTGCTGGACTACAAGAGCTGGTCTGAGGAGGACAGGAAAATGTTTAGTCAACTACGTATGCGAGAAGAACAGGCATTGTTGGCACAGGACTATGCCTTGGAACAAGCTGAAGAAAAAGGTTTAAAGCGTGGTCTTGAACGTGGAAAACTTTTTGTCTTCTTAGACATGGTTCGCCAACATGTTTTAACTTCTGAATTTGCGAGTGAGCAATTAGGCATGACCGTGGCTGAGTTTGAAGAACTCTTGAAAGACCATCATAAATAAGACCTAAAAATACAGAGAAACCAGCAAGGATAGCGTTCGCAAACCGTGGTTGGAGTTTTTTGGGAATAAGCCCTTTACCCAACAACCTGAGCGAGCTATCAGCCAAGCAGACCAACTGCTAGACTACAAGAGCTGGTCTGAGGATGACAGGAAGCTGCTTAGTCAACTACATATGCGCGAAGAACAAGCCTTGTTAGCACATAACTATGCCTTGGAACGAGCTGAAGAAAAAGGCTTAGAACGTGGTCGCGCAGAAGGTATTGAACAAGGTTTAGAGCGCGGGAAAGTTGAAGGAAGGGAAGAAGGGAAACTTTTTGCCTTTCTGGATATGGTCCGTCAAGGTTTTCTGACTTCCGAGGTTGCGAGTGAGCAATTGGGAATGACTGTCGCTGAGTTTGAGGCCTTGTTGTAAGTAGAAAACGATGACATGTTACCGAAATGAGGTGGCATGTTTTATTTTGGGTTCATATTTTTTACGGATAATTTTTTCTTATGCAATGCAAAAATAGTTTATTTCACCCCTCAAACTTATTTATTTTACCACTAATCCTATATGAATACGCTATCTTTATGAATGAATGTTAAAAACTTGAGAAATTAATAGAATAACTTTGCATTATTTATTCACGAAAACGCAAAAAAATACTAATAGAATTTATCTGAAAATTCCTTACTTTCCCAAAACGCTTTTTTTTTTTTTGCGAAAATTTCAAATCAAATTATTTGCATATATATTGAAAATAAGATAAAATGTAAATTGTAGATTTCTGTATGCAGGTGTCATGTGGAAATCAAATCAATTAACCTCACAAAAGGAGAAAAGAAAATAATGGAAAACAAACCATCTATGAGTCGTGTTGAACGTCTGCACCGCGAAAAGGTCACGCGTTACTCGATTCGTAAATATAGCTTTGGAGCGGCTAGTGTAGCGGTCGCTGCTCTTTTCATGTTCTTAGGTAATGGAGCTGTATCTGTCCAAGCGGATCAAATCCAACCTGGAGACACAGCTGTTGCTCCGTCAGCAACTCCAACTTTGGATAAGGCCCAACTTGAAAGCTATATTTCAGAAATTGAAACAAAACTTTCTAACGGTTCTTACGATAACAAAACAGAAGAATCTGTAGCATTATTAAAAGCAGACCTAGAAGCTGCAAAAACTACATTAGCAAACGCAACAACTCAAGCTGAATTAACAAAAGCTTACAGAAAACTTTTCCTTACAGCTAACTCTAAATTAAGAAGCAAACCTGTAGAGAAAAAAGAAACTCCAGCAGTAGACACAACCGAAGGTAAAGAAACTGTAGGTAAGTCAGCTGAAAACACAGAACCAAAAGCTGGAACTAACTCAATCGAAAATACCGGTTCAAAAGACGAACGTAACGGGAAAGAATTAGATAAAAATAATGATTTCCGTACAGTAAATACTAAATCTAAGAATACAATTTATTCTACTGATAGTGAAATTACAGGAACAGGTACACCAGGAGCAACCGTTAAAGTGACTGTTAAAAATCCAGAAGGAACAACAGTGATTTCAGAAGAGACGACAACAGTTGGCGCGGATGGAAACTGGAAACTTGCTTTAGACAAAGGATTGAACAGTAACGAAGCATTATTTGGAGCAAGTGAAGCAGCCAGAACATTCTATGCTCCTAAGAACAAGGTTGAAGTTACACAAACTGTTAATGGTGTTGAAAGCGAAAAGGCAGACTTAGAAGTTTCTATTGGTGAATCAAAAATCTTACCATCAGAGGCAGCTAAAGATAAAACTAGTGTTGTCGCTGGAGCTAAGAAAGTTGTACTAACAGTTCCACACGATACAGGATATTCATATTTCTGGTACAAAGATAAAGAAACAAATTCAGCACCTCAAGTGACATTGAAACGAGGCGAAGACAGAGGATGGTCTATTACAGAAAATCCAGAAAGAGCAACTATTGAATCTGTTGACCACGGTAAATTTGTTGATACAATTACATTAACACTGACAAAACCAGTTGCTGAAGGAAATAATAACATTCAAATCATTTCGCATAATGGTTCAGCTTCTCATGGAAGTTTCTCAGGGAAATATTCAGTTAATGTAACTAACGAAGCACCAGTAGTATCATCAGCAACAGGTTCAGATGAAACAGTAGTGCCTATGGGAGGAAATGTAGATCTTTCAACTCTTGCTAAAGTAACAGATCATGAAGATGATCAAAACGCAACATTGGGTGCCAAAGGTACAGCTACAGTAGTATCTATCAATGGAGATACTAATAAAACAACTCTAGAAGCTGCAGATTTTGGAGTAGGTGGTACAACACACACCGTTCAATATAAAGCAGTAGATAGCCAAGGTAAAGAATCTGCAGTTTACACTCATACGATAAAAGTGCAAGGAGCTGCTCCAGCAGTAAATACTAAATCTAAGAATACAATTTATTCTACTGATAGTGAAATTACAGGAACAGGTACACCAGGAGCAACCGTTAAAGTGACTGTTAAAAATCCAGAAGGAACAACAGTGATTTCAGAAGAGACGACAACAGTTGGCGCGGATGGAAACTGGAAACTTGCTTTAGACAAAGGATTGAACAGTAACGAAGCATTATTTGGAGCAAGTGAAGCAGCCAGAACATTCTATGCTCCTAAGAACAAGGTTGAAGTTACACAAACTGTTAATGGTGTTGAAAGCGAAAAGGCAGACTTAGAAGTTTCTATTGGTGAATCAAAAATCTTACCATCAGAGGCAGCTAAAGATAAAACTAGTGTTGTCGCTGGAGCTAAGAAAGTTGTACTAACAGTTCCACACGATACAGGATATTCATATTTCTGGTACAAAGATAAAGAAACAAATTCAGCACCTCAAGTGACATTGAAACGAGGCGAAGACAGAGGATGGTCTATTACAGAAAATCCAGAAAGAGCAACTATTGAATCTGTTGACCACGGTAAATTTGTTGATACAATTACATTAACACTGACAAAACCAGTTGCTGAAGGAAATAATAACATTCAAATCATTTCGCATAATGGTTCAGCTTCTCATGGAAGTTTCTCAGGGAAATATTCAGTTAATGTAACTAACGAAAAACCAACACTTGCTTCTAAAAATGGTCAAACAGAAACTACAGTAAATGTAGGAGATAATGTAAATCCAGCATCGCTTGTTACTGTAGCAGACCATGAAGATGATAAAGATGCAACACTTGGAACTAAAGTACGTGCTGAAGTAATCTCAGTAAATGGAGATGAATCTGTTAAAACTGTAGACACAACAACTGCGGGAAGTTACGTTGTTAAATATAAAGCGATTGATAGCCAAGGAAAAGAATCAGATGAATTAACTCATACAGTTATTGTAAATCTTGATAAACAACCTGCAATTAACGCAGTAGAACAAGCTGCTATTGCACAAATTGAAAAAATCAATGGTAATAAAGCTGCAACCAAAGAAGAAAAAGATGCAGCAATTGCTAAAGTAAACAATGATAAGAAGGCAGCTCTTGACGCAATTAATGCTGATACTGTTAAAACTCAAGATGCTCTAACTCAAGCACAAAACGCAGGAACTGATGCAATCGCAAAAGATAACCCAGTAGTAGCTGCAAAACCAGAAGCTAAGAAAGCAGTTGATGATGCTCTTAAAGCTAAAGAAGCAGCAATTGACGCTCGTACTGATTTAACAGATGACGATAAGAAAGCCGCTAAGGATGCAGCTAAAGCAGCCGCTGATAAAGCTAAAGAAGCAGTCGATGCAGCAACAACAGATGCAGAAGTTACTAAAGCTAAAGAAGCTGGAACTAAAGCAGTTGCAGATGTAACTCCAGTAGCCAAAGCGGAAGCTAAGAAAGCAATTGCAAAAGCATTAGAAGATAAAAATAGCGAAATTGATAAGCGTACTGACTTAACAGATGAAGAAAAAACTGCAGCTAAGAAAGAAGCAAAAGATAAAGCTGATGCACAATTAGCGAAAATTAATGAACAACCTGATGCAGCAGCTACACCAGCAGCAGCTAAAACAGCTCAAGATGCAGTGGATGCGGCTAAGAAAACAGGTGTAGCTGAAGTTACAGCAGTAAATCCAGTAGCAGTTAAGAAACCAGCAGCTAAGAAAGCGATTGACGATGCACTTAAAGCTAAAGAAGCAGCAATTGACGCTCGTCCAGACTTAACTGATGACGAGAAGAAAGCCGCTAAGGAAGAAGCTAAAGCAGCCGCTGAAAAAGCTAAAGCAGCAGTCGATGCAGCAACAACAGATGCAGCAGTAGACGCAGCTAAGAAATCAGGTGTAGATGAAGTTGCAGCTGTAAATCCAGAAGCAGTAACTAAACCAGCAGCCAAGAAAGCAATCGAAGATAAATTAGCAAAACAATTGGAAGATATTGCTAACACTCCAGATGCAACTGATGAAGAAAAAGCAGCAGCCGCTGAAAAAGCAAAAGCAGCCGCTGAAGCAGCAAAAGCAGCAGTTGATAAAGCAACGACAGATGCTGCAGTTAAAGCTGAAAAAGATAAGGCTGTTGGCGAAGGAGATACTAAAGGTACAATCGATGAACTTCCTGTTGTAGAAGATAAGCCAAATGCTCGTAAAGCAATTGATGAAGAAGCAACAGCTAAGAAAGCAGAAATCGATGCGCGTAACGATCTAACTCCTAAAGCTAAAGCTAAATTAAAAGCTAAAGCAGATAAAGTTGCTGAAAAAGCAAAAGCAGCAATTGATGCAGTAACTAGTGTAGAAGATGTTAATACAATAGAAGAAGCAGATAAAGCAGCTATTAAAGCAATTGGAGATATCAATAGACCAATCGATAAAGTTCTAGTAAAAGACCCAAGTGCATTAACAGATGAAGAAAAAGCTAAAGTCTTAGAAGAAGTTAAGAAAGTTAATCCGACAGCTAAAGAGGTTAAATATGATGAAAATGGAAACATCGAAGTAACAACAGAAGCTGGCGATAAAGGAATTATCAATCCAACAAAATTAGTGAAAACTGAGGACCAGTTAGATAACGGTAAAGGTGGAAATGATATTCATAAACCACTTGATAAAGTTCTAGTAAAAGATCCAAGTGCATTAACAGATGAAGAAAAAGCTAAGATTGTTGCTAAAGTTGAAGAAGTAAATCCAGATGCTATCGTAACAATAGATGAAAACGGAACTGTTTCTGTTTCTACTTCAGATGGTAAAACTGCTGCAATTCCAGCATCAGATTTAGTAAGAACTAAAGAAGATACAGCAAAAGCTGGAGCAGGTAACTCTAATATTGTTAAACCAGCAGACAAAGTAGTTGGTGAAGCAAATGATCCAGATGATCAAGCTAAAGTAGAAGCAAAATTAAGAGAATTAAACCCAGAAACTAAATCTGTTAAATTTGACGAAGATGGTAATGCGACAGTTACTCTAAAAGATGGAACTACAGCAACAATCCCATCAGAAGATTTATTCAGATCAGAAGCAGATGCAACTACACCAAATGCAGGAAATGACATTGTAAACCCAGCAGATAAGACTGTAGTAGCAAATCCAGCTAAACTTACAGATGCTGAGAAAAAAGCAATTGAAGATAAAGTTAAAGCAGTAAATCCAGGTGCAACTGTAGTAGTAGACGACAAAGGAAACGCAACAGTCACAACACCAGAAGGTAAGACAGCGGTAATTCCAGCAACAGACTTAACTAAGTCAGCAGCAGATGCAGCTAAGCCAGAAGCAGGAAACAACGTAAACAAACCAGCAGATAAGACAGCAGTTAAAGATCCAGCTAACTTAACTCCAGAAGAGAAGAAAGCGATCGAAGATAAAGTTAAGGCTGTAAACCCAGATGCAACAGTAGCAGTAGACGATAAAGGAAATGCGACAGTCACAACTCCAGAAGGTAAGACAGCTGTAATTCCAGCAGCAGACTTGACGAAAGATCCAGAAGCTGCAACTAAACCAAATGCAGGTAACGACATCGTTAAACCAGCAGATAAGACAGTAGTAGCAAATCCAGAAAAACTTACAGACGCTGAGAAGAAAGCGATCGAAGATAAAGTTAAAGCTGTAAATCCAGATGCAACAGTAGTTGTAGATGATAAAGGAAATGCGACAGTCACAACTCCAGAAGGTAAGACAGCTGTAATTCCAGCAGCAGACTTGACGAAAGATCCAGAAGCTGCAACTAAACCAAATGCAGGTAACGACATCGTTAAACCAGCAGATAAGACAGTAGTAGCAAATCCAGAAAAACTTACAGACGCTGAGAAGAAAGCGAT
>NZ_CAMIAF010000006.1 GCF_946190375.1 Streptococcus mitis | reverse complement strand
TATCAAAAAAGAAAGGACAAATTTCGTCCTTTCTCGATCTTAGCTTTTCTTCAACCCACTACAGTTGACAAAGAGCCATAAACAACATGCCCGTTCTAAGCAAAAAAACGAGCACTTTCGTACTCGTCCTCTTTTATAAACTACTGATTAAAGTGAGTTTACGTCAACTTTGATACCAACACCTTGAGTAGTTGTGATAGTCAAGTTTGTTACGTAAGTTCCTTTAGCTGTAGCTGGTTTTGCTTTTTGGATTGTTTCGTTGAAAGCTTTGAAGTTTTCAACCAATTTTTCAGCTTCAAATGATACTTTACCGATGATTGCTTGAACGTTACCTGCACGGTCAGCACGGTAAGTGATTTTACCACCTTTAGACTCTTCAACTGCTTTAGCAACATCCATAGTTACAGTACCAGTTTTAGGGTTTGGCATCAAGTTACGTGGTCCAAGGACACGTCCAAGACGTCCAACAAGAGCCATCATGTCAGGTGTAGCGATAACTACGTCGAAGTCCAACCAACCGTCGTTGATTTTAGCAACAAGGTCATCTTCACCAACAAAGTCTGCACCAGCAGCTTTTGCTTCTTCAGCTTTTGCACCACGTGCGAAAACAAGAACACGTGAAGTTTTACCAGTACCGTTTGGCAATACCATTGCTCCACGGATTTGTTGGTCAGCTTTTTTAACGTCGATGTTCAAGTTATAAGCAACTTCTACAGTTGCATCAAATTTTGCAAAGTTAGTTTCTTTTGCAAGTGCTACAGCTTCTTCTACGCTGTATGCTTTTGTGCTGTCGATTTTCTCAAGAGCAGCACGAAGTTGTTTGCTTTTTTTAGCCATTTTCTATTCTCCTTGTAAGTGGTTCAATCGATTTTCATCTCCCACGTCACTCCTCGAAATGATGAAGTCTTGCGGGTTTTCAGTCTATTAATTTTCTTTTCCTACGGCCTTAAGTTCCCTTGCTGTACCCAAGTACAAGCATCAGTCACTTGCCTAGTATGAAAAGCAACTAATAGACTGCTGTGAGATTTTCTACTGTGTTATTGATTAGTCAACAACAGTGAATCCCATAGAACGAGCAGTACCTTCGATCATACGCATTGCAGACTCTACGTTTGCTGCGTTCAAATCTGGCATCTTAGTTTCTGCAATTTCTTGTACTTGTGCACGAGTAACTGTAGCAACTTTAGTTTTGTTAGGTGTACCTGATCCTTTTTCAACACCTGCAGCTTTTTTCAAAAGAACAGCAGCTGGTGGTGTTTTAGTGATGAAAGTAAATGATTTATCTTCGTAAACTGAGATAACAACTGGAATGATCATACCAGCTTGGTCAGCTGTACGAGCGTTGAACTCTTTTGTGAATCCCATGATGTTTATACCAGCTTGACCAAGAGCAGGTCCAACCGGTGGAGCTGGTGTAGCTTTACCAGCAGGGATTTGCAATTTTACAAGTTTTTCGACTTTTTTAGCCATTTTTAAATCCTCCTTTGTGGTTTTGGCGGTAATTAGAGATTTTTACCTCCCACAAGTATGTTTTTCACATACCCATCTATTATACACTATTTATCTGGAATTGCAAGAGAAAAGTTTATTTTTTAATCGACGTAATCTCCACCTTCAAAGCCGAAATACTCTTCCAAACAGAGGCCACTAGCTGCAATCTCTTTAGCCTCTTTTCCGACATAACGAAGGTGCCATTCCTCAGCCATATAGCCTGTTTCCTTTTCCTTGCCTTTGAGATAACGGACAACAAAACCATAATCAGCCGCATGATCCAAGAGCCATTGGGCCGCTTTTTCTTCTGTCACCAAATCACCATTTGTCCCAATCACATCAAAGGCTAAACCTGTCTGGTGTTCGCTATAGCCAGGTCGAGCAGAATAACGGTCGGCAGCTTCTTTCCCATCTTGATTGACATAATCTTGATAGAGCTTGGTCTGAGTTTCATAACTTCTAAAGCCACTGTAATGGTCGCTAATTGGGAAACCTGCCTCTTGCATAGCTTTAATGAGTTTGACCAACTCTGCCTTGGCTGTTGGATTTTCCCCTGGATTGTAGTCTTTTGACAAAGGATAGTGTTTATTTGCTACGATGATTTCATCATATTTTCCTTGGATGCTGTAGTAGTCTCCTTTGTTAACCACTTCTGCTTTTTTCTGGGTGGCTCCTTGTGACTTATTTCCGACTGTCCCCTCAGCTTTGGCAGTTTGTTCTGTTTTAGCTGCTCCATCTTCATTTTTTACTTTTTCTTGTGAACAAGCTGCTAGACTCAAGGCTAGCAAGGCTGTCAAGACAAGGTATCTTTTTTTCATTGTTTATCCTTTCATCTCTATCATCTGGTCCAATGTTTTAGATAAGGTGGCAATCAAGTTTTCTAATTTGCTTCCCTTAACCTGATATTCTTCAGCAATCATTTCTTCCCATGGAACCCACCAAACTGGGCCACGGCCATTAAGTCCGTAACCTTTCATATCACCTGTCCGCCTTGGAAATAGGTGCCAGTGAAGGTGGGCATCTCCATTGCCTAGAAGCTCGATATTCATTTTCTCAGTAGCAAAGGCCTTAGCAACCGCCTCTTGGACTAAACTCATTTCTTCTAGAAAACGGATTCTTGTTTCCTTTTCTAAATGGTGCAATTCACTGACATGTTCCTTGGCTAGAAAGAGACTATAGCCTGCAAAATATTGGTGATTTCCAATCACAAGATAGCCTGTTTCCAACTCTCTCATAAAGTAGGGATTTTTTCCAACTTTAATGAGCTCAATTCTTTGACAAATAAGGCACATATTAGTCCACCAACTCACTCTTGAGATAAGCATCAACCATACGCTCCGTTGGCAACCACCGAGTCAATATGAGTGCGCTCATATGAGTGGCTAGACTCAATACCAGCACCAAGAAGGGCATGTTTGACCTCTGCTCCTGCAGACATGGCTGCTGAAGCGTCCGATCCATAAAATGGATAGATATCCAGCTTAAATGGAATATCTTGTTCTTTAGCCAAGGCAACCAAGTGTTGACGGAAGTCATAGTGATAAGGACCTGAAGCATCCTTGACACAGATGGACACTGTGTACTCATCTGTTTGCTGGTCATCTCCCATAGCTCCCATATCCACAGCTAGATATTCTACTACCTGAGCAGGAATATTAGAGTTAGCACCGTGTCCCACTTCTTCAAAGACTGAAAAAGCAAAATGGGTTGTTACAGGCAATTCAATCTTCTCTTCCTTATAAATACGAAGGAGATTGATCAAAATCGCTGCGCTGACCTTGTCATCCAAATGGCGAGACTTGATAAAACCTGTCTCTGTAACGACAGTTCGTGGGTCAAAACTGATAAAATCACCGACCTCAATGCCAAGAGCACGAGTTCCTTTTTCACTGGTTACTTTGGCGTCCAAACGCACTTCCATATTGTCCTGCGTGCGTTCTGCAGTTCCTGCATCCTTGTAGACATGGCAAGAAGTTTGGTGGATGAGGATGGTTCCTGATACTTTTTCACCTGTACTAGCCACATGAACGGTACAGTTTTCACCTTCAATCATGTTCCAAGGAAAACCACCGATACGGTCCAATTTGAGACGACCATCTGGTTTGACAGCACGGACAATGGCACCCAGCGTATCCACATGGGCAGTCACATACCGATGCTTCTCATCATTTTGACCTTTGATGGTCACATTGACACCGCCCTTGGCTTTGCGAACTGGCTGATAACCAAAACCTTCTAGAGTTTTGACTAAATAATTCGAAATTTCACGAGTAAAACCTGTTGGCGACGCAATGGCTGTCAGTTCTTTGATATATTCTACTGTTTGATTCATTTCTTCACCTCTTTTGCTACCTATTATAACACATTTATCATCGTATAAAAAAAGAAAATCACTCCTGTAGACTTGGCTACAAAAATGATTTTAATGATTATTCCATTTCAAAAACATCGCTTTCTTGCTTGTTTGGTAAAACCAATGAGATCAAGATTCCGACAACAGCTGGTACTAACCATGGGAGAGATGCCTTGGCAAAAGGAAGAGCGTTGACAAGGTTTGCAAGAAACTCAACCTTAAACGAGCTTCCTAGTACGCTTGCAATGGCAATGGCTGTAACAACAGCAATTGTCAACTGCATACCTGGTTTTGAAAGAGCCACAAATTTGTTGACAATGACAATCATAACGATAGCAATCGTGATTGGGTACAAGATAACCAATACTGGAATGGAGTACTTGATAATCGCATCAAGACCCAAATTAGCAATGGCAAATCCAATCAAGGTAAAGGCTGTCGCATAAACCTTGTAGCTGATTTGTGGGAAGCGCTCATTAAAGAACTCAGCTGTAGACACAATCAAACCAACCGTTGTTGTGAAGCAGGTTACGGTAACCATAGCTGCAAGGAAGAGTTGAGCTGTTGAGCCAAAGATTTCTTGAGTCGCTTGTGACAAGATGTAAACACCTGGCGTTCCACCCTTCATCGCTTCAGCTGGTACTGGGAAATGATTTCCAAGGAAACCTAAACCGATGTAAAGAGCGCTGAAGGCAAGGGCAACAACGATACCAACAACCCAAATAGTTGAAATGTATTCTTTCTTACTTGAAAATCCAAGTTGTTTCAAGGTTTGAACTGCGATTACGCTAAAGGCAACTGAGGCAAGGGCGTCCAAGGTATTGTAACCTTCTAGGAAACCTGTACCAAAGGCAGAAGCTTGATAAGCAGTTGAAGCAACTTGAGGACTGGTTCCACCGTATTTGAAAGCTCCCAGAACAACCAAGATAACAATCAAAATCGCAAAGACTGGAGTTAAAATACGGCCGATACGGTCCAAAATTTTTGATGGATTAAGCGAAATCAAATAGGCTGCTGCAAAATACAGAACTGTAAAGACAATCAAACCAAGACCTTTATTTGCATCCGACAAAAGAGGACTAATCCCTACTTCGTAAGCTGTTGTAGCTGTACGTGGGATAGCAAAGAATGGACCGATTGACAAATAAAGAACTGAGAGGTAAAGAGTCGCAAACCAAGGCGCTATCTTTGTTGAAATCTCGTAGATATATCCTTTAGGATTTAGCGTTCCAATAATAAGAGTCAAGACGGCGATACCGACGCCTGAAAAGACAAAACCTGCGATGGCAGGAATAAAATGTTCTCCAGATAGAGCACCTAGAGAAGGCGGAAAAATCAAGTTCCCCGCACCAAAAAATATTCCAAACAGGAGTAAACCTGTTAGGGCACCTTTTTTAGCCATGAAAATCTCCTTCATATTTATAAAATACTGACCTAGTATATCATGAATAGGAGTATGAAAAAAGCTTCACGAAGTAAATATTGAATGTTTTCAAGATTCTCAAAAATGAGAATTGTCTAAAAATAACATCCCCTACCCAGTCCACGCCAAGTAGGAGAAAATTCTAATGTTTATACTCTTCGAAAATCTCTTCAAACCACGTCAGCTTCACCTTGCCGTACTCAAGTACAGCCTGCGACTAGCTTCCTAGTTTGCTCTTTGATTTTCATTGACTATAAAATGGTTTTAATTCTTTTTTTCAAATCTGGCACCACTTCTGACTCAAACCAAGGATTTTTGGCCATCCAGATTTGATTGCGTGGTGATGGGTGTACTAGTGGAAAATAGGTTGGCAAGTAGTTCTGGTAGTGTTTTACCCGTTCTGTCACCTTGCCACTGACTTTCTCCTTTAAATAGTAGGCCTGGGCATATTGCCCAATCAAGAGGGTCAATTGAATATCTGGTAATTCTTGCAAGAGCTGCGGATGCCATTTTTCTGCAAACCCAGTTCTCGGTGGCAGGTCACCTGACTTACCATGCCCTGGAAAGTAAAAATCCATAGGCAAAACAGCAAAATAACCTGAATTATAAAAAGTGTCTTCGTCAACACCAAGCCAATCTCGCAAGCGGTCACCACTTTTATCTTTCCAATAAAGTCCTGCCTCCTGCGTTTTAAGTCCCGGTGCTTGACCGATGATATTGATGCGAGCAGTCTTTGGCGCTGCAAAGAGAGGCTCGATGCCACGCTTTGTATAGGTAGCATTCTGCGGATCTGCCATAATAGCCTGCTTGATTCTTTCAATTTGAGACATCTACTTTCCCTCCAAAAAGAAGTCTAAGCATACAATCTCAGACTTCTATCGTTTTATTTGATCAATTCGTAAATAGCTTCGGCATAGATTGCTGCAGCTCGGAAGAGATCGTCCAAGGCGATAAATTCATTAGCTTGGTGCATGGTGTCAATTGAGTCTGGGAACATGGCACCATAGGCAACACCGCGTTCGAGTAAGCGACCAAAGGTTCCACCACCGATGACTTGCTCGTGACCTTTAAGACCAGTTTGTTTTTCATAAACATTCAACAAGGTTTGCACAAGTGGATCTTCCATTGGCACATAGTGAGGCGTATGACCATGTTCAGAAAGGCTAACAGAAGCGACCGACAAGTTTTCAAGGATTGACTTGATTTGTTCTGGACTTGTTCCTTTTGGATAGCGGATATTAAGGGCAATGGTATTATCAGCACTTGTTTCATCAAAACGGAATACACCCGCATTCATAGAAAGGGCACCCATCTTTTCATCCACATGAGCAATCTTGAGATTTTCACCCTCATGATCGTTCAAGAGAATTTTACCAGCGATGTCAAGGTAGTCTTTAGCTGGACCAGCAAAGTCAAACTGGCTAAGGAAGAGGGCTAGGTAAGTCGCACCATTGACACCTGAAGCAGGCATAGCACCGTGGGCTGATTTACCAATGATCGTCACCTTGTATTGGTCAGCTTCTTCTTGGAGTTCTCCTCTAAGTTTGTGTTCTGCAACAAAGGCATCTAGTTTAGCTTGCAAGTCAGCCAAATCACCTGAAACGACTGCTGTTGCTGATTCAGGTACCATATTTTCACGCAAACCACCTGTGAAGCTGTGAAGACAGGCTGCACCTGTATTTTCACCTGCAAAGTGAAGGTATTCCGTGATATTTCCTTTTTCACCATTGATGATAGGGAATTCAGCATCTGGAGAGAAACCGAAGTCTGGTTTTGCAAGTCCTACGTGCTCGAAGTAGTAGTCCATGTCTGCCCAGCCTGATTCTTCGTCTGTTCCGACAATAAAGCGAACCTTCTTAGAAGTTGGAAGCCCCAATTCTTTGATGATTTTCAAACCATAGTAACAAGCTGTTGTAGGTCCCTTGTCGTCCGAAGCTCCACGCGCATAAAGGCGACCGTCTTTGATAGTTGGTGTGTAAGGATCTGTGTCCCAACCGCTACCAGCTGGCACCACGTCCATGTGGGCAAAGATTCCGAGAACTTCTTCTCCTTCTCCAAACTCGAAATGTCCTGCGTAGTTATCGACATTCTTAGTTGGGTAGCCATCACGGTCTGCTATTTCAAGGAATTTTTCCAAGGCCTTTACCGGTCCAGGTCCAAATGGATGTTCAGCATCAACCTTGCTGTCATCACGTTCTGAGTTGATTTCTAAAAGGCTAAACAAGTCAGCCAAGAGATCTTCTTTGCGTTTTTCTACTTCTGCTGTAAAATCAATTGTTGTCATTTCTTTCTTCTTTCTATCTTTTCTCAATGATTTCATCTACTGGCAAGCGGTAGCTTGGTTCCAATTTTTCGTCTGTGTATCCCACTGTAATCAAGAGTTCTGGGCGGAAGCGGTCTTCGATTTCCAAAACTTCGTTGACTTTTGATTTGTCAAAACCAAGGATCAGATTTGATCCGATTCCTTGGTCTGTAAGAGCCAGAACCAAGTTCATAGCAACCAAACCTGCATTGAGGGCTAGGTAGTCGCTGACTTGTTGTTCATTGTAACGGGCAAATTCAGCAGGCAAATTCTTCATGAAGTATTGAAGTTGCTCTTCAGAAAAGTTATGAGCACCACCAACACGGGCAATCTTACGAGCACGTTTAGCCAAATCTGTGTCTGTAAACAAGGCAATAGTTACAGGCGCTGATGATACCTGTTCAAAGTTTGAACCGTAAGCCAATTTTGCTAGTTCGGCATTTTTCTCACGCACCACTACAAATTTCCAAGGCTGGCTGTTGTGGGCGCTTGGTGCCAAGGTTGCAATTTCGATAGCCGTACGCACATCTTTGGGATCAACTGCCTTATCAGTGAACTGCTTGGTCGCATGACGTTTTTTATTTAATTCAAGAAATTTCATAATCGATTTCCTTTTCTAATTCTACTGCTTCCATTTTACCATATTTTGAAAGAGCTTGCAGGGATTTTTCATGATTAAGTTTTTTTATCACAACCATAAAAAATATATACTGGTTCATCAGGAAAGTTTCTGATAAACTAGCAAGTACTTTACATTTGAATGGAGATACTATGAAAAAATTCAGCCTATTACTAGCCATCATCCCCTTTTTAGTTGCCTGTGGGAATCAATCCACACCCAAAGAGACTAATTCTCAAAAGGCAATCGTCGTTGCTACAGCTGGCGACGTGCCACCATTTGACTACGAAGATAAGAGAAATTTGACAGGCTTCGATATAGAAGTTCTAAAAGCAGTGGATGAAAAACTCAGTGACTACGAGATTCAATTCCAAAGAACTGCCTGGGAGAGTATCTTTCCAGGACTTGATTCTGGTCACTATCAGGCTGCGGCCAACAACCTGAGTTACACAGAAGAGCGTGCTGAAAAATACCTCTACTCACTTCCAATTTCGAACAACCCCCTCGTCCTCGTCAGCAACAAGAAAAATCCTTTGACTTCACTTGACCAAATTGCTGGTAAAACAACGCAAGAAGATACCGGAACTTCAAACGCTCAATTCATCAATAACTGGAATCAAAAACACACTGATAATCCTGCTACTATCGATTTTTCTGGTGAAGATATCGGTAAACGAATCCTAGACCTTGCTAACGGAGAGTTTGATTTCCTAGTTTTTGACAAGGTATCCGTTCAAAAGATTATCAAGGACCGTGACTTAAACCTCTCAGTCGTTGATTTACCTTCTGCCGATAGCCCCAACAACTATATCATTTTCTCAAGCGACCAGAAAGAGTTTAAAGAGCAATTTGATAAAGCACTCAAAGAACTCTACCAAGACGGAACCCTTGAAAAACTCAGCAATACCTATCTAGGTGGTTCTTATCTCCCAGATCAATCTCAGTTACAATAAGATATATTAAAAACGATTGGACAGGCCAATCGTTTTTAGTTTGCATTGGTTATTTTAGGAAACTCTTACAAAAAATCAAAATAATCCTTCACATCCTCTACATACCCATGCTTTTCTATTAAGCCGGCTAAAAGTTCCAGATTGTGCCCCTGATAGTTATCTTCTCTTCGTAGCTCTTCATACATTTCGATAAAGGGAAGTCCCTTGGACTTGGCCAATTCTAACTCCGCTTCATAATCATAAGCGACTTTACGAAATAGGATATTTACCAATTCCCCATCTTCAATCTCTATCACGGCATACTGGGCACGGTGATTTTTTAACTTTTCCCAATTAAAATAGGGCATACCAATCGAACCTGGATTGATAATTTGTTGCCCTTGACTGCCATAACGAAGCAATTGCTTGTGAACATGACCATAGACTGCCACGTCGGTTTCCGCATCTAGCAGTTGATCAAATTTCTCTGTATCATTCTCAACTAGCAAGTCACCACCATAGTTCTTATTTGGCAAATTATGAGAAAGAGAAAAGCGCAGTCCGTCAACTTCTTTCTTTTCTAGCAAAGGTAAGCTTCGTAACCAGACAATCGTTGCAGGATCCATTCGCTCCATCAAAAACTGGGTCAATCGCATGAGCTGGATTTCTTGTGGATGTTCCAAACCATATTCACCATCCAAGGCCTCAAGGACACAATCATCCCAATTGCCTCGAACACTGGCTGTGATAGGAAGGTCCTTTAGCAGGGCGACTAAGTCATTTGCGCCTGGACCAGGAAGAAAAATATCTCCCAGAAGCCAGTATTCACTGACTCCTTGATTTTTAGCATCTGCAATCACTGCTTCTAGCGCCGTCGCATTGCCATGAATATCTGATAAAATTGCGATTTTATGGTTCATATTATTACTTTCTAATATTCGTTTACATTAGTATTTCAAACTATTTGTTTACATTAGTATTTCAAACTATTTGTTTACATAAATTATGTATTCCTTGTATTTTCTTCAATCATTGTTCTGACCTTCTGGCGTTGTTCATCAGTGAGACTCAATTTTAGTAGTTGTTTTTCAATACTAAATTCTGAGGTATTGTATTTCTTATCATACATCTCTAATAATTTATTACGAAGAATAGGCTCGCTGATTAAATGAATTTCTTTTAATAGTTCTTCTTCATCTCCTTCTTCCCCATTCAGTCTACTTATCATAGAATTAATCTTTGTTAAAGCAAAATCACCATAAATGTTATCGATCAAATTTTCCTTCATGATTTCTTGGATATTCTTAGCGAAAGTATTTTGAAGAACTTTACCTTCTGAATATCCAGTTTCTTGACTCTTTTCAAGCATAATCACATTTCCTGGTTTAATATCCGAAAGCATGTAAGGAGAATGAGTTGTGAAGATGAGTTGGAAGTTCATTCCTACTATTCTATTGATTTCATTTATATAGTTGACTAAAAAATTTATTAAGGTTCTAGACCATTCGAGATGCATACCCGATTCTAATTCATCCACTACTAATTGACATGGCCCTTGAGAGGGATTCATTTGTAACCACTTTACATAACTCATCACTTTTAATATATTTGTTTCACCAGTAGACATATTATAATAAAAGTCATCTATTACTCTAAAACCATAGTACTTCAAATCTATTGCATTCTTTTCTAATTTTTCATAGTCTAGATATAGTTTTTCAAATTCGATTCGATTATCAAAATTCTTTTCTACATATCCAATCTCAACTATCCGACTTTTCGTACTATCACTGTATTCTTTTGTCTTATACTTATGAATAAATTGTTCTAAATTATTTAAAAAATCGACTAATAAATTCAGAAATTCGTTCATTTCTTCTGTTTCTATTTCTGTTTTTATTTTATCAAATAGGTTCAAATAATTACCATCTATAAAATATATTTCAATTTCTTCATCTCTTAAGCAATACTTAAAGTCTTTACAAATCTTCACAATTATTTTCAAAATGAGACAGGAGAAAAACTCTCTATTTTCCCAACCATTTAAATATTTATCTGGAATATCATACTTACTGACTCCAAAACTAAATTTATATGACGAAGAAACTAATCCTCGAGAATATAATACTTCATAAGCTTCAAAAATACCATTCAAAATATACCATCTAGAAGATTCTGCTAAGTGAACATCTAATAATGATGAACCTCCGTAGCTTCCGCTTGGACGTCTATCTTCGTTCATGATATAAATCAACTTATCTCTCTTTTGATCATCACAGTATCCATTTATATCAACTTGATCTGTTGCTAGACCTTCTATAGTAATTGACGATAAATCAAAATTTTTATCGAATAGATAAAATTTACCATTAGTATCTAAATATATACAGAAAAATTGATTTATATCTTTGTTTTGATCTTCCTCTCGATGATAATAGCCTATTAGATTTAAAATTGTGCTTTTTCCCACACCATTTATACCAACTATAGGTGAAATATTATAAATAGACTCTCCATAAAAGTTTTCAATATAGTCTGGATTTTTATCAATTTTTAATTCATTCGTTTCAAAATCAAAACTTACTTTATATTCGTCTGAAAAATTAAAAATCTGATTCTTAAAAAACTCATCATACTGTTTAATCACCAAGGCAATTAATTTCATTCTTCTTCTCCTACTAGTCCAATTTCTTTGCTAATATCTGTAACCATTTTTGAAAGCGGTCTTTTCCCATAGTTTTCTTTGTCTGTGTAGTAACCTGTTATAAAGCGATTCAACTCAGCTGCACTTAATTCAAGATCTGTTTGATTTAAGATTTTTGACAAGCCTTCTCTATAACTATCTGTGTATACTTCTTTTTTCCAAATCAATTCATTTACTACATCAATGTGGCTTTGATATAGCTCCTCTATACCCAAATCACCAATGCCAATTTTAAAATCCGAATCATATGAAATGATTTTGATTTCAATCTCATCAGCAGACTTTGGAATGTATGTAAATTTTACATCATCGAATGAAAAACTAGTATCATAGGGACTATATTCTAAATCCTTATTTGATTTCACATGATTACAACTATAACAACTAGGGATTAAATTATAAAATGAAACAGCAAACAGTGGATAGCTGTCTTTTGGAAAAAAATGGTCTAGTTGAGCAGTGTTTACTACTTTAGTCTGACCGTTAATCTCTTGATTACAACCTGGACATTCTTTTTCAACCTCATCAATTATCAATAAGTCTTGATTACAATTATCACAGTGAAGCATTGTATATGTTGAGTTTATATAATTACGATTGCAATATGGACATACCGAAACATTCTTTAAATCAATTATCTTCTTCCTTAATTTTGCATCTATCTTGCTATAAGATTTTTTTAGATACTCTGCTAATCTAGATTCTTTATCTATGAAATTATCCAATAATCCTTTATAATCCTTTAAGAATGAAAATTCATCCTTCATTATATTCAGAAAAGCATCCTGTTTACTCTCAAGTCTCGGTATATTATTTACAACCCAGTTATTTAACTCATATTTAAATTCAGGATAATCCTGAAATTTCATTTTCTCATATAATTCCAAGCATATTTTTTCAACTTCAAACGGATTTGATTTTTCTATAGGTATCATAACTGACTTTCCATTCTATCACAGTAGACTGTTCGCAAAATCCTAATTGACATATTAATCATTCGTTTTTGCTGAGGATTCTGCAATCACTGCTTCTAAGGCTGTCGCATTGCCATGAATATCTGATAAAATTGCGATTTTATGGTTCATGATGGTCTCCTTCTGTTTGATATTCTACTCTTTCTTCCGCAACTTGAGCTAATTCCTCTTCTTCCTGCGGGTTCAACTTTCTTTGCACAGCTTCTGCGACAAGTCTTGGCACCCCAACTTCGACAATCTCATCCACACTGGCTTCCTTGATTTTGGTCAAAGACTTGAAATGCTTCATGAGATTCTGCTTGCGTTTAGGTCCCAGCCCTTCAATTCCATCCAGTTGTGATGAAAAGGAATTTTTGGAGCGCAGTTGGCGATGGAAGGTGATGGCAAAGCGGTGCACCTCATCTTGGATGCGCTGGAGAAGGAAAAATTCTTGAGAATTGCGAGACAACTCCACCACCTCAAGCGGATCTCCAAAGAGCAATTCATGGGTTTGGTGCTTGTCATTCTTTTGCAGACCAGCAATTGGAATGTCCAAGCCCAGCTCCTCTTGGATGACCTGCTTGGCGATATTGACCTGACCTTGTCCCCCATCAATGACAATCAAATCTGGCGGAGTCAAGCCGTCATGTTGAACTCGACCATAACGCCTGCGAATGACCTCTCTCATACTGGCATAATCGTCTGGTCCAACGACAGTCTTGATTTTGTACTTACGGTAATCTTTTTTACTTGGTTTGCCGTTAACAAAGACCACCATGGCTGAAACAGGGCTAGTTCCCATGATGTTGGAGTTATCGAAGGACTCGATGCGAACTGGGGTCGGGATTTGGAGCAAACGACCTAGATTTTCAATAGCTCCTTGTGTCTTTTCAACAGATTTCTCTAGCAGGTTGAATTTCTGTTCCAGACTAACTCGAGCATTCTTTATAGCCAGATTGACCAGTTGCTTTTTCTCTCCACGCTGGGGTTTGAGAATCTTGGTATCCGCCAAGACCTTGACTGCTTCTTCATCGATATCTTGCGGAATCAGTACCTCATTGGGTACTAGGTGAGATTTTTCTTGATAAAATTGTCCCACATAGGTTAGAAAATCCTCATCCGGATCATTATAATAGGGAAAAAGATTGACATCGCGCTCAATGAGCTTGCCCTGACGGACAAAGAAAACCTGGACACACATCCATCCCTTGGCCACATAGTAGCCAAAGACATCACGGTTTTGGAGGTCCTTGGCCATGACCCGTTGCTTGGTTCGAAGCGTTCCAATGGCCTGAATCAGGTCACGGTATTCCGCTGCACGTTCAAACTCCATACTTTGTGCTGCGGATGCCATCTTGCCCTTGAGGTCATCGATGATTTTGTCATCCTGTCCTTTTAAGAAGTCAGAAACCTCCTGAGCCATAGACTTGAAGTAGGCCTCATCCTTCTTACAGATAGTGTGGGCCATACATTGACCGATATGGTAGTAAAAACAGACCTTAGAAGGTGGATTAGTACACTTTCTAAAAGGGAAAATCCGATCCAGTAGCCGCTTGATTTCATTGGCTGCCCCTACATCTGGATAAGGGCCAAAGTAGAGACCGCCGTCCTTCTTGACCTGACGGGTGATAATCAAACGAGGATAGCGTTCATTGGTAATCTTGATGAAAGGATAGGACTTATCATCCTTGAGCATGATATTGTACTTGGGCTTATTTTCCTTAATCAGATTAATTTCTAGGAGAAGTGCCTCAATATTAGACTCCGTAACAATAAACTCAAAATCTACAATTTCAGATACCAAGGTCTCTGTCTTGGTATCGTGACTCCCACGGAAATAAGATCTCACTCGGTTACGCAGATTTTTTGCCTTTCCTACATAGATAATGGTGCCGTTTTTATCCTTGTGAATGTAACAACCAGGGCTGGTCGGCAAGAGCTCTAGTTTTGATTTAATCAAGTTATTCATAGTTCTATTATAGCAAAAAAGTAGGGAAAGATTGTTCCCTACTCAGTAGTCTCATATATTTTTCGAAGGTTTGCAACATCCACTTCCTGGATACCATAAAAGGAACCTGCTGGTTGCATGACAGACTTCTCATCTGTATGGTCCAAGCCAATTGCATGCCCCAACTCATGTTCTGCCGTATGGACAATACGCTCAAAGGAATAGCCATAGTTAGGATTGGACAAATAATAATGATTCAGGCGCACCGTTACAGACAAGAATTGCCCCGTCAAGAGATTGGTCTGACTTTCTGCCTCTCCTGCCACAGGAGTGTTTCCGTTGTTCATCTCAGTAGCCAAGATATCCGCCTTGCTGGACTCAGTCACAATTTCAAAGTTAAAAGCACCAGTTTGATTCCAATTCTGGATTGCTTCTAAATAAGCTTCTTGAAAGCGTGAATCCATCTGGGGATCCAAGTAAATACGAGCAGAAGCCTGTGGCCACCTTCCTTCAGAATGCTGGTGGCTATCTGTCTGGTTCAACTTAGGCAGTTGCCCTGTTCTTTCCCATTGGTCGATACTTTGTTGACCAATCTTTACTGACCGCTCTGCTTGCTTCAGCGCTCCTTGAAAATCCCCGTTCAGATACCAGAGAAATCCAAAAGCAAGAGTGCATAAAAGCAAAACAATCCAAACCAGGCGCCAAAACAAACGCCAAATAAAAGAAAAGAAAGCCCCTATCAAACGAAAAAGCCAGCGCATGTCTCTCCACCTTTCTAGCAAATAAAGTCTATTTTACTAAAACAAGCTGAAAGAAAACTAAATACTGACTTTTTCATCTTAACGTCCTAATATTTTTTTGAATAACTGAATAGCTTTGTATTTTAAAGGTGATGGATGATAACGGAAAGTTCCTGATTTACGTACAATATAGCCATTAAAATTTTGTTTAAAACGCAAAACACCATCACTACCATCAAAAATCCCTTGAATGCCTAAGAAGTTGTATTTAGGTATTCTACGTTTTATGCTTTCCAACATAACATATTTTTGAAGCAGTGCAGGGGCATAGAACTTATTAAACTCAGTGTAAGAACCACTAAAGAGATAAGTCGTTTCCTGAGGCATATAAACAAATAAACTCCCGGCTAAAACAATATCTTCTTCTCCATATTTTTCAATCAAGTCTCGCGCTTCTGCTTTTCTAACTTCAAACGTTTCAAATTGACTAGAATATTCTCTCAGTTGATTTTGTTTTTTCTCAGAATGAGGATTTTTGCTCAAATCAAGTCGCAACTTGTCCAAGATTTCTTCTAGTTTACTTTGTTCACCTTGCAATTTGCTCATATAGTCCGAAAAATTCAAGGTTGCTATGAGAAACTCCGCTTGTTCTCCAAATGAATCATAAAAGTGCTCATAATATTCTAAACTTTTATCACTGTATTCTCTACGTTCAGAGGTTTCTTTTGTTATATTCTTAAAAATCGATAGTTCTTCACGTTTTAACTTTTTCAACCGAATGCCAAACGTTTCAGCCTTTTTCACCAAGGGTTTACCCTTTTTGCTAAAACTTTTAAGCAAATTCTTTTCAGTTAATTCAGTCAAATCTTTATAGTATAACCAATCTGGTTCTCCACCTGGATAACCTGTTGTCAATCCATCAAATTGATAACCTAAATCAGTCAAATCTTGAATAATACTTTTTTTCTCAGCATCTATCGGATTACCTTCACTATCAAAAGTTTGATAAGTTTCATAAGGTTTTACAAGCAACTCTAATACACCATTTTGCTTGGCATATTCTTTTAACTCCGCATAAAAAACTGGAAGATCATCTTGTTGGGTATAAATCGGCCCCGAATTGATCTCCATATGCAGACCACCCAGCATGGGCAAGCTATAAACCAGAGCTGCAACTTGAATTTCTCCTTCTTGTTTCAAAGCAAGATAAACAATTCGAGCCCCTCTTTTTTCTAACAAGTCCCCCATCTGGACCGATTGCATAAAGGAACGAGAAGAAACCTGATCAGAATAAGCTTGAAACTCTTCTTTCGTGAGTGTAATTAGTGCCATATACTTACTTTCTATGTTTTTTTCTTAATGTTTTACGGAAATCAAGAGCAAGTCTTAACAGAGGATAGAGAGGATGGGTAGGCATTGTAAATTCTCCCAAATATTCTTCAATCGTTGGATTAAATTTTTCCTTAAAATGATAAAGTCCACCATTGAGAGAGTTTTCAACACCACCTAAATTTTGCCACAACATACCTCGCTCAAAGGCATAGCGAGCCGTTTCATACCAAGTTAAAATTGGTGCATTGTAACGTTTAAAATCATCATCCATACCAGCATATAGATTGACAGAGGTAATACCAAATTCCAAACTCAAAGTAGCCGCTAACGGAATGTTTGATTTTCCCATATTCATATATCCCTGCAAGAAATCTATTTCCTCTTCTAAACGTTCTTTTTCTTTTATATTTTCCTGAATTTTTGAAGGTTTGGTGGCATCATTAAATTTTTCTGCAACTACTCTATTTTTTTCTAACTGTTCTTCTAATTCTCTTAAACGCTTAGAAACATCCAAACTCGTTAGCGTGATATAGGAATCTTCTTTGAAGTTATCTAATAATTTTTTATAATAAGCTTCGTTTCTTAAATGAATCTCTTTTCGCTTCTCAGTTTTTTTCATCAACTCCGAAAATGAATCTAATAGTTCCAGTCCACCATATTGAATCTCAAGCCCTTTGTTTCGTGCTGTTCGGATAGCTTGCCTCGTTGATTTAGAAAGTTTATCTTCTTCAAAATTTTCCTTATATATTTTCGCCTGAATACGAGGCTGAATGGTGTCATCCATCTCGGTTGTCCGCCCAGACCATTTCACTCCTAATTGCCCTAAAATCTCAACAATAGCAAGATTTTCAGGATATTCTATCTTATCTTGATTGACTAAATATTGAGATAGACAAATACTTGGATCGAAAGTCACAAAAACCGCTCTCTTACTGCGAGCATAAGACTTAATGGACTGCAGGACAAACTTTAAAAGTTCTATATCCCTGTAATCCAATATAGGACCTCTTGGAATATAAAACATTTTATAGCCTAAAGGCAGAGATTTTATGAGAATACTAGCCACAGCCAGTAACTTCCCCTCTTCATAGACACCAAATCTCTCATGTTGCCAATCAGATTTCACTTTTTCCCAAGCACTGCTTTGTAATACATTAGCTAATTCATGTTCTTTGACAAACTGATCATATTCTAATGTGGGAATGCCAATTTGATAACGGTACATTTCCTACTCTCTTTCCTCCAGTATCTTATTACTATTCTACTACTTTCGTTTGAAAAGTCTAGTGAAAACATATTTTATTTTAGTTCTACTACCCCTATGCTGGAGTTCAAACTAACTCAATCTCTCTTCTAATTTGAAATCAATTGGTAGGGTTGCTAAAAAACGTTCCAATTGTTTTTCCCAGTAGTACCACTCGTGAGTTCCAGCACTATGGCTATAGGTCACATCAAAACCTAGTTTTTTGAGATTTTTCACTGCTAGATTATTGGCGTCATACAAGAAATCCTGCTCGCCACACCAAGCCCACAGCTTGGTCTTTTTATCCGATTTTTTAGCCAGACTTTCAAGCGAATAGGGACTAGTTGTCCAATCTTTAATCTCTCCAAAAACACCTCTCCAGTAAGCTGGTGTCCCCAGATTTTGGCTTTCAGGAGAAAAATCTTGAAAACTAAGGGCGCCTGAAAAGCTAGCTGCACGAGAGAAACGATTTGTAGCAAGAGCCAGTTTAAAGCAGCCGTAACCTCCCATAGAGAGACCAGCGATAAAGGTCTTTTCACGCTTGCTAGTCATATTAGGGAAGAAGCGTTTTAAAACCTCTGGCAATTCCTCTGCCAGAGCTGTGTAATAATCAAAACCATACTGAGTATCAGTGTACCAACCATTGCTAGTATTGGGCATAACGACAATGAGATTAGTCCCCCGAAGTAAGCGTTCTACATTAGTCCGCTTGAGCCAGCTATTATGATTACCAGACATTCCGTGCAAGAGGTACAAGACGGGAATATCTTTACACTCTGGTTCTTCCACTCGATTGGCATCGGGGTAGAGGACATTCACTCCCCACTCCATATCCAAGACTTGTGAGTAATACTCGATTTTCATTACTGCCATGATTTTCTCCTTCTATTTTCCGATAAGAAAAAGCCAAAACTCAGCTTTCTCTCTATTTATTTCAAAGATTATTTCGCTTCCATCACCACTGGTAAAATAGCTGGACGACGCTTGGTTTGGTCAAAGAGGTACTTGGTCAGATTATCACGAACCTTCCCTTTAAGATCTGCCCAGTCAAAGTCATCTCCTTGAAGATAGTCTTCTACCGTTTGGTTAATCAATTCTGAACTTTCACGGAGAATATCCCGGCTCTTCTTAAGATAAACAAATCCACGCGTATGAACACGAGCCTTGGCCACAATTTTCTTCTCACGGCGGTTAACGGTGATTGCTACGATGAAAATACCGTCCTCTGACAAGACCTTACGGTCACGAAGAACCACATTTCCAACATCACCAATGGCATTCCCGTCAATCAAGACATCCCCTGCCGAAACCGCGCCAGCTGGGACAAAGTCCCCATTCTCATAAGCCATGCTGGTTCCCTTTTTAGGAATGAATATGCGTTCTGGCAGCATCCCGACGGCCATAGCAGCCTTAGCATGGGCATCCAACTCACGGTATTCCCCTTGAATTGGGAAGAGATACTTAGGTTGCAAGAGATTAATCATCAATTGCAAGTCACGCGCATTTCCGTGACCTGACACACGCAAGCTTTGAGTGATCAGTTTGACAACCCCACCAGCTTGGTAAATCATGTTTTCCACACGCGCCATGACCGCTTCTTTGGCGATAGATGGAGTCGTTACGATATAGACCAAGTCACCGTCCTTGATTTCCACATAACGGTGGCGACCAATCGACATCTTGCGAAGGCCGTTGATAGGCTCACCCATACGACCTGTCTCAAGGATAATCAACTCATTGTCTTCAAAGCGAGACATATCTTTTGGCTTAATCAAAAGACTCTCGTTAGCTAGAGACAATTTCTTAAGACGAATAGCAGTACGGACGATATTTTCAATATCGAATCCTGTCAAGACCACACGACGGCCTGTTGCATCCGCAGCGTCAAACACCTGCTGGATACGAGAGAGGTTGCTGGCTACTGCCGCAACGATGATACGACCATCCCAGTCCGAAATGGTTTGAGTGATCTCGTCCCCAACTTCACTTTCGCTAGCCACTTGGATATTGCTATCTGCATTGGCTGAATCACTAAGAAGAGCTAGA
Source organism: Streptococcus mitis (assembly GCF_946190375.1). GTDB lineage: Bacteria > Bacillota > Bacilli > Lactobacillales > Streptococcaceae > Streptococcus > Streptococcus mitis_CJ. The sequence continues at coordinate 90,059 of NZ_CAMIAF010000006.1, read as the reverse complement.
ACTCCATCACGACCGATTTCTGCCAAGCGAGCGAAGTCTGTCGCATAAGATTCACTAGCTGTCTGGTCAAATTTGAAGTCACCTGTATAAACGATACTACCTTCAGCTGTCTTCAAGACCACACCCAGACTTTCTGGGATAGAGTGGGTCGTACGGAAGAAGGACACCACAGTCCCTCCAAAATCAATCTCCGTATTCTCATCAATGACATGGAAATCATTGAATTTCTTAACTGTGTCATTTCCTTTGACAAAGAGTTTGGCCAACTCAATGGTCAATTCAGAGCCAAATACAGGCACCTTGGCTTCAGCCAAGAGATAAGGCAGAGCACCAATGGCGTCCGCATGTCCGTGGGTCAAGAAGACCCCTGCGATACGGTCGCTATTTTCAAAAAGGTAGTCCATGTTTGGAATGACTACATCCACCCCTAGTTGTTCATTTTCAGGATATTTCAGACCTGCATCCAAAACGAAAATAGATCCATCGATTTCAGCGATATACATATTTTTCCCGTTTTCACGTACACCACCAAGTGTTGTTAAACTGATATTACTCATTTTTCCTCCGAAAGCTTTGTTTATCTTGATTATAGGGTTACTTTCCCTTTTATTCTAAAACCACTATTACTTTTAGCCGAATCTTTTCCTACCATTATACCATTTTTTTGATGATTTTCAAAATGAAGATTCGTTTTCAAAAAAGAGCTGGTTGCCCAACTCTTTCCTACGTCTACTCTTTTTCTATTAAAAAGTCATAAATTTCTTGCACAGTTCCCAGCGCCATCATTTCTTGGTCTTTGACGGTTTGTTTGAGATTTTGGTAAATCTGACTTTCTCCTATCTCTCGCTTTGGTGCTTCTTTATTGACTGTCATGACCCCATCTTTGATGGTCACAAAGCCTAGCTCTTCAAATACTTGAATCATCTTGACCAGTAAGATTTGTTGAATATTAAGATAAGCTGCCAAATCCTTCAGTTTGTAGCGAATATCAAACTCTGGGAACTGGTAAATAGTCTTGTACAATTTGGCAAACTGATCTCTAGTCCCATAACCTGTCAGATAATAGGCCTTATCAATGTCATTTTTGAAATAGACAGCAGAGAAATTCTGTTCCTGAAAAATGGTCTTCAGCAGGGTAATATCTTCAGGAATAGTTTTTACGACAACAGCTTCACTAGTCGCTATATCTGGCAGTTCTCCAGCAAAATCCAAGACTGGAACCCCTTCTGGCAAGACTGCATTTTTCCCACGGATGTTAAAAAGTTGAACACCCTCCACACGCGCATCCACCATCATCAACTGCAGGGCAGTTTGGCCATTCCATTGGTTGACAGACAATTTGACTGCCAACTCTAGACTCTTGGTTTGAGCAAATTCTGTTGCCCATCTACCTTGTCCGAAGGCCACCACTTCAAAACTCGACTCACCCTTGGAAATTTTCAGCTTGAGATGGGCATTTCCTGCTCCCATAGTACGAGCACTTTCGACCTGAAAATCCTTGATATAAAAGACAGGTTTCTGATTATCCATTCCAAAAGGTGCCAAACGTTCAAAGTTCTTGACTGTTTCCAAGCTAAGTGCTTCCAAATCCAGTTCTTCATCTAGATTTAACTTGTTCTTGCCAGCAGCATCTGCACCTTTTTCACGGACATAATCTTCCAAAACCTGAGATAAATCTGAGAGTTTCTCAACTTCCAGCGTCATGCCAGCCGCACCAGCATGGCCACCAAAGGCGATGAAGAGGTTGCGATGAGGATCCAGAGCCTCAAAAATATCTACTGCTTCCACACTACGAGCACTGCCCTTGGCACGACCGTCTTCTATATCGAGAACAATAACTGTCTGCCCTAGTTCTTCTAACAAACGACCAGCCACGATTCCTAGAACTCCAGGATTCCAGCCTTCCTTGGCCAAGACCTGAACCTTCTTCTCAGGATCCACCATGGTCTTGGCTTCTTCATAGATAGACTGGACGATTTCCTTACGCTCCTCGTTTTTCTGATGAATCATGAGAGCAATCTCATGCGCTTCCTCATCATCAAACCCAGTCAGCAAATCAATGGCAGGATTGGGATCGTCCAAGCGACCTAAGGCATTTAAACGAGGGGCAATCTGGAAACCAACCGTCTCTTCTGTCACTTCATTGGCAGCAATCCCAGCCATGTCTAGCATTTCTTGTAGACCAATACGCTGAGTGTGTCCCAACATTTCCAGACCATACTGAACCAAGATACGGTTCTCATCTGTCAAACTAACCATATCAGCAATGGTACCAATAGCGACCAAATCAAGCAATTCCACTTGTACTTCTTCTAAAAGGGCACAAGCCAGCTTGAAGGCCACTCCGCAACCAGCCAAATATTTGAAAGGATAATCCGCATCTGGATGTTCAGGGTGAACGATGGCATAGGCATCAGGCAGGGTTTCAGGCATAGAATGATGGTCGGTCACAATGACATCTACTCCCATAGACTGGGCCAATTCAATAGCCTCATGACCAGCAACCCCATTGTCCACCGTCACAATCAAAGAAATCCCTTCTTGCTCGATAAAGTATTTATAAACACTAGCATTTGGACCATATCCATCAGTAAAACGATTGGGCAAGTAAACACGGCACTCAGCACCAAGCTGTTCCAAACTTTCCTTCACAATAGAAGCCGAAGTCATACCATCCGCATCATAATCACCGTAAACGAGGATATTTTCCCCTTCTTCAATGGCCTGACGAATCCGTTCCACTGCCTTGTCCATATCATGGAGCAGATAAGGGTCATGCAAGTCCTCCAAGGAAGGTTCTAAAAACTTCTTCAGACTTTCTTGGTTCTGAATCCCTCTTTCAAATAATAACCGAGCCACCTCAGGACCCAGTCCAGCCTTCTTGGCTATCTTTGTAAAATCCGCATCTTCAACCTGCGGGGCAAATTGCCATTTATAAGTAGGTGTTATCAAAAAGACATCCACTCTTTCTAAGAATTCTATTGCTTCATTATAACATGATTTAGGCTTTTTCTCTATCCAGATGCTTTTTTATAAAATTTTAGTGAATTTTTAAGATATGATTTGACAAGAAAAATCTTTTGGTGTAAAATCGTGTTATAAAATCTAACACAAAGGAGATTCCTTATGGCTTTAGTAGAATTTGAACACGTCGAAAAATATTACGGAGACTACCACGCACTCCGCGACATCAATCTCCGTTTTGAAAAAGGGCAAGTCGTTGTCCTCCTTGGACCTTCTGGTTCTGGGAAGTCCACTCTTATCCGCACCATCAATGGTTTGGAGGCTGTAGACAAAGGAAGTCTTCTAGTAAATGGTCACCAAGTTGCTGGTGCCAGCCAGAAAGATTTGGTACCTCTTCGCAAGGAAGTTGGCATGGTTTTCCAGCATTTCAACCTCTATCCGCACAAAACAGTGTTAGAAAACGTAACACTCGCACCCATAAAAGTTCTAGGAATTGATAAAAAAGAAGCTGAAAAAACAGCTCAAAAATATCTGGAATTTGTAAATATGTGGGACAAAAAAGATTCTTATCCAGCCATGCTATCTGGTGGACAAAAACAACGGATTGCCATTGCACGTGGCCTCGCTATGCATCCTGAACTCCTCCTCTTTGATGAGCCAACATCTGCCCTAGACCCTGAAACCATCGGCGATGTTCTAGCAGTTATGCAAAAATTGGCCCACGATGGTATGAATATGATTGTCGTGACCCATGAAATGGGCTTCGCCCGTGAAGTTGCGGACCGCATTATCTTTATGGCTGACGGAGAAGTTTTGGTAGATACGACCGATGTCGATGACTTTTTCGACAATCCAAGCGAACCTCGTGCCCAACAATTCCTCAGCAAAATCATCAACCACGAAAGTGACAAAGTCAAATAAGGAGGCGCCTATGAAAAAGAAATTCTTTTTATCAGCATTATTGATTATCCTTTTCGGCCTTGCTACTGCAAAACCAGTCCAGGCTGATACTAGTGTCGCAGACATTCAAAAGAGAGGCGAGCTAGTTGTTGGTGTGAAACAAGACGTTCCCAATTTCGGTTACAAGGATCCCAAGACAGGAACCTATTCTGGTATCGAAACTGACTTGGCCAGGATGGTAGCTGATGAGCTCAAGGTCAAGGTTCGCTATGTGCCTGTTACCGCACAAACCCGTGGACCCCTTCTAGACAATGAACAGGTCGATATGGATATCGCGACCTTTACCATCACAGACGAACGCAAAAAACTCTACAACTTTACCAGCCCTTACTACACCGACGCTTCTGGCTTTTTGGTCAATAAGTCTGCCAAAATCAAAAGCGTCGAGGACCTAAACGGCAAAACCATCGGAGTCGCCCAAGGTTCCATCACCCAACGCCTGATTACTGAACTGGGTAAAAAGAAAGGTCTGAAGTTTAAATTCGTCGAACTTGGTTCCTACCCAGAATTGATTACTTCCCTGCACGCTCATCGTATAGATGCCTTTTCCGTTGACCGCTCGATTCTGTCTGGCTACATCAGCAAGCGCACAGTACTACTAGATGATAGTTTCAAGCCATCTGACTACGGTATCGTTACCAAGAAATCAAATACCGAGCTCAACGACTATCTTGATAACTTGGTCACTAAATGGAGCAAGGATGGTAGTTTGCAAAAACTTTATGATCGTTACAAACTTAAACCATCTAGCCATACTGCAGATTAAGGAGGACACCCTATGACAGATTTATCATCTTGGACAGCCTATTTTCAGGATTTTGGACAATTTTTCAATGGTTTCCTCTTCACCCTTGCCCTAGCGATTGGATCCTTTATCCTAGCCATGGTTTTGGGTATCTTCTTTGGAGCTATGTCAACCAGCAAACGTCCAATTTTGCGCATTATGGCTCGCATCTTTGTTGAATTTTACCAAAACACTCCCCTCTTGGTGCAGTTTGTTATCGTCTTTTATGGTCTACCCCTTATCAGTGACCACACCATCATGATTTCGATTTATTGGACGGCTGTTCTCTGCGTGGGACTCTATCACGGCGCCTATATCGCTGAGGTGATTCGCTCAGGTATTCAATCTATTCCTAGCGGTCAGATGGAAGCTGCCTTATCGCAAGGTTTTACCTATATCAGTGCTATGCGCTTGATTATCTTGCCTCAGGCTTTCCGTATCATTCTCCCACCTTTGACTAACCAAATCGTCAACCTCATTAAGAATACATCGACAGTCGCTATCATTTCTGGAGTCGACTTGATGTTTGTGACCAAGTCTTGGTCAGCACTTAACGGAAACTACATTCCAGCCTTTCTAGGCGCTGCCCTTCTCTACTTTTCTCTATGCTTCCCTGTTGCCCAGTTTGGTCGCAAGATGGAACAAGCTAATAAAAAAGCCTATTCACTTTAGGAGGTTACTATGGAATCCATTTTAGAAGTTTTGACCCCAGATAACCTAGTCTTTATCTTTAAAGGATTTGGCTTGACCCTCTATATTTCTCTGATTGCCATCATCCTCTCTACCATCATCGGTACGGTTCTAGCTGTCATGAGAAATGGCAAAAATCCTATCTTGCGCATTATTTCCAGCATTTATATCGAGTTTGTGCGTAACGTTCCCAACCTCCTCTGGATTTTTACTATCTTTTTGGTTTTCAAGATGAAGTCCACTCCAGCAGGAATCACTGCCTTTACTCTCTTTACCTCAGCAGCCCTAGCTGAGATTATCCGAGGTGGTCTCAATGCCGTAGACAAGGGGCAATACGAAGCAGGAATGTCACAAGGATTTACTTCTGCACAAATCCTCTACCATATTATTCTTCCACAAGCCATCCGCAAAATGCTGCCAGCCATTATTTCTCAGTTTGTAACCGTGATTAAGGATACCAGTCTTCTCTACTCTGTTATCGCCCTACAAGAGCTCTTTGGAGCCAGCCAAATTCTCATGGGCCGTTATTTCGAGCCAGAGCAAGTCTTCAGTCTTTATATCCTGATTGCCCTCATCTACTTCAGCTTCAACCTAGCAATTTCGAGCCTGTCTCATATGCTAGCCAAACGTTGGCAACAAGCTACAGAATAAACAGCAACTCTCCAGTTAAATTGGAGAGTTTTTTTTGATGAGAGTAAACATTTATAGACCCCAATTTGACACCATACTTTTTCTATGATAAAATGTAACAAATTTATTTACAACAAATTAAATCTAAATGAAATGGAATTTTCTATGAAATCAATCAAAGGACTACTCTTTATCATAGCTAGTTTTATCTTGACTATGTTGACTTGGATGAACACTTCTCCCCAATTCATGATTCCAGGGCTAGCTTTAACAAGCCTATCTCTGACTTTTATCCTAGCCACTCGTCTTCCACTACTAGAAAGTTGGTTTCACGGTTTGGAGAAGGTCTACACTGCCCACAAATTCACAGCCTTTCTATCCATCATTCTACTCATCTTTCATAACTTTAGTATGGGCGGTTTGTGGGGCTCTCGCTTAGCTGCTCAGTTTGGCAACCTTGCAATCTATATCTTTATCAGCATCATCCTTGTCGCCTATTTAGGCAAATACATCCAATACGAAGCTTGGCGATGGATTCACCGTCTGGTTTACCTGGCCTATATTTTTGGACTCTTTCACGTCTACATGATGATGGGCAATCGCCTCCTCACATTTAATCTTCTAAGTTTTCTTGTTAGTAGCTATGCCCTTTTAGGCTTACTGGCTGGTTTTTATATCATCTTCCTTTATCAAAAGATTTCCTTCCCCTATCTAGGAAAAATTACCAAGCTCAAACGCTTAAATCACGATACTAGAGAAATTCAAATCCGTCTTAGTAGACCTTTCAACTATCAATCAGGACAATTTGCCTTCCTAAAGATTTTCCAAGAAGGTTTTGAAAGTGCTCCGCATCCCTTTTCTATCTCAGGAGGTCATGGTCAAACTCTTTACTTTACTGTCAAAAATTCAGGCGACCATACCAAGAATATCTATGACAATCTTCAAGTCGGCAGCAAAGTAACCGTAGACAGAGCTTACGGACATATGATCATAGAAGAAGGAAGAAAAAATCAGATTTGGATTGCTGGAGGCATTGGGATCACCCCCTTTATCTCTTACATCCGTGAACATCCTATTTTAGATAAACAGGTTCACTTCTACTATAGCTTCCGTGGAGAAGAAAATGCGGTCTACCTTGATTTGCTCCGTGACTATGCTCAGAAAAATCCTAATTTTGAACTCCATCTAGTAGACAGTAGGAAATACGGCTATCTTAATTTTGAACAAAAAGAAGTGCCCGAACAGGCAAGCGTCTATATGTGTGGTCCTCTCTCTATGATGAAGTCACTGGCCAAACAGATTAAAAAACAAAATCCAAAAGCAGAGCTTATTTACGAAGGATTCAAGTTCAAATAACCAACTACATTCTCCTGGAATTTCCCAGGAGTTTTTTCTACGCAAACACTCAAAAACACTGCCAGATTTCTCTAGCAGTGTTTTGAGTTTTATTTATCTTAGTAAATTGTTCTTTCAGTTTCTACATCGAAGAAATGTGCTTTGTTCAAGTCAAATCCAAGTTCAACTGTTGCGCCTGTTTGCAAGTAGTCACGAGCATCAACTTTTGCAACAAACTCGTCTTTACCAACTTGGCAGTAAAGGTGAGATTCTGAACCAAGCAATTCTGATACAGAGATAGTAGCTTTGACAACTGATTCTGGGAATGTTTCAAGGAAAGCAGGTTCTGCATTCACGTCTTCTGGACGGATACCGAAGATCAATTCTTTACCTTCATAGCCTTTTTCGCGAAGAACTTTCAATGCTCCTTCTGGAACTTTCAAACGGAAACCGTCTGAAATAATTTCGCTTCCAACCAATTTCACATTGATGAAGTTCATAGCTGGGCTTCCGATGAATCCTGCTACGAATTTATTAACTGGGTTTTTGTAAACTTCTTGAGGAGTACCGATTTGTTCAACACGTCCGATAGTACCTGTACCAGCAGGATTCTTAGTTGCTGACATGATAACGATACGGTCTGCAAGTGTCATCGCTTCTGTTTGGTCGTGAGTTACGTAGATAGTTGTAGCTCCGATACGACGGTGGATTTTAGCGATTTCAGCACGCATTGATACACGAAGTTTGGCATCCAAGTTTGACAAAGGTTCGTCCATCAAGAATACTTTTGCGTCACGAACGATCGCACGACCCATGGCAACACGTTGACGTTGACCACCTGAAAGGTCAGCTGGTTTACGTTCCAAGAATTCTTTCAATCCAAGGATTTCAGCTGCTTCTTGCACACGTTTGTCGATGTCTTCCTTGCTGTATTTACGCAATTTCAAACCGAAAGCCATGTTATCATAAACAGTCATGTGTGGGTAAAGAGCGTAGTTTTGGAATACCATGGCGATGTCACGGTCTTTTGGAGCTACGTCGTTGACAACCACGCCATCGATAGATGCAGTACCTTCTGTGATGTCTTCAAGACCAGCAATCATACGAAGAGTTGTTGATTTACCACATCCTGAAGGACCTACGAAAACGATAAATTCTTTGTCTTTGATGTCCAAGTTGAAGTCTTCAACTGAATAATGTTCGCTGTTTGGATATTTTTTGTAAATGTTTTTAAGATTCAATTCTACCATGAGGTGAACTCCTTTTGTCTTTTGATAGTTTTATTATAGATGAAAACGCTTTACATTTCTATGGCAAGATGACCAAAAAAATAAAAAAGTTCTGTGCAACTTGCACAAAACTTTATAAAATATCTGGTAAAATCAATTGATAACACAGGGTCAGGTCGGTCAATTCTTTCAACTGAAGGCCTGTCAATTCTTCCCATTTGTCAATCTTGTATTGGAGAGAATTGCGGTGCAGATAGAGTTGCTGGGCTGTTTTAGTGAGAACAGCACTATTTTCCCAAAGGGAGAGAATGATTTCCTGAATTTGGTCTTGATCCAAAATCATCTGGCGGAGATATTCCTTGATTACTCTCAAATCCACAAGCCTTTCTCCCATACTCCAAAGATAGAGCTGAGAAAAAGTATGAACACCTTGGTGACCCTGACGCCACCAGGTCTTAAATAAATCCCGCTCCGCTTTGATTAAGTCTGATAGGGCTTGATTTCCTGTCTGAGACCAAACCTGGCCCAACACGATAGAGAGACGCAGTCCAAAGTCATACTCAACCGCTTCAATCGTATCACTTAAAATAGCTCGTACAGAGGTGTATTTATCTTGTTGAAGTACGAAAACATAATCCTGGGCTCCGACCTGAAGCACTGTCTGACAGTTAGGAAAAAGAGTCCTCATCATATCCAGCCAAGAAGCTAGATTTTCCTGCTGAAAATAGGAAAGATGACAATAAACCAACTGAATCTTTTTAAAAGTTTTCGGCGCCTGTCCCTTCCCCTCAACCAGATAAGAATACCAAGGATTGAGCGAACTAGATTGCTCCTGCTGGGTCAAAAGAGCAAACAACTGCTTTTCACGCTCGCTGAGCCCAGCTACCTCCAGCAAAATCCACTGCTGAGAAGCTAAAGGGAGAGTAAGATATCCTTCTTTCTCTACTGGTTGGTCTGAAATCTGAGCTTCAGGAAACCAGTCTTGTAGTTCTTTTGCCATCATGCCCTAGCCCTCCACTTTTTGGATGCACCACGAAATCAAGCTCTCAAGACGTTCCAAATTTTCTGTCATATGAAGATAGCCCATCACGGCTTCAAAACCTGTGGACATGCGATAAGTCACCACATCAGCATTTTTGGCCTTGGTGTGGCTATTGGTATTGCGACCACGTTTGTAGATTTCTTCTTCTTTTTCCGTCAGGACTTGCTCCTCTAACATAAGGGAAATCAAGCGAGCCTGAGCCTTGGCTGAGACATACTTGGTTGCCTCTTGGTGGAGTTTATTGGGCTTGGTCATACCTTTGAGGATGAGGTGACGGCGAATATACATAGAATACACCGCGTCTCCCTCAAAAGCTAACGCAATCCCGTTAATGAGATTGACATCAATCACGTGTCCACCTCACTCCATCTTTGGTGTCAAGGAGCTTAATCCCTTGAGCAGCCAATTGGTCACGGATCTGGTCCGCTGTCGCAAAGTCACGATTGGCACGCGCTTCTTGGCGTTTTTGGATCAAGTCTTCAATCTCTGCATCCAAAACTTCCTCAACAAAGACAATCCCAAAGACTTCCAACATATCCGCAAGAGCTTCCTTAACACTTGCATCATAATTACCTGAGTTAATCCATTTGGCCATTTCAAAAACAACTGTGATACCGTTGGCAGCGTTAAAATCTTCATCCATAGCCGCCACAAACTTATCTTTAAAGGCTTGTAACTCTTTGACATCCACTTTTCCTGTAAATGGTTGCTCATAAGTGTTCTTCAAATACTTGAGATTTGTCTCTGCATCACGCACTGCCTTTTCGGTAAAGTTGATAGGCTTGCGGTAATGCTGAGTCGCAAAGAAGAAACGAAGAACTTGACCATCGAGGTTTTTGAGGGCATCGTGCACTGTGATAAAGTTACCCAAGGACTTGGACATCTTGACATTATCGATATTGACAAAGCCATTGTGCATCCAGTAGTTGGCAAAGGTCTGACCTGTTTTGGCTTCTGACTGGGCAATTTCATTGGTGTGGTGTGGAAACTCTAGGTCGGCTCCGCCACCGTGGATATCAATGGTATCGCCCAAAATCTCTGTTGACATGACCGAACACTCGATGTGCCAGCCCGGACGACCAGGTCCCCAAGGACTGTCCCAAGAAATCTCGCCTGATTTGGCAGATTTCCAGAGGGCAAAGTCTACAGGATTTTCCTTACGAGCTGTTTCTTCATCGGTACGACCTGAAGCACCCAGCTCCAAATCTTCCAAGGTTTTATTAGCCAATTTGGCATAGTTGTGAGATTTTTCCACACGGAAGTAAACATCCCCTTGACTCTCGTAGGCAAAGCCTTTTTCAATCAAATCTTCCACAAAGCGGATGATGTCAGCCATAAACTCCACCACACGCGGATGGCGGGTCGCAGGTTTGACGCCCAAGGCTGTCACATCCTCACGAAAGGCAGTGATGTACTTGTCCGCAACCTCCTGAGGAGTGATGCCCTCTTCCTTGGCACGGTTGATAATCTTATCATCTACATCTGTAAAATTGGAAATATAGGCAACCTCATACCCACGGTACTCAAAATAGCGACGAACCGTATCAAAAGCCACTGTTGAGCGGGCATTCCCCACGTGGATATAGTTGTACACAGTTGGCCCACAAACATACATCTTGACCTTACCGTCCTCAATCGGGACAAATTCTCGCAAATCACGAGACATGGTGTCATAGATTTCAATCATAAATCATAATCAGGAAAGCTAAAATCCAAGAACTGTTAGTTTCGTCACTAAGAGTTCAATTGAATTTCAGTCCGAATCTCTCTACACTTCGGAATCCCTTGCTCCTTTCTCATTCAGATAAACCACCTGAGTCTGTTTGACAAAGCCAATTTTTTCATACAAACGTTTGGCACCTACATTGCTATCTTCTACTGCAATCTGAAATTCCTTATCATTTTGCTCAATTAGTTGGTTGACAAGGGATTTTGCTAAGTAGCTTCCATAGCCTTTCCCACGTTCAGGTTCAGATATTGCTAAACCGTAGAAGTAATTCGTATTAGTCGATAAATCTACCGTGCAAGTTCCAATAACCTGACCGTCTTTTAACAAAATATATAAGCGACTTTCTGGATCCTTCAGAGCTTCAGCGACATATCTATCCACAATCTCTCTAGACTCATGTTCCTCTGAGAATGCCTGAAATTTTAACTGACTAATTTTCTCCTGATACGAACTATCTGCTAACAAAACTTCAAGATTGGAAACCTTTGCTAACGGATAAGGTCTTCTACCCTTACCTAACCAAGTTTCTGTATCTTCATCCTCGACCAAGCCCCAGTTGCTGATAAAATCAGGATGACGTTCTAGAAAAACACGCTCTGTCTGAAAAGTGACTGAACAAATAGAGAAAGAAGCTGTTTCTCTCTCAAAACTAGTAAACAACGCACGCGCAATTCCCTGACGGCGATGATCTGGATGAACCAGTATCGTCACTTCTACATCTTGGTCATCTGCATAGACAGTTAAGAGACCAACAAGTTCGCCTTTTTCATAATAAAGGAAAAAGGCGGGCATGTTTGGGTCAAAATTAAGCATGTTAGAGAGATAGGGATCACGATAGGTACCGTCATAGTTTTGGCAACAGTTAATTAGTTTTTTCGCCTCAGATAGCTCCTCTTGGCTTAACTTGTTTCTTGCTTGAATCATATAGGTATCCTCTACAACCCAGACGATTTGTGACTGGCTTCTTTAGCCTGCTCGAGTTTATTGACGTAGTACTCTCGTTTTTCTTCGACTTCGTGAATGGCCGGCTCATCCTTTTTACCATGTACACGGACAATCTTAGCCGGAATACCGACAACCGTCACATCACTAGGCACGTCTGCCACGACAACTGCTGCTGCACCGACTTTGGCATTTTCACCGATTTCTACAGGACCAATAACTTGGGCATGTGCTGATATCAAGGCTCCCTTTCGAACCGTCGGATGGCGTTTGCCACAGTCTTTCCCTGTTCCCCCAAGAGTCACCCCATGATAGAGGAGAACTCCCGTCTCAACGATAGCTGTCTCTCCAATCACCAAGCCAGAACCATGGTCGATAAAGACACCTGAATCAATCTGGGCCCCTGGATGAATCTCAATCTGAGTCCAAAAGCGCCAAAACTGACTGTGCATACGAGCCAAGAGTTTGAAGCCATGCTTCCAGAGAAAATGCGAAAGACGGTGGGCCGCCAAGGCCTTGACACCTGGATAAGTCAGCAAAACCTCCAAAGTGGTGCGGGCCGCTGGATCATTTTCTTTTACGATATCAATGGTTTCGCGCCACCATCCCATACATTTCTCCTTTTCTTATTCTGAATCTTTTGGTGTTTCTGTAAATTCTTTCTTAGGTTTGTGGTCCTTGTGATGACGTGGGCGGTGAGGTCTCTCAGACTTTTCGCCTTTTTCATCACGTTCAGGTTTTGGAGGACGAGGAAGAAGGGCTTTCATAGAAGCATCCACACGTCCTTTTTCATCAATCTTGATAACCTTAACATCAACTTCATCCCCGATTGCTACCAAGTCTTCGACATTATTGGTACGCGTCCAAGCCATCTCCGAGATATGAACAAGGGCATCTGTCTTATCAAAGAGGTTAACAAAGGCACCAAATTTCTCGATACGAACGACTTTAGCACGGTAAACTTCATCTACTTTGGCTTCACGGACCAAACCAGCAATAATTTCTTTAGTACGGTTAATAGCATCTTGGTCACTAGAGTAGATAGACACATTTCCTTCTTCGTCGATATCAATCTTAACGCCTGTTTCAGCGATAATCTTGTCGATGGTTTCTCCACCCTTACCGATGACAATCTTAATCTTGTCCACATCAATCTTGATGGTATCAATTTTTGGAGCAGTTGGAGCCAATTCTGGACGAACTTCTGGAATGGTAGCTTCAATCACATCAAGGATTTCAAAACGTGCTTTCTTGGCTTGGGCAAGAGCCTCAGTCAAGATTTCTGCAGTAATCCCTTGGATCTTGATATCCATTTGAAGGGCTGTAATCCCGTCACGAGTACCCGCAACCTTAAAGTCCATATCTCCAAAGTGGTCTTCCAAACCTTGAATATCTGTCAAGACTGTGTAGTTATTTCCATCTGAGATAAGTCCCATAGCAATACCAGCTACTGGCGCCTTGATTGGCACACCACCAGCCATAAGGGCAAGCGTTCCCGCACAGATAGAAGCTTGAGAAGAAGAACCATTTGATTCCAAGACTTCTGCTACTAGACGGATAGCGTATGGGAATTCCTCCAAACTTGGCAAGACTTGAGCAAGGGCACGCTCACCGAGAGCACCGTGACCGATTTCACGACGACCTGGCGCACCGTAACGACCAGTTTCCCCTACAGAATATTGAGGGAAGTTATAGTGGTGCATAAAGCGTTTCTTGTACTCTGGATCCAAACCATCAATAATTTGAGTTTCTCCCATCGGAGCCAAGGTCAAGACTGAAAGGGCCTGAGTTTGTCCACGAGTGAAGAGACCAGAACCATGCACACGAGGAAGGAAGTCAACAACCGCATCCAAAGGACGGATTTCATCGACCTTACGACCATCAGGACGTACCTTATCTTCTGTGATCAAACGGCGCACTTCAGCGTGTTCCATCTGTTCCAAGATTTCAGCCACATCACGCATGATACGGTCAAATTCTTCGTGGTCTGCATATTTTTCTTCGTAAACTGCAGTCACTTGGTCCTTAACTGCTTGAGTTGCAGCTTCACGAGCCAATTTTTCTTCTACTTGAACCGCTTTTTGAAGGTCGCTGTTGTAGGCTGCGATGATTTCAGCTTGCAAGTCAGCATCCACATGAAGCAATTCTACTTCTGCTTTTTCTTTACCAACTGCTGCAACGATTTCTTCTTGGAAGGCAATCAATTCTTTAACTGCTTCGTGCCCTTTAAGGAGAGCTTCCAACATGATTTCTTCTGACAATTCTTTAGCACCAGATTCTACCATGTTGATGGCGTGTTTGGTACCAGCTACTGTCAATTCAAGGAGCGATTGCTCTGCTTGTTCTTGCGTAGGGTTGATGATGATTTGACCATCCACATAGCCAACTTGCACCCCAGCGATAGGTCCGTCAAATGGAATATCTGAAATAGACAATGCCAATGATGAACCAAACATAGCAGCCATTGGTGCAGAGGCATTTTCATCATAAGAAAGCACAGTGTTAATCACTTGCACTTCATTACGGAAACCTTCCGCAAACATTGGTCGGATTGGACGGTCAATCAAACGCGCTGTCAAAGTCGCATCCGTTGAAGGACGTCCTTCACGTTTCATAAAGCCACCAGGAAACTTCCCAGCTGCATACATTTTTTCTTCGTAGTTGACTTGGAGAGGGAAGAAATCCCCAGTTGCCATTTTCTTAGACATCACGGCCGCAGTCAAGACAGTTGACTCACCGTAACGTACAACAACAGAGCCATTTGCCTGCTTGGCAACCTGACCAGTCTCTACAATTAACTCACGACCCGCAAAAGTCGTTTGAAACACTTGTTTTGTCATTTTAATCCCCTTTGGATTGATGAAATTATACGCCTTGCCTACAAAGATCAAGATACCAAGGACGTCAAAAGCAAAGTAAAAATAGGAAACTGACGAAGTCTTCGATGAAGACAAGACAGTTTATCTTTTTTACATAGCTTTTCGGCCGGGTTCAATTGCTCAAGATATTTTGGACGGTTCGGCTTGCCGAACATTTCTGTAGAAAAATAGGAAGATGACACCGCACTCGACAAGCGCTAGAAAGCTTATCTTTTTTCCTAAGAAATGAAGCCAAAATTCAATTAAGTATCTTTTTGATATTTCCCTGAAATAGTGCGGACGGGAGGTAAAATTATCCAGTGGATTATTTTAGAAATACAATGGAATTTCAATGGTAATTTTTAATTACTTCGCCTTTTCATTTCTATGCTCAGGCTAAAATAGTTTCCCGAACAATTTTACTCTCAAAAATCCCGTCTTAGATAATAATATTGTTATCATCTAAGATACCACGATAGCGTGAAATAACTTTTAAATACTCACTCCGTTCGTGTTTTTTGAGACACACATTATCAGATTTTGTTTAAAAAATAATCAACTTTAAACAAACTTCTACAACCTAAATACCCTCATCTTTGTATCAAGTACGTACAGAGTCTATTTTATCATATTTTTCTTAAAAAGTGCGGTCTTTACCATTAAAAAGGAACCATTCCCCTCACCTGAGAAGAATGGTTTGCTTTTTATTATCCTAAGGACTGATGATTAAACAAGGCATGGGTTGCTTGATGAATGTATTTTGCTGTTTCAGCATTGTTCATCGTATAGAGATGCACACCAGCCACATCCTGAGTTACCAAGTCCACAATTTGGTCCACTGCATAGGCAAGTCCTGCTGCTCTGAGCGACTCAGGGTCATGCTCATACTTGTCTAAGATGGCTTTAAATTTGCGTGGAAGGTGGATATTCTCACAAGTCTTCAAGAGGCGGAGAGCCTGATTTCGATTCAGAATTGGCATAATCCCTGCATGAATGGGAACATCAATCCCAGCCAAGATACACTTGTCTTGGAAATCATAGAAGCGCTCATTGTCAAAGAAAAGCTGAGTTACAAGGCTCGAACAACCTGCATCCACTTTCTTCTTAAGATTTTGAATATCTGAAATCTGATTTGGCGAATCTGGGTGTCCTTCTGGATAACAAGCACCAACAATATCAAAGTGAGGAGCTTGCTCCTTGATGAACTCAATCAAGTCCGTTGCGTAGCGGAAATCCTTTTGTGGTTCCACATCTGGAATAATATCCCCACGAAGAGCCAAGATTTTCTGCACCCCAACTTTGTCCAAGTCAGCAATGGTTTCAGCAACCTTTTCCTTAGTCAAATAGATGGCTGGCAAGTGAGCAATAGTTGGAATCGCCAAGTCATTTTGGATAAAATCAGCCAAACGGACCGTCGTTTCCTTGATATTAAATTTATTATTGCTGGCAGTCACACTGATAAAGTGGGGAGCCAACTCCTGCATATCTTGAAGAGCAGAAATAATTTTATCATTACCCACGGCTGGGTTGGGAGGGAACACTTCAAATGAGAGTGACGGTGTTTGGCGCGACATAGTCTTTATCCTTTTCTAGTTGATTTTTAGTTAGCTGGACTCTGAAATCCAAGTGAAACAGGCAGATTGACCAAACAGCGCTTCTTGAGAAATCCTTATCTTACAATTTCTCACGCGCAGCTTTAGCTGCTTCAACAAGGCGGATCAAGCTTTCTTTTGTTTCTGGAATACCACGTGTTTTCAAACCACAGTCAGGGTTGATCCAAACTTTCTTGCTTGGCACTTTAGCAAGGATAGCTTCGATTGTATGGTCGATTTCGCCTTCATTTGGCACACGAGGTGAGTGGATATCGTAAACCCCAGGTCCCACTTCTGTTTGGAAGTTTTTCGCTTTGAGTTCGTCCAAGATTTCAAGGTTTGAACGGCTAGCCTCAAATGAGATAACGTCCGCATCCAAGTTGTCGATAGCTGGAATGATATCTGTAAATTCTGAGTAACACATGTGAGTGTGGATTTGTGTGTCTGGCGCTACTGTTGAGTGTACCAAGCGGAAAGCAGGAATTGCCCAGTCAAGGTAGTCTTCATACCAGTCGCTACGACGGAGTGGCAATTTTTCACGAAGAGCAGCCTCATCGATTTGGATGATTTTCACACCAGCAGCTTCAAGATCAAGCACTTCATCCTTGATAGCAAGGGCGATTTGAAGAGTAGAATCCTTGATAGAGATGTCTTCACGTGGGAATGACCAGTTGAGGATGGTAACAGGTCCAGTCAACATACCTTTAACAGGTTTGTTTGTACGGCTTTGTGCATAGCTAGACCATTTGACAGTGATAGGGTTAAGACGTGTTACATCACCCCAGATGATTGGTGGTTTCACCCCACGCATACCGTATGATTGTACCCAACCATTTTCAGAGAAGAGGTAACCTGACAAGTTTTGACCGAAGTACTCAACCATGTCATTGCGCTCAAATTCACCGTGAACAAGGACATCAAAGTCGATATCTTCTTGCCATTTGATCCATTCGTCGATCGTTTCAGCAAGGAAAGCATCGTACTCTTCTTGAGACAATTCACCTTTACGGTAAGCCAAACGTTTAGCACGAACTTCTTTTGTTTGAGGGAATGAACCGATAGTTGTTGTTGGAAGAGCTGGAAGTTTGAAAGCTTCTTCTTGGATAGCTTCACGTTCTGCAAAGGCTGGTAAACGAGTGTAGTCTGCGTCTGTCAAACCAGCGATGCGCGCACGAAGTTCTGCATTAACACCAACACGTTCAGTCGCAAAGAGTTCTTTGTTAGCTGCAAGAGCTTCTGCACCTTGACCATTGCGGATAGCATCCAAATCACGGATTTCATCCAATTTTTCAACTGCGAAAGCAAAGTGGTTCAAGATAGCTGGTTCAAATTCTTCGTTAGCAGTTGTAAATGGCACATGAAGAAGTGAGCATGAGCTAGTCAAAACAATATTTTCAGCTGGGATTTGCTCAAGAACAGCCAAGCTCTTTTCATAGTTGTTACGCCAGATGTTTTTACCATTGACAATACCTGCATAAAGAGTCTTATCAGCTGGGAAGCCACCTTTAACGAGTTCAAGAGTTTTCTTACCTTCAACGAAGTCCAAACCGATTGCATCAACTGGCAAGTTTACAAGATCAGCGTAAACGTCACGAACATCACCGAAGTATGTTTGAAGTAAGACTTCAAGACCTTTTTTGTCAGCCAAAAGCTTGTTGTAGAGGTTCAAGAAGAGAGCTTTTTCTTCAGCTGTCAAATCTTTTACAAGAGCAGCTTCATCTAATTGGATACGAGTTGCACCAAGTTCAGCCAATTTAGCAAAAACTTCTTGGTAAGCAGCCACTAAGCTGTCTACAAAGTCTTCTGCTTTCACGCCTTCTTCAAAGTCTGACAATTGAAGGAAAGTGAATGGACCTACAAGAACAGGACGAGTGTTTAATCCTAGCTCTTTTGCTTCTTGGAACTCATCGAAAATCTTGTGACCTGCAAGTTTAACTTGAGTGTCTTTTTCAAATTTAGGCACGATATAGTGGTAGTTGGTGTTGAACCATTTCTTCATTGGAAGGGCGCGAACATCACCTTTTTCTCCTTGGTAACCACGACCCAAAGCAAAGTAGCGCTCAAGGTCAGACAAGTCCAAGTTTTGAACTGAAGCAGGTACCACGTTGAAAAGGAAAGCTGCATCTAGGAAGTTGTCATAGTGAGAAAAGTCATTTGATGGAATTTCAGTGATACCTTTTTCTTTGACAATGTTCCAGTGTTTCGCACGCAAGTCCTTTGCTGCTGCAAGGAGTTCTTCTTCTAAGATTTCTTTTCTAAAGTATTTTTCAGTTGTAAATTTTAATTCGCGGAATTCGCCCAAACGAGGGAAACCGATGATTGTAGTTGACATGATGTGTCCTCCAAAATTTGTTGTTGAAACTATCTTAACAGAAAAGAATGCGTCTGTATAATTGTAAAAAATTAGGCTTTGATATAGTTTTAAACTATACCTCTGTTTTAGACAAAAGAAAAGGACCTGAGACAACTGCCTCAAATCCTTTGTGTATCTTGTTTTATAGCTTTATTTCAGTTAGACGGTTCAAACGCGTTATTAGTGATTCTTATAAGTGACTATGGCTTGTTATTATAAAAGACTATAACTCAGTTTAATCAACTCTTTCCCTGTTCTAGGGGGACGGCTACTAGTGTCTTTCCTAAACTGGCTAGGACTTTTAAGACTGTGTCCAACTGAGGACTTGTCTTGCCTGTTTCCATCCTAGCTATAACAGGCTGGCTTACTCCACTGAGTTCTTCTAGCTTTTTCTGACTGATACCTTGCTCATGTCTAGCTTCTATCAACTCACTCATAATAGCCACTCGCATATCACTTTCAAGAATTTCCTCCTTGGTAAAGAGTTCAGATCGGACATCCTTCCAATTACTCCCAATAGCACTATTCTTCATCACTTACCCCTCTTTCTTTTAAGTCCTTCAGTTCAATCTTGGTTTTTTAAAATTATAACTTAAAAGTTATTAAAAGTAAATTCAAATACTTATAAAAAGAAGACCTTAGAATCATTCTAAAGGTCTCATTTTAATTATTCGAAAAAATTACAAAAAGAGTTCTAAATTAGAGGTTATACTGACTCTTACTCCAGCTCTATGCCCTTCTCTCGAAGATTAGCCAGACACTCCTCATAGTAGGCATGGTCATGCTCACTATAGATAGGACTAGTCAACTTCTCCTCTGCTAAATCTTCATAGGGAGGACAAGTCTTGCCACGGTAGTTCTTGTCCAGCCACTCTGGACTGACCTTAAAGCCTCGTTTAATCATCTCCTCCATGATCAAGCGATGATAGGCATAGAGACGATAGGGCGAGTGGGTAAAGATATAGTCCACCGTTGCATGCTTTCTGCCCCAGCCATTGCCACGCAGGGCACAACACTCTCGATGTTGCCCCAAGAGTTGAGGACGAGGAAGCTGTGAAATCAAAGCCTCATGCCAAAGTCTCATGACAATCTCCTTTCAGTAAATTTGAATGTTGCAAGTAGGTATTTGGATAGCGATCAAGCAAGTCTCGAGTCTTAGCGATTAAGTCTTCCTTAGAAGCCTGACCAAAGCGGTAGCAATCTAGCAAGAGCATATAGTCTTTGCGCTCAGCATCTGTCGCTTTCTTTTTGAAATAGCCCCAAATATGCTGAAAGGCATTGCAAACCTGACCCCTGTGTTCTGGAATCTGGCAGGCACGGTCAATCATCTCCTGAACCTGACTCACCTCCACCTCTTCATTCTTGAGATACTGACGAATCTCATTGTAAATATTGCTGGAATGGCTCAACACGAGGTATTTGTTTCTAGCCCAGAGTTGTTGGCACTGGGATTTTTGATTAGTTTGTTCCATATTTCTCCTTGTTTTCTATCAGTTTCCAGGAAATATGGAAACAAAGTAACAGTCCTATAAAGTAGACTCTTGAAGTATGCTTTATTGCTTATTAATACTATTTTCTAGTATTTCAATCTCGTTTAAAATGGTATTCAAATGATTTTGATAATTTTCAATTGTCCGTTTATCTAGATAATCTTGAATTTTCTTTTGACTTAGTCTAGAACTCCAATAATCATGAGCCAATTTCAAATAGTAGCAATAGTCTTCTTTTTTTGTAATTGTACGTTTACCTGATTTTATTAATTTATTAACAAAATACTTTTCAAGCCCATAAATATCTTCAAAGAATTCAATAGCACTATTATAGCTATCTAAAAATTTTTCTAAAATCAATCTATTCCCAATTCCCATCGTTAAAGAACCAGCATTAATGATGGGAGTTTTAAAGCCTTCATAATATTGATTAATAAAATAAGCAAAAGTATCAAATCTATCGTTCCCTAAAGATTTTTTTATGATATTTAAACCACCAGTTTTAGGCATGATACTGATGTTCATAGGCGAATAACGCATAACACCAAGAGAATTCTTTAACCCTTCCGAAACATTGGTCTCCTTTAAAATTGACTCATAAAGTTTAGTACCTTTATTAAAGACTGTAGAATCTATATTAAAAGACACATCTCCGTTAGCATAAATTTCTATCCCTTTATGAGAAAATAAAAAATTACTTTGATTTTTTTGACACAGGTTTTCTCCATAGTATTTGAGATAAAAATTCCAAGCTACTTCATCCACATCACTAGTAAAATCATGATGCGAGGTCAATGTTATTCCTACACTTGTTTGATTTTCTTTATTTTCATTTGACTTCATAAGCACACTTCCTTTGCTATATCCTTATTTCTCCATCACCCTTCAAACTCTTTCAAAAACTTTTTGAGTTCAGCATCGGCTTCTGGTGTGGTTCCGTGTAGTTGGTTCAGCATTTCAAGTAGGGAAGCGGTTTGGTTTTGGATTGCTTCATTTGTCGTGTTAATCTTGCTAACGATGTCTGTCAGTGGTTCGACTTCTTCTTCCTCAAAAGTGTCTACGTAGCGAGGGATATTGAGGTTATAGTCATTTTCGACGATTTCTTCATAGCTTGCTAGATGGGCAAACTTATCAATCTCCTCACGAGACTTGTAGGCTTCCAGAATCTTTTCGATATGAACATCCGTCATGATATTCTGATTTTTCCCCTTATCGAACTCTTTAGAAGCATCGATAAAGTAAACATCACGGTTAGTGCGGTTCTTTTTGAGAATGATAACCGTAGTCGGAATGCTGGTATTGAAGAAGATATTGGCAGGAAGACCGATAACCGTGTCAATAGCTCCTTCTTCTAACAAGGCCTTGCGAATGGTTCCTTCCGCATTTCCACGGAAAAGAACCCCGTGAGGAAGAACGATAGCCATAACTCCATTATCCTGCTTGAGATGGTAGTAACCATGCAAGAGAAAGGCAAAATCAGCCTTGGACTGGGGTGCTAGTTTCCCAAAAGGAGAGAAACGAGGATCCGCCATAAAGCCAGAGCTCGCTGACCACTTGGCAGAGTAGGGAGGGTTCATCAGAACACCATCAAAGTTGGTCGGTTCTTGAGTCGGCCAGTCTTCATCTAGTGTATCTGCATTGTGGAGAAATTGATTTTCAACAGGAACACCGTGTAGAATCATGTTCATCCGAGCCAAGTTATAGGTTGAGGTGTTGAGTTCCTGACCAAAGTAGACTACTGTCTGCGGTTTATGAGAGTATTTCTTGGCATTGAGCAAGAGAGAGCCAGAGCCCATAGTCGCATCGTAGATGGTAAAGCCTAGCTGATCCTCACGACCCAAAAAGGCAATCTGAGTCATAAGTTTGGCAACAGGCTGAGGCGTATAGAACTCACCAGCCTTCTTACCCGAGTCAGTCGCAAACTGACCGATCAGATACTCGTAGGCATCCCCCAGTATATCGCCAGCATGACCAGCCACATCTAGCACAGCCAACTCCTTCATGACTGCCGCCACCGTTTGGTTTTGCTTTTGCGGAGTTGCCCCTAGCTTTTTAGAATAGAGGTCAATATCTTCAAAGAGATTTTCATAGAGTTCATCACTCTGCTCAATATCTCGAAACCCCTGAGCCAAATCTTCCAACTGGAAAGTCCCCTCATTGACACGTACTACAAGAGCTGTAAAGGTCAACTCAGGCTTGATACTATAGTTGAGTTCGTCCTTCATGACTGCAAGAAGATCCTCATGGGTGTCCGCATCCTCATAGTAGTTACGATAAACCTCAAGGGCAGCCTCTAGACTCTCACTCCCCTCCTCCATAGTCTCCGCCACAAAAAAGAGCATCTTATCCGACAGGTACTTATAAAAGACCATGCCCAAAAGATAGGACTTGTAGTCATTGGCATCCATCTTAGAGCGGAGAACATCCGCTGAGTTCCACAGGGCTTGGTAGAGCGACTGGGAAGTTTGTGCTGTTTCCATAGTATTTCTTTCTAAATCATTTTCTTAGTTTAATTTAATTTCTTTGCATGGTTAGCTTCCATTTTATGATGAGTTATTGGATTTGTATATAGCCGTCCAAGTGCTAACTTTAGTAAACATGTTAATTTTCTATTACTATCAATTATAAAATTTTGATTATCGTCCAACTCAAACTCTTGATTAGGATACTGACTGTAAGATCTCAACAAAGTACTTTTAACAGCAATATCATCCAAATCTATCTCATAATCTTTTAAAACTGCCAACATCTTTAAGTTGTTAGTCTTAATTTTAAAATCTGAAACAAAACTCACCAGATTAAATTCTTTAAACTCATCAACTTCTGCTTGACTTGCTATACGATAGTAATCATCAATCCCCTTAAATAAGCTACGAATCGTTCTAAAATTTTTGAAATACAATTTATCGTTTCCATCAAAATAGGCATCGTTCTCAGATTTTAGTTCTATACCCTTTTCAATAATTGTTCTTTCAGCTCTTCTATATCTCCATTTCAAGATTGACTTATCAACCATTCTCCTTGATTTAGTTATTTTTTGAAAAACTAAACCGTCATTTTCAACTTTTCGAAAAATCAAATCAATTTTCGAGAACTCTTCTTCATTTACATCATTTAGACCCGCAGTATTTAAAAATTTATCTTCATATTCTTTGACCATCGACATATGCTCATCATCAATTTCAATATAGAACCATTCCTCATGTTCTAATTTTATTTCTGGATCAAATTCTCTACTATTTTCAGGATCAATCTCCGGAGCAACTAGTTCAGAAATGTCATCCGTGTTTTCCAATTTTCTATATATTTGACCTACTTTTACTAAAAACATACTATTCCTTCTCCAAAAATGTAAAATTATTTATTCTTACTAAATTCTGAATTTTACCAACTTCTTTTACATCATTTCTCTTACTGTAAATTATATAAGTATTACCAATCTTATCTTGTACCTTATAATACCTATATTTAAGTAACCAAATAAGATTAAAATAATAAGATTTTTCCATTAAAACAAACCATATCCCAAATATAAATAACACAATAAACATTTGATAAATTAAACTTAAACTACCCAAACCAAGCATTATGACAAACAAACCTATATACGTTGGAATAATTTCATGCTCAACCGGTTGAATTGAGACGATGTTAGCCGTATCAGATTTTACTTTTTTTTCAAAACATTTCAGTAATCCAAATGCAACTACTAGCATTACTAAAATCAAAATAATCATTTTAGTAATACTTGCCAATAAATTTTCAACATTTGGAAAAATATTTATAGTAAAAATAAACAAAATTAAACCAGGAAAAAAAGAACTGAACGACAAAAATAATCTTTCTAAAAATTTCATTAGGAAACCTCAAATAAACATATCTTGCAAGAGTTTCTTTTTCAGTGTTTCTAACTGAGAAATTTTATCCGTGTGTGATTGAATAAATTTATCAAGATTTGTAAAATAATCTGAAATAGCTACTTGTTCTTCTAATTTAGGAAAAATAACATTTCCTAATAATGCATTTTCGTCAGAAACTTTCATATCATTCTTAGCACCTTTATTAACTAACGGTTTTAAATATGAATTTAATCTCAAATCATTTTCAAAATACCTCTCCACAAATCCTGGAAATACATTTTCTTTAGGTAAATAAACAGCATACAAAGTCGAAACTATCCCTGGAATTCCATAATTAGTTTTAATGATTCCGTACGGATTAGCTTTTAAAGGACTTTTTGTATATACAATATTTCCTGTTTCAACAATTGAATACATTTCTACAGATACACCAGCAAAAGATCGTCCTTGAAATTTTATTTGATTTACAATTCCAACCTCCCCAGATACAGACAAAACATCTTCTTTATCAAATTGTTGTTTAGTATTTTTTTTCTTTGAAACAGTCAAATATTTATTAAGTTTATTTATCTCCCACTCCCCATCAAATCCATCCAAACGTATCTCTGGAACTGTCTGTCCAGCTTTTGGAAACATCTTGGAGAGCATGGTCGCCTTGAGATATTGGTAGTTGGTGAGATTGTCCTTGTAGCTAGACAGAAGATTGTCAAGGGTGCGGAAAAGAGAACCAATGGCAGATTGTTCGTCGTTAGAAGCAGGAATACTAAACTCTGTCTGTGAAACTGTCTTCCAATCAGAACGTGGCATCTTTGTTCCAGATGTATCATTTGCAACTCTTTGAAATTTTGGCGATTGAAGTAACGAAAACAGAAATTTTGAATCACAATTTCTTGCCTGCAAGACCCAAAAATCTCCTAACGCAATACCATTAAAATTTGGGTGTAGCCAGTTTTTTAAATATGGACGTAACTTTCCATATAAAATATCATTTGTTTCAAATACTATTCCTTTGCGACAATCAATATTTTTACTTAATTCTTTGTTTAATCTCCCTTCTCCAGAAAGAATATCTTGATATTCAATTCTTGGTAAATCAGGGTTATCAGAACTTTTAGTTCTCCTTTTAGCTATTCCTTCAAAAGTACTTCTTACCCATGAATGTTTATTTTTTAAGAACCTAATTTTTGGCTTCTCCATCCCTATCCTGCTTTCTCACTATTTTAAATTTTAAATTAGATACATTATATTCTTGTTTTATAATTTTTTCGGCCATTTTCTCTGGAGAAACTAACCTAAATGTAGTTTCGGTTATATACTTTGTTAAATAAGTCCTTAACTCATCACATTTTTCAGTTAATTTAGACTCTACCATAAAGTCATCCGCAACTTTTCGATAATCTTCAAAACTATTCACTCGATTTATTTTTTTGTGATAGTCTACAAATATTGCAACTTCCTTACGAACCTCTTCTTTTAACCTAGATAATTCGATATCATCTTGTATAACCAGAGTTAGCAATAATAAATCTCTTAATTTTATAATTGAATTATATTTAGGAAGCAAATAATCTGAATATAATAAAGGAAAAATTTTTTCAAACTCAATATCTTCATCTGATTCTACTTCTTTAGAGATCATCTTTACGAATTCAAATATTGCATCTGCAAATAAATTTTTAGCAATTCTTAAATCGCTCAATATCTCATATGAACGCTCTGCTCGCTCAATTGTATATTGTAAGAAAATACGTTCTCTTTCGTTCTCTTCTTGTTTTTCAAAAAATTCTCGTTGTAACTTATGTTCATCTTGTAGCTGTTTAAGTTGCTGCTTATTTTGAAGCTTTGCAACATACACTGCTACACCAGCACCTAGTAAAGCCCCTATCATGGAACTAATAAACTGAGAATTAAGAAATGTAATTATAAAATCCATTGATTGTAATTTCCCCTAAGTATAAAGTATTAATAATAATATTATTGCAAGTTACATACTATTCAAATATTATTTAATCCAAAAGAACTTCTTTCATCCCATCAATATCATCACTTTTAACGAAGACTACATTTTTATTACCAGTTAATTCTACAAGTTTATCTTTTCCTAGTATGATAGCTAAATTCTTAACAATAGACCGTTTAGCAGGCTCATTATAGTATGTAAAAATAAATCGATAATTGTAAGTATAGTGACTTGTTAAAGTAAAACAATTTTGAAAAATTTCCTTATCTAGTGGGTCAACTGAATGTCCAAAAATAATAATATTTTTTTCATTTAATCCAGCAAATAAATCTTCTCGGTTAATCTTGAAAAAGCCTTCATATTGGCCACCCGTTTCTTTTACAATTCTTTGATAATACTTTTGATAAGGAATTAAATCAGAATTGACATCATTCCCCTTATCTTCTATACCAAAAACCATTGTATTTACTGCTGATTTATTTCTATTTAAATCAATTTCTCCGTGAATATAATGGGTATTTTCTATAGGAATTTTGAAAAGTTCATATGAAGTATGGGTATAATTAAAACTAATTACACTAGACTCTGAAATACTATTGATTGCATCTAGTGCCGTTTCTACTGGAGCTATTTTATCAATTTCAAAATCTAGGTAGTCTCTATATGAAAGATAAATTTCTAATAGATCTGTTAACAACTCTAGATGATAAATAAATTTCTCATTTAATTTTGATAAAGCTACCTTTCTTTCTAATTTATCCCACTCCAAAACCTTAAAAAATTCATTAAATATTTCAGAAATAAAAAACTTCGATGTGAAATTTTCCTGATGTACCAAAAATTCACGAAATTGTTTAGTGTAAATTACCTTCAAATAATCTTTTCCTTTGGAGTATAAAATATCCGGATCTTGCTTAAAATATTCAATCGCTTCAGCGAGATTTGAAATCATTATTTCTAGATTTGACCAATTCTCTCCAAGAGTAGACCTATTCTCATTTATAAACCTAAGGTATAAATTATCTTTATACTTCTCAATATCAATATTATTACTGTTGAGAAATGACTGCAAATGATCTACTTTTTCTAAAAATAAATTATTAGCAAATTCTATGAAATCACTATAACTTGTTTTTCGACCCATGGCTAAATCAAAGCCGTTTCCTAAAATTAATATTGTATCTGCCATTTTTCCTCCAAAGTTTTACTATCTCCCAACCCTCAACGGCTCAATGACTTCCTCTACTAGCTGGGTATAGGCTTCCTTGATTTGTTTTTTATAGAGAAGAGGATTGAGGGCGTCCGCCACCTCTAGTTTATAGTCCTGATAGCGCTGGCTCTTGGTCAGCTGGCTTTCTCCTAGTTGTTTTTTAGCTCCCTTACGGTAATGTTCGACATAATAACGGAGTTCATCTTCGCCGACATACCAGCGCTTGCTAAAGACTTGGATATGTTGCTGGATGACAGCCTCTATCATCTGATCCAAGATATTTGCGATAGACTGGCCACGATAGCTTTCTGGATGTTCTTGAACTTCTCTCCACAGTTCAGTGATGATCTGGGCAAGATTTGGATTGGTCTTCTCAAGGCTCTGAATATAGTTATCCACCGCTTCCTTATCTTGAGCGCTTAGGTTCTTTTCTTGACTTTGACCTTGTTCAATCAGGCTTTGGATCAAGGTTAGGATATAGGCATAGTTGATTTCGTCCACTTGGATAGACTCTAGTTCATAGTGGATATCAAGTGGCTCTCCATCGTCATCATCCTCTACTCGGCTTTTTAATTCTGCAAGGACATTTCGATAAAGTCCCAGATACCTTTCCAACTTTTCTCCATCAAGTCCCGTCTGACTGTAAACTTCTTCCTCATCATACTCTTTGTACACTCGGATAGAGGCTAGGTATTTATCAAAGGCTTGATAGGTTTTAGCTAGTTTCCTCAACTCAGGTGTAGAGACTTGCTCGAGATCTAGATCGTTCACATAGTCATCAGTAGCAAGATTTTTGAAATCACTGCAACTCCGTAAAAAGTTCCTCTTTTCCTCTTCCCAGCTTGGAGCTAGAACCTCGTTTTCACCACCATTTGAGTAGAGTTTGAGGGCATTATCTACTGCTTCCTTAAAGGCTAGGGGCTTTTGGAAGGTGATGATATGACCGTAGGTCTTACTGCTATCAAAAATACGGTTGGTTCGGCTAAAAGCCTGTATCAAGTCCTGCGGTTGCATGGGTTTTCGGTCGATAAAGAGAGTTGATAGACAAGGGGCATCAAATCCCGTTAGGAGACGATTGACTACGATGACTAAGTCCAACTGCTCCTTGCGATAGAGGTATTTGTCCTGCTTTCGAGCTAGACGGTTATTGACATCCGTATTAAAGCCACGAAGATCCGCCATAGTAAAATGGGTATCAAACTCTTGGTTATAGTCTTCTAAAACCTGCTTCATGTGGTCTTGATTAGCTCTTGACTCTTCTTCATTTTCAGTGACCGAGTAGGTGATGGTCATCTTTGGAAAATCAGGAAGGACCTGCTTGACCCTCTCCGATACCTTGACTCTCGTCTCCCCAGCCTTGACTCGTTTGAGCAAGTCATAGTAGGCCTGGGCTTGAGGAATTGACTTGACGGTCAGGATAGCATTATAGGTCTTACCCACTCCTTTTTGGAAGCCTAGCTGTTGACGGGATTTATTGATAATGGCATCCAAGACTTCCAGCATATGCTCCTCATCCTCGTAGACAGTATCTGGTATGTCATTTTCGGATTTATCCGTGATGAGGGTATTGCGATAATCCACCTTAAAGCCTAAAACTGCTCCATCATGGATGGCTTCCTTGACTGTATACTCATGGAGACGGTCACCGTACTGTTGCTGGGTGGTTTGGGCTAGATCGCCAACTTGCTGGCGTTTATTTTCCTTAAAGATAGGTGTGCCTGTAAAACCATACCAAAGCGACTGTGGGAAAAAGGCCTTAATGTCTTTTTGTGTTTGAGGTGTTACAGCACGGTGGCATTCATCCACGACAAAGGCCACTCGGAGACCCTTGATTTTGTCCGCATCTCTTTGGTAAAGATCTTGATCAAACTTACGCATCATGGTGATGATTTTCTGGATGGTCGTTACCACCACACGCTTATCATTGCTTCCTAGTCGTTTGACCAAATCATGGGTATTATCCGTCTCATCAATATCAATGACATCATTGGTAGCATAGGAGAGGAAGGATGAAGTGGTTTGTTGATCCAAGTCCCTGCGGTCAACGACAAAGATTGTCTTTTGGATAGACGGTATTTGGAGGAGATTCCGCGCCACCTTATAGGAGGTCAAGGTCTTACCTGAACCTGTCGTGTGCCAGACATATCCTGATGCTTGCTGGCGAGAAGCTTCCTGCACCGCTTCGATAGCATGGATCTGATAGGGACGCAGGAGGATAAGAGCCTTCTTGCTATCATCAAGGACAGAATACTGCATAACCATCTGGTGGGCACGAGGGATGGAAAGGACTTCGTGGGCAAAGCTGGTCAAGCTCGTTATGGGTTGGTTGTCCTTATCCACCCACTTGGTTAGAAATTGCTTGTTGAGTTTATTTTCTCTGGCTGCAGCGATATAGCGTGTGTCTACTTTATTGGTCACAACAAACATCTGTAAGCTAGAGTAGATGCCGCGGAACTTGCCTTCTCTATCATACTTTTTGATTTGATGAAAGGCATCTAGAAAAGCAACTCGGGGACTTTTAAGCTCAATATGAATCATTGGAAGGCCATTGATCAAGAGGGTCACATCTAGCCTGCGGTCTTGATCCTGAGGATTTACCTTGTCTCTCTCGACTTGGTTGACAACCTCATAACTAGACTTGCCAGCTGCGATATTGTCTCGCCAGATGACAGATAAACGGATAGTCCCCAAACTAGCATCTTCTCTTTGAACCTCAACCTTGGCAATGCCATTTTCGCCTACCAACCACTTGGCTGCATCATAGTAGCTAACAAAGTTCAGTTGGTTCTTTATCTGGCGTTTTTCCTGTTCTGTCAGGGGATGATCTGCCAATAGAGCCACATTGTTCTGGGCTAGCTTTTCAAAGAAGTTTTCCCATAACTGCTCTTCTGTTTTAAGGTCATCTCTGTAAGTCCATTGACTTTCCCCAGTCACCAGTTGGTTGATCAGTTGTTTTTCTATCTCCAGTTCTGGTTTTACCTGTATCATACTCTCTCCTTTGCTACATGTCTGCTCCCTTTATTATAGCATGTTTAGCCTCAAATTCCATCACTCTTCCCATCACAAAAAAGACTCATTCCCCCTTTCTCCTCCAAAATATGGTATAGTAGAGTTATACTATCTATGAGGAGTTTACATGTCACAGGATAAACAAATGAAAGCTGTTTCTCCCCTTCTGCAACAAGTTATCAATATCTCATCGATTGTCGGTGGAGTTGGGAGTTTGATTTTCTGTATTTGGGCTTATCAGGCTGGGATTTTACAGTCTAAGGAAACCCTCTCTGCCTTTATCCAGCAGGCAGGTATCTGGGGACCACCTCTCTTTATCTTTTTACAGATTTTACAAACGGTCGTCCCTATCATTCCAGGAGCCTTGACATCGGTGGCTGGTGTCTTTATCTACGGGCACATCATCGGGACTATCTACAACTATATCGGCATTGTCATTGGCTGTGCCATTATCTTTTATCTGGTGCGCCTCTACGGAGCTGCCTTTGTCCAGTCTGTCGTCAGCAAGCGCACCTATGACAAGTATATCGGTTGGTTGGATAAGGGCAATCGCTTTGACCGTTTCTTTATCTTTATGATGATTTGGCCCATTAGTCCAGCTGACTTTCTCTGTATGCTGGCTGCCCTGACCAAGATGAGCTTCAAGCGCTATATGACCATCATCATTCTGACCAAGCCCTTTACTCTCGTGGTTTATACCTACGGTCTGACCTATATTATCGACTTTTTCTGGCAAATGCTTTGACACGTAAAAATCCGTTTGGTTTCCCAAGCGGATTTTGTGCTTTATTTTGAAACTTCTTTTGCAAGAACAAAGTTTCCAAGAGTAGCAGAACCATTTCCTGCTACTGCTGGCGTCACAATGTAATCACGCACATCAGGTACTGGTAGGTAGCCATTAAGAAGAGATGTAAATTTCTCACGGACACGGTCCAGCATGTGTTGTTGAGCCATGACCCCTCCACCAAAGACAATCACATCTGGGCGGAAAGTCACTGTCGCATTAACCGCAGCTTGAGCGATATAGTAGGCTTGGACATCCCAAACAGGGTTGTTGAGTTCAATGTTTTCCCCACGAACACCTGTACGAGCTTCCAAACTTGGACCAGCTGCATAGCCTTCCAGACATCCCTTATGGAAAGGACAAACACCCTTAAACTCTTTTTCAATATCCATTGGGTGTCTAGCCA
Source organism: Streptococcus mitis (assembly GCF_946190375.1). Lineage (GTDB taxonomy): Bacteria > Bacillota > Bacilli > Lactobacillales > Streptococcaceae > Streptococcus > Streptococcus mitis_CJ. The sequence goes on along the minus strand of NZ_CAMIAF010000006.1, from coordinate 58,232 downwards.
CATAGTAATGACCCATTTCAGGGTGACCCACACCGCCGATAAACTCACCACGTTGGATGACACCTGCACCGATACCTGTACCAATTGTGTAGTAAACCAAGTTTTCGATACGGCCACCAGCATTGTTACGGGCAACCACTTCACCATAGGCAGAGCTGTTTACGTCCGTTGTGAAGTACATTGGCACGTTAAGGGCACGGCGAAGGGCACCAAGCAAGTCCACATTTGCCCAGTGAGGTTTTGGAGTTGTTGTGATAAAGCCATAGGTTTTTGAATTTTTGTCAATATCAATCGGACCAAATGAACCAACTGCAAGACCAGCAAGATTATCGAATTTTGAGAAGAACTCAATGGTTTTATCGATTGTTTCGATTGGAGTTGTTGTTGGAAATTGTGTTTTTTCTACAACGTTAAAGTTTTCATCACCGACAGCACAGACAAACTTTGTACCGCCCGCTTCCAAGCTTCCATATAATTTTGTCATGATAAACCTCTTGTTTTTATTTTCTTTATTATAGCATATTTTAAAAATCTAAGTTTCTCAATTTTTTAGATTTTCCTCTGTAAATCTTACCATTCAAGCAAAAACGAACAAACATGTCATTTGTTCGTTTTCATTTAGCTAGGAAAGATTAAGCTTTCACTTCGATAAGAGCATCACCCTTCGCAACTGAACCTGTTGCGACTGGAGCTACTGAAGCGTAGTCAGCTGTATTTGTAACGATAACCATTGTTGTATCATCAAGACCAGCTGCAGCGATTTTGTTTGAGTCAAATGTTCCAAGAACATCGCCAGCTTTTACCTTGTCACCTTGGGAAACTTTTTGTTCGAAACCTTCACCGTTCATTGTTACAGTGTCGATACCAACGTGGATCAAGACTTCAGCACCGTTAGTTGTTTTCAAACCAAAGGCGTGACCTGTTGCAAAGGCGATTGAAACTTCAGCATCAGCTGGTGCATAAACCACACCTTGGCTAGGTTTCACAGCGATACCTTGTCCCATAGCTCCACTTGAGAAGACTGGGTCATTAACATCAGCAAGAGCAACAACGTCACCAACGATAGGAGTTACAAGTGTTTCATTTTGAAGAGCTGCTGGAATGTTACCAGTTGTTTCTTCTTGGACCAAACGTTCTGTCTCTACTTCAGTAGCAACTTCTTTTTCATCCTCATAACCAAACATATAAGTAAGAGCAAAACCAAGTGCAAATGATACAGCTACCATAAGAAGGTATTGGGCAAGTTGTCCGTTACCAACATAAAGCATTGTACCAGGGATGATGGTGATACCATTACCAGTACCAGCAAGACCAAGGATTGAAGCCAATCCACCACCGATTGCACCAGCAATCAATGAAAGGAAGAATGGTTTACGGAAGCGCAAGTTCACCCCGAAGATAGCAGGCTCTGTAATACCTAGGAAGGCAGAAAGAGCAGCTGGGAAAGCAAGTGTTTTCAGTTTTGGATTTTTCGTTTTAACACCAACCGCAACAGTCGCAGCACCTTGGGCTGTCATAGCCGCAGTGATGATAGCGTTGAATGGGTTAGCATGGTCAGCAGCAAGCAATTGTACTTCAAGCAAGTTGAAGATGTGGTGCACACCTGACACGACGATCAATTGGTGAACCCCACCAATCAAGAAACCACCGAGACCAAATGGCAAGCCAAGAATTGCTTTTGTACCAATAAGGATATAGTTTTCAACAACGTGGAAAACTGGTCCGATAACAAAGAGTCCAAGGATAGACATGACCAAAAGTGTCACGAATGGTGTTACCAAGAGGTCAATCACATCTGGAACAACCTTGCGGACAGCTTTTTCAAATTTAGCTCCAACAACCCCGATGATGAAGGCTGGAAGAACAGAACCTTGCAAACCAACAACAGGGATGAAACCAAAGAAGTTCATAGCTGTTACTTCACCACCTGAAGCGACTGCCCAAGCGTTTGGAAGTGAGCCAGAAACAAGCATCATACCAAGAACGATACCAACGGCAGGATTTCCACCAAATACACGGAAGGTTGACCACACAACCAAACCTGGCAAGATGATAAAGGCTGTATCTGTCAAGATTTGAGTGTAAGTTGCAAAGTCACCTGGAAGTGGCATTTCAAGAGCGTTGAAAAGACCACGCACACCCATAAAGAGACCTGTCGCTACGATAACTGGGATGATTGGAACAAAAACGTCACCGAAAGTACGGATAGCACGTTGGAACCAGTTCCCTTGTTTCGCAGCTTCTGCTTTCATGTCATCTTTAGATGATGTTGGCAAACCAAGCGCAACAACTTCATCGTACATTTTGTTTACTGTACCAGTACCAAAGATGATTTGGTATTGACCTGAGTTAAAGAAAGCACCTTGAACTTTTTCCAAGTTCTCAATCACTTCTTTATTGATTTTTCCTTCATCTTTGACCATGACACGAAGACGAGTCGCACAGTGAGCTACACTGTTGACATTTTCACGTCCGCCCAAGGCATCGATGACTTTTTTTGCAATTTCCTGATTGTTCATTTGCAAAAATCTCCTTATATAAAATTTTGTTATTGTTTGAAAGCGATTTTATTCGCCCTACGACTATTATTTTATCATGTTTTAGAAATATGTCAAGCGTTTTGCAGAAAAAATATTCTATCCACTTAGTAAGCTCGCTTTAGATTGATTGATTTTGACTGTTTTAGCAGGAATTCCTTAAAAAACAAGTTTGAAATCTTAGTTAAAAGGCTTTTGTTTCATTATCTTTCATATTTTCTTGAAAAGTTGATTAATTTCCTGCTTTAAATTTATGATAAACGTTTAACAGTTTTTTCTCTTTTTTAACATAAAAGGCTTGCATTTTTTATCGAAAACGGTTACTATTAAATGTGATAAGATTTTTGGAGGAATGAATGAATGGAATGGACTACTGAGCGTCGTTACAGACTTTATCAAGATTGGACGCAAGAAGAAATTCAAAATATAAAAGAAAATATGGCACAATCTCCATGGCATACTCATTACCATGTTGAGCCAAAAACAGGACTTCTCAACGACCCAAATGGCTTTTCTTACTTTGATGGAAAGTGGATCCTCTTTTACCAGAATTTTCCTTTTGGTGCGGCCCACGGTTTAAAATCTTGGGCACAGCTAGAAAGTGATGATTTGGTTCACTTCACAGAAACTGGAGTCAAAGTTTTGCCTGATACTCCATTAGATAGCCACGGTGCCTACTCTGGTTCTGCCATGCAGTTTGGCGATAACTTGTTCCTATTTTATACAGGAAATGTCCGCGATGAAAACTGGCTCCGTCACCCTTACCAGATTGGAGCTTTGATGGATAAGGATGGCAAGATTACCAAGATTGATAAGATCTTGATTGACCAGCCAGCAGACTCTACTGACCACTTCCGTGATCCGCAAATTTTTAACTTCAAGGGCCAATACTATGCTATCGTCGGTGGACAGGATTTAGAGAAAAAAGGCTTCATCCGTCTCTACAAGGCTGTAGACAACGACTATACAAACTGGCAAGCCGTTGGCAACCTTGACTTTGCTAACGACCACACTGCCTACATGATGGAATGTCCAAATCTGGTCTTTGTAGGAGAGCAACCTGTCCTTCTTTACTGCCCACAAGGATTGGATAAAGATGTTCTAGATTACGACAATATCTATCCAAATATGTACAAAATCGGGGCTTCCTTTGACCCTAAAAATGCCAAAATGGTAGATGTATCTCAACTCCAAAACATGGACTATGGTTTTGAAGCCTATGCAACTCAAGCCTTCAACGCTCCTGATGGACGCACTCTAGCTGTTAGCTGGCTTGGCTTGCCTGATGTTTCATATCCATCTGACCGTTTTGACCACCAAGGAACCTTCTCTTTGGTCAAGGAACTCACTATCAAAGACGGCAAACTCTACCAATACCCAGTCGCAGCTATCAAGGACCTTCGTGCTACTGAAGAACCTTTCTCAAACCGTGCCCAAACCAAGAACACTTACGAACTTGAACTCAACTTGGAAGCTAATAGCCTGAGCGAGATTGTCTTACTTGCTGATCAAGAAGGCAAGGGACTTTCCATCAACTTTGACCTTGTAAATGGTCAAGTGACAGTGGATCGTAGCCAGGCTGGTGAACAGTACGCCCAAGAATTTGGGACAACTCGTTCTTGTCCAATCGATAACCAGGCCACTACTGCTACGATTTTCATCGATAACTCTGTCTTTGAAATTTTCATCAATAAAGGAGAAAAAGTATTTTCCGGTCGTGTCTTCCCACATGCGGACCAAAATGGGATCCTCATCAAATCTGGAAACCCAACTGGAACTTACTATGAATTAGATTATGGTCGCAAAACTAACTGATGTCGCCAAACTTGCAGGTGTCAGCCCTACTACCGTTTCTCGGGTTATCAATAAAAAAGGCTATCTATCTGAAAAAACCATTCAAAAGGTAAATGAAGCCATGCGGGAATTAGGCTATAAACCCAACAATCTGGCTCGTAGTCTACAAGGAAAGTCAGCTAAGTTAATCGGTTTGATTTTCCCCAATATTTCCAACGTTTTCTATGCAGAATTGATTGATAAACTGGAACACCAACTTTTTAAGAATGGTTACAAGACCATCATCTGCAACAGTGAGCACGATTCTGAGAAGGAACGCGAATACATCGAAATGTTGGAAGCCAATCAGGTGGACGGCATCATTTCTGGTAGTCACAACTTGGGAATCGAAGACTACAATCGTGTGACCGCGCCAATTATTTCCTTTGACCGAAACCTATCGCCAGACATTCCAGTCGTTTCCTCTGACAACTACGCTGGTGGAGTTCTAGCTGCCCAAACCTTGGCCAAGACAGGTGCCCAGTCTATCATTATGATTACAGGGAATGACAATTCCAATTCGCCAACTGGACTACGCCACGCTGGTTTTGCATCTGTACTCCCAAAAGCTCCTATTATCAATGTTTCCAGTGACTTTTCTCCCGTCAGAAAAGAAATGGAAATCAAGAATATCTTGACTCGACAAAAGCCAGATGCCATTTTTGCTTCAGATGACTTAACAGCTATTCTGATCATTAAAATCGCTCAGGAACTGGGCATTTCTGTCCCTGAAGAGCTCAAGGTCATCGGCTATGATGGGACTTACTTTATCGAGAATTACTACCCTCAACTGGCTACTATTAAGCAACCCTTGGAAGAGATTGCCTGCCTCACTGTTGATCTTCTCTTGCAAAAGATTGAAGGCAAGGAAGTCGCGACAACAGGTTACTTTTTACCAGTTACCTTATTACCAGGAAAAAGTATTTAATACTCTTCGAAAATCAAATTCAAACCACGTCAGCGTCGCCTTACCGTAGATATATGTAACTGACTTCGTCAGTCTTATCTACAACCTCAAAGCAGTGCTTTGAGCAACCTGCGACTAGCTTCCTATTTTGCTCTTTGATTTTCATTGAGTATAAGCACAAGAAAACTCAGACCGAATTCGTCTGAGTTTTTTATAATCTTAAATTTTCGAGATAGCGCTGGGCTGTCTCTAGGTTAAAGGTTTTATCTGCGATAAGTTGCTCGACTAGGGGAGCTACCTCTGACTCACTGGCACCTGCTAGGAGTGCTAAAGATTTGGCCTGCAATTTCATGTGACCTTGCTGGATTCCTGTACTCACCAAGGCTTTGAGAGCTGCAAAGTTTTGGGCAAGACCGATAGACACGATAATCTGAGCAAGTTCTTTGGCACAAGGATTTCCCAGTAGTTCGTGACTGAGGGCTACACGAGGGTTGAGTCCGATAGAACCACCCTTGGTCGCTACAGGCATGGGCAGAGTCATCTCACCAACCAATTCTTCTCTTTCCGTGTTCAGCGTCCATTGACTAAGACCTTGATAGCGTCCATCTCGACTGGCAAAAGCATGAGATCCCGCCTCAATGGCACGCCAGTCATTTCCAGTAGCAATCAAAATAGCATCAATACCGTTAAAAATCCCTTTATTGTGGGTAGCTGCTCGATAAGGATCAGCCTGCGCAAACTGGCTAGCCAAAGCTATTTTCTCCGCAATCTCTCGCCCTTGATCCTTTTGACGGCTCAAATAGCGAAAGGCGATGCGACAGTTTGCTGTCACTAGAGAATCGGTCGCGTAGTTGGATAGGATTCCCATGAGACTCTGTCCCTGGCTGAGTTCTTCTAAGACTGGTTTCAAGGCTTCCAGCATGGTGTTGAGCATATTGGCTCCCATGGCTTCTTGGGTATCGACATGAAGATAAACGACTAGAAAGTCTGTTTCGTTTTTGAGCTGTTCTACATGTAAATCACGCGCCCCACCTCCACGTTTAACGATAGAAGGATAGGCTTGATTGGCAAGCTCCAAGAGCTCCGCTTTCTTGCTGGAAATCTTCTCTAGCGCTTGTTCAGGATCATCAACTTGATAAAGGGCTACCTGCCCAATCATCTGGCGCTCATGAACCTGAGCAGTAAAGCCACCTGTTCGCTTGATGATTTTACTGGCATAGCTAGCCGCAGCAACCACGGACGGTTCTTCTGTCACATAGGGAACTGTGTATTCCTGACCGTTAACGAGAACCTCTGGAACCAGCGAATAAGGCAGAGAAAAAGTTCCCACTACATTCTCACTCAGCTGGTCTGCCACAGTCACACTCATCTGTTCATCCTGCTCCAAACTCTCTTGTCTCTCAGGACTAAGGAGCGCCTGAGCTTTTAACAGCTCGAGGCGCTCTTGGTATGATTTTTTAGAAAATCCATTCCAACTTATCTTCATTATTTTTCAACCTTGCTATAACGGCGTTGGTGGTCAACAATTTCAACCAAGGCAAAATCTTGATTTTCATAGCCAGCAAACTGGGCAGAATTTGTTTCATCCAAGTCTACTTCTTCAAAGAAGACTTTTTCATAGTCAGCAACAGACAGGGCAGTTCGTTGGTTGAGCTTATTCAAGCGGCCTTTATCCAGATAAGCTTCATATCCTTCAACCAATTCACCACTGAAGAACTCAGCCACAGCACCACTTCCGTAACTATAAAGGGCAATTTTATCCCCAGCCTTCAAGCTATCTGTATTTTCCAAGAGAGACAAAAGTCCAAGGAAAAGCGAACCTGTATAGATATTCCCCACCTTTTGACTGTAGAGAATAGACTGGTCAAAATGGTTTTGCAAGAGGTCTTTTTTCTCTTGAGGCAGGCTCTTATCCATGATTTTTTTCAAGCCTTTTAGCGCTAATTTAGGGTAAGGCAAGTGGAAACAAACAGCCGCAAAATCATCTAAAGTAAGCTGGTAGCGTTTTTGGTATTCAAGCCAAGTCGTTTTCAAACTATCTAGATATTGTTGGGTAGAATAGACACCATTTACATAAGGAGTTGTTGAGTAATTTGGACGCCAGAAATCCATGATATCACGGGTCTGAGCCACATTGTCATTATTAAAGGCCATAATGCGTGGATTTTGTGTAATCAACATGGCCACACTTCCAGCACCCTGAGTGGGTTCTCCTGGAGTTTCAATACCGTATTTGGCAATATCACTGGCAATGACCAAGACCTTGGACTCTGGAGAATTTTCCACATGCAATTTGGCATAATGAAGGGCCGCTGTCGCTCCATAGCAGGCTTCTTTAATCTCGAAACTACGAGCAAAGGGCTGGATGCCCAGCAAGCCATGCACAAAGACGGCTGCAGCCTTACTCTGGTCAATTCCTGACTCAGTCGCCACAATGACCATATCGATTTCTTGTCTTTCTTGCTCAGTTAAAATAGAGTCACTAGCACTGGCCGCCAAAGTTACGATATCCTCAGTTAGGGGCGCAATACTCAATTCCTTGAGTAAGAGTCCTTTACTTAATTTTTCAGGGTCAATTCCCCTCGCTTCTGCTAAGTCTTGTAATTTCAAGACATATTGACTGGTCGCAAAACCAATCTTATCAATACCGATTGTCATATTTACCTCTGTTTTATCATTCATTGTAAAAAATCGTTCTATACTATTTTATCACAAATGGCAGTAAAAGAGAGAAAAAAGACTTGATTCACCAAATCAAGTCGCTTATTATTCTAACCATTATGCTATTTTCGTAAGTGAGAATACAGTCTGAGAACCACTGTTCCGCTAGCCATTCCAATAGAAATTACCAAAGCCAACATAACAACCAAGGTTGCACTAGCAATGGCATGACTGTAATCTCCTGTCACAAAAAAGGCAGTTGTCCGATAGGAGAGATAACCCGGAACCAGAGGTGCCAAGATGGCTAAGATAAATACCACAGCAGGTGTCTTATAAAGAATACTTAAAATCTGGCTGACACAAGAACCGATAATGGCTGCAATAAAGGTAGCCACAATAACATTGGTCGGTTCCTTGAGCAAGAGATAAATCAGCCAGACAGCCATGCCCAAAATCCCTCCAGGTAAGAGCATAGAGCGTTGCACATTGAGTACGATTAGAAAGGTAATAATAGCAAGAAGACTTGCTACTGCTTGTAATAAAAAGGTTGTTAGTGTCATATTAATTCATCAATACCAAGGCAACAGAAGTTCCTGCCCCTAAAGCAAGGGTAATGAGTAGGGATTCAAACATCTTGCTCATACCAGAGTTTATGTGGTTAGTCATAATATCACGGACCGCATTGGTCAAGGCAATTCCTGGTACAAAAGGCATGACCGCACCAGCTATAATCAAATCTGCCGTTGAAGGAAAACCTGTGTAGCGAGCCCAAAACTGGGCAATCATACCAAAGACAAAGGCTCCAGCAAAGGCTGTCACAAAAGGAATTCGGATAAACTTCTCCACATAAAGGGAAAAGGCAAAACCAAATAAGGTAGCCACTCCTGCCCCAAGTGCGTCGTAGATATTTCCACTAAACATAACTGAAAAGAAAGGAGCACTAAAGGTCGCAGCCAGAGTTACCTGCAACTTAGTATAGGGAAGAGGTTGGGCTTGCAAAGCAGTCAATTGCTTGAAGGCTGTCTCTAAATCAATCCGCCCCCCCACCAACTGACGAGAAATCTGGTTCACATCGCAGACTTTTTCGATGTTATAAGAAGATGAGGTCACGCGCTTCATACGCGAAATATTGGTATTTTCAATGGAGAAAAAGATGGCAGCAGGCATGGCAAGAACATTACAATCCACAATCCCCTGCGAATGCGCAATACGAATCATGGTATCTTCTACGCGATGAATCTCTGAACCACTTTTGAGGAGAATAGTCCCAGCTAACATAATCACATCGATGACGGCATTTAATTCTTTTGACTCTTCCATGCTTTCCTCCTTTTATCAACTTCCTCTATTCTATCACAAATCTGGACTCAAAAAAAATCTTTGCCATGAAATCATGACAAAGATTCGTTTAATCACGAGAATTTTCGTGGTTGCCTTCACTACTTGATTGAGTAGGAGCAGGTGCATTCCCTCGTTGATTTCCTTGTTGGTTCCCCTGACTTGGTGTCGTAGTAGAACCTTGGTTTCCACGTTGGGATGGTGCTGATGATGACGTTGACGGTGGTGTTTTTGGTTTGTAGATTGAAATCTTGACACGCGTCTTAGTCAAATCAACCTTTTCGCCTGCTTTTGGACTCTGTTCAACGACTGTACCCTCAGCAGTTCCATCAGGAGCTGTCGACACTTCTACAACTTCAATATTGGCTTCCTTAATCCCAACAATTTGAACAAGATTATTTTTAGTAAATTCAAGACTAGATCCTTTATAACTTGGCATAGAAACGCTGGTTACTTTCTTAGCAACGGTTAAGGTAATCGTTGAGACCTTGCTCAAATCATAGGTTGTTCCGGCAGCTGGACTCTGTCTGAGAACAGTTCCTGCTTCGCTCTCACTTGATTCCTCTTCCTCAATTTTAATGAGATTTTCAGGAACCTTCTTCTGCTTGAGTTCTGCGATAACATCTGTCGATTTACGGCCGATATAGTTACTCAATTGGAAAGATTGCTTGCCTGACGAGACAACCAAATTGATTTTCGAACCTTCTTTTCGAGTCGTTCCAGCGTCAGGATCTGTACGGATAATCCGCCCTTCTTCCACCTTTTCACTAGCCTCTGTTTTCTCTTCACCAATCTCAAAATTGGCTTTCTTGAGCGTTTCCTTGGCCTCCGCAACTGTCTGACCTGCCACATCTGGAATGGCAATAGTTGCAGGAGTTCTGGATAATATCCAAATCAGAGAGGCTGCAACCAATACAATGCTGGCCAACAAAATCATATAACGAACTCTAAATTTCCGTTTCTTAACAGGTTTGCTTGCATAATTGTCTTCTGAAACCTGCTGACTAGGCTTCGCAGTCTGTGGCTTCGGACTTTGTGTTTGCACCTTAGGAATCGAAGTCAAGGTACTCTGGGATACCTTTGGTAGTGTCTTGGTGTCTGCCTTAGTAGTATCATTAAATACCAGTTTAGGCTCATTACGACGATTGTAAGACAAGCTACTAGACAAGTCCACATACATCTCTGCAACTGACTGATAACGATCTGTCAATTTCTTGGCAGTTGCCTTGATAACAACATTCTCCAAAGCCTGAGGCACAGATGGATTTTCATCAATAACTGACGGCAGTGGTTTCTGGAAATGCTGAAGGGCGATGGTCACCGCACTATCCCCGTCATAAGGGATATGGCCTGTCAGCATCTCATAGAAAATAATCCCCATGGCATAGATATCACTCTGCACAGTCGCCTTCGAACCACGCGCCTGCTCTGGTGACAAGTAATGAACCGAACCCAGCATAGAGTTAGTCTGGGTCAAACTCGTCTCTGCAAAGGCTACCGCAATCCCAAAGTCTGTGACCTTGGCAGTCCCATCTGGTGTCAAAAGGATATTTTGAGGTTTCAAGTCCCTATGGACAATTCCTCTAGTATGGGCCAAACGCATAGCCAAGAGAATTTGTCCCATAATACGGACTGCTTCTTCATTAGAAAGAGGATAGTGTTCCTTGATATAGCGTTTGAGGTCTAGTCCAGCAACATACTCCATTGCAAGATACTGTTGACCGTCTTCCTCACCAATATCTGTTATCCGAACGATATGAGGATGGTCTAGATCTGCCATAGCTCTCGCTTCACGCTGAAAACGAGCTACAGCTATCGGGTCCGTCTGGTAGTTGGTCCTCAGGACCTTCACTGCCACTTCTTCTCCGTCTAGAATTAAATCCTTGGCCAAATAGACATCTGCCATGCCTCCTCGGCCAATCTGTTTCACAATCCGATAGCGTCCGGCAAAAATCTTGCCGATTTGGATCATTCTACATCCTCCTCGTTCATAGAAACAAGGGCAACCGTAATGTTGTCTAAACCTCCTGCATTGTTAGCAAAACGCACAAGCGTCGCTGTTTTATCTGCCAAAGGAATATCACTGGTTACAATATCACAAATCTCACTGCCTGAAATCATGTTGGTCAAACCATCACTATTGAGCAAGAGATAGTCTCCTGGCTCAAGGGTAATCATTCCAAAATCAGGTTGAACTTCATCTTTTTGACCGATAGATTGAGTAATAATATTTTTCTGTGGATGGCTAGCAGCTTCTTCTGGTGTCAATTGACCTGCCTTAAGCAATTCATTGACCAAGGAATGATCGCTCGTTAACTGGTGGTATTCTTCCCCACGAATCAAACCGATACGAGAATCTCCAATATGAGCATAGATAGCCTGATTGCCAATAATAGCAACAGCTTCTAGAGTTGTTCCCATTCCTTTATAGGCATCATCTTGTCCAAGTTGATGAATCTTTTGATTTTCAATTTCTAGGTAATTGGCGAACCATTCACGCACTTCATTGACTGTATCGATTTGGGTATCAACCCAAGCTATACCTAGGTCTGTTACCGCCATTTCACTAGCGATATTCCCTGCGCGATGACCTCCCATCCCATCAGCTAAAATAATCATGGTACGCCCAGCTCTATTGACATAGTGGTTGACATAGTCTTGGTTATTTGTTCGTTTCTGACCAACATCTGTTAATAATGAAATTTCCATGTGTCAGTTCCTTCCTAATCCGATATCTTGCGAAATTGACTGATGAAGAATCCATCACTTCCATACAATTCAGGTGTAATGAGGATACAGCCGTCTTTCATGATATCCTTACATTCATGTTCTAGTTTTACCTGCTCGAACTCAGGATGACTTTCTAAAAACGCCTTAACGACTTGAAAATTCTCCTCTGAGACAATAGTACAGGTACTATAAGTTATTATACCACCTTTGCGTAGTGTTTGACAAACACTACCTAATATTTCTAGCTGAATTTCCTGTAAGGACGCGAAATCTGCCGTTTCTTTATTGTATTTGATATCTGGTTTTCGGCGCAGAAGACCAATTCCTGAACAGGGAGCATCCACCAAAATCTTATCAAAAGAATCCTGACCAAAAAACTCATGCACCTTTCTGGCATCCAATTTTTGCCTTTGAACCCGATCTGCAACTCCCAGACGTTGAGCATTTTCTTGGATCAAGTCCAACTTATGGTCATACAAATCTAGAGCAGTAACCTGACCTGTCGTGAGATAAGAAGCTATATGGGCTGTTTTCCCACCCGGAGCCGCACAAGCATCTAGAACCTGCTCATCACCTTGTAAATCAAGAGTTGGCGCAACCAATTGACTGGACTCGTCTTGGATGGTTATAGCCCCTTCTGCGAACAAATCAAGGCCTGCAAAGTGGCCCTGTTCCTTAACAAGACCAGAAGGAGACAAGGATGAATCACTAGCTTCCAACAAGGTTTGGATTTCCTCTTTTCGTCCTAGGTCTGTTACACGAATGCTAGCCTTGTTTCGCACCAAGAGACTTTCAAAAATAGCTTGCGCTCGCTCTTCTCCGTATTCTTCCTTGAGCTTGGAAACTAGCCAAACTGGGAGAGAATAGGCAATGGAATCACGCTTGTTTTTTCGTTTGATGCTGGTGATATCTGGCCAGCCTTCACGCAAGATACGGCGAAGGACAGCGTTGACCAATTTTTCACTGCCTTTTTTACGGAATTTAGCCAATTCCACCGCTTCATTAACCACAGCATGGTCTGGAATTTTGTCCAAATAGCGGAGTTGGTAGGCACTCATGAGAAGAAGGACATAGAGCCAGTTATCTAACTTATCTCTGTCTTCGATAAAGTGTGATAGGTACCATTCCAGAGTCAGTTTACGGGCTACCGTTCCATAGACCAGCTCGGTCACCAAGCCCTTGTCTGCTGCCGAAAGTTGACTTCCCTTGAGATGCTTATTTAAGGCGATATTTGAGTATGCTTGATTGATAAAAACATCCTCTAATACTGCTAGGGCTAGACTTCTAGCCGTTTCTACTTTAGTCACCAAATCGTTCTCCTACAGTCAATGTCCGTCCAACTCCGTTGAGGAAGGAAGCAATGTCCATCTTAGGTTTACCAGCTGGCTGCACTTGCTTGAGGGATAGAGCCCCTTCTGCCGTTGCGACAATCAATTCTTTCTTGCCGATAGAGAGAATCTCTCCTGGATTTCCCTGACCTTCTACTGCTAGAGCTTCATAAATCTTAAAGCGGTCGCCCTTAAGGAAAGTATGGGCAACAGGCCAGGGGTTCATCCCACGGATTTGGTTAAAGAGTTGACGATTGCTTTTGTTCCAGTCCAATTTTTCTTCCTCTGGCTTGATATTTGGCGAGAAAGTAACCTGACTTGGATCCTGTGGTTCAGGTTTGATGTCACCAGCAATGTAGGCAGGCAAAGTGTCCAAAAGCAAATCGCGACCAACAAGAGCTAATTTCTCAAACAAGGTACCGACATTGTCCTCATCCGTAATCGGAATACTACGACGAGAAATCATATCCCCTGCATCCATTTCCTTAACCATCTCCATAATGGTCACACCAGCTTCCTCATCCCCTTGAATCAAGGCATAATGGATAGGTGCACCACCACGGTGCTTAGGAAGAAGGGAGGCATGAACGTTGACCGCAAAGTCCATGCTATCAAGGAGTTTACTTGGGAGAAACTGCCCAAAAGCAGCAGTCACAATTCCATCTGCTCCTAAATTCATTATAGCTTCCATCTCTGGACTTCCAGATAATTTTTCAGGTTGGTAGATAGGAAGTCCTGCCTCTTTGGCAGCTTGTTTAACTGGGGTTTCTTGGATCACTTTTTTACGTCCGACAGCACGGTCTGGCTGGGTCACAACGGCTAGAATTTCGTAACGGTCATCTGTCAAAAGTCCTTTTAAGACTGTTGCTGAAAAGTCGGGTGTCCCCATAAAGATTAGTTTTGTCATATCTTCTCCTTCTTATAAAAATTGCTGCGGCTCATGGTCAATGCTGAGACGGAGCTCACTATTTTCCCGTTCTTGAGTCAAGGCCAAGACCTGGTTGAGGGTTGGCCCCAGCTCATCTTCTAAACGGTATTTAATTAAAATCTGGTAATGATAGAGGTTGTGGGTACGAGCAATCGGTTTTGGCGTCGGCCCAAAGATGTTACTGGTTTCGGACAAACCTGACCGCAAAATATTCATGACTTCATAAGCACGTTTGACCACCTCTTCTTCTTTCTTGTGTGAAAGGGTAATGCCAATCGTGAAATAATAGGGCGGATAGCCAAGTTGTCGTCTGATTCCCATTTCATAAGCGTAAAAGCCTTCGTAGTCCTGATCCTTGGCAAATCGAATAGCATAGTGCTGAGGATTGTAAGACTGAATCAAGACCTGCCCAGCTTTTTCAGCACGTCCTGCCCGACCTGCCACCTGAGTCAAAAGCTGGAAGGTTCTTTCAGAAGAACGGAAATCAGGTAGATTCAAGGCTGTATCCGCATTTAGAACTCCGACTAAGGTCACATTGGGAAAATCCAATCCCTTGGCAATCATCTGAGTACCTAGTAAAATATCCGCTTCTCCTCGTCCAAACTGGTCTAATAGGGCTTGATGACTGCCTTTCTTACGAGTCGTGTCCACATCCATCCGCAAAATACGGGCCTGGGGAAAGAGTTCTGCCAGCTCGTCATAAGCCTTCTGAGTTCCTGTCCCATAATAACGAATACTGCGACTCTTACAGTTAGGACAGACCTGAGGAATATCCTTCGAAAAGCCACAATAATGGCAGTTCATGGTCTTGGTATCCATGTGCAAGGTCAAGGAAATGTCACAGTTGGGACAAGTATCCACCGTCCCACACTCCCGACACATAACAAAGCTAGAATAACCACGACGATTTAGCATGAGAACCACCTGCTCTTTTTTAGCCAGACGGTCTTGGATGGCTTCTAGCAAAGGTGGCGTAAAGTTTGACGTCTCATTGTGCCCGATATAGTCCCGAAAGTCAATCACTTGAACCTCAGGGATCCTAGCTAAAGGATTGGCGCGTTGGGTCAGACGTAAATGTTGATAGACGCCTTTTCCAGCTCGCGCACGGCTTTCCAGACTAGGAGTTGCTGAACCAAGCACCAAAGCTGCTTGATTATACTGGGACCTTAGAATAGCAACCTCTCTAGCATGGTAACGGGGATTGCTGTCCTGCTTATAAGTCGCTTCATGCTCTTCATCGATAATCATGACACCTAGATTTTTCAGCGGAGCAAAGATGGCAGATCTGGCACCCACAACAACTTGAGCATCGCCACGTTCCACTTTGCGCCATTCATCATACTTTTCACCATTGGAAAGACCTGAATGAAGAATGGCCACCTTGTCCCCAAAACGTGCTATAAAACGCTCCGTCATTTGTGGAGTCAAGGAAATCTCAGGCACCAGCAAAATAGCTGTCTTGCCCTTGTCCAAGGCTCCTTGGATAATCTGCAAGTAAACCTCCGTCTTCCCACTTCCTGTAATCCCTTGAAGGAGGAAGGGTGGCTGATGACTGCCAATCGCACTCACAACTGCATCACGCGCCTGTCTTTGCTCTGGATTCAACTCCAAAGGCTGACTTGCCTCAATGCCTTCAAAATAAGCAGCCGAGCGTTGCACTTCTTTTTGGACTATGGTCACAGCACCTTGTTCCACAAAGAAGTTGACTTGCTCTCGCGAATAGAACTCTAACAAACTAGCCAAAGAAGCACTCTCAGGATGAGACAGCAGATAGTCTCTCAGTTCTAACTTTTTCTTGGCACGTGCAGAAATCTCTACATTTTCTAATTGAGCAAGATCTACCTCATACCAAGACTGGGTCTTGACCTTCTTTTGATCAATCGCCTGATATTCTAGACCAAGCAGGCCTTTTCTAGTCAAACGCATCATTTCAGCTTGCTTACTTAAATCTAGAGAAGAAAAAGCAAGCGAATCCTCTGAACCAAACAAGCGCTCTCGGTATTCCTGACTCAGACCTGCCAGAGGATAGAGAATCTTGTCATAGCTGGAGTTCAGAAATCCTGGTAACATAGCCTTGAGGATAGAGATTTTGTAGGAGAAGACAGATTTGCGTAACTCCTCAGCCAGCCAGAGTTGTTCTTGCGTGAGAACAGGAGAAAAATCCAGCACCTCCGCAATATCTTTTAAATCTTGATTAACCTCTTCTTCATCTGGTTGGGACTCCAAACCAAGAACAATCCCTTGAATCAGGCGATTGCCCTTACCAAAAGGCACATGAACCCGCATCCCAACTTCTAGCATTCCCTCAAATTCCTCCGGAATCCTATAACTATAGGGTTGGTCCGTCTGCATCAAAGGCACATCCACAATAATCTTAGCTATAGCCATCTTCTCACCTCCTCCTTGTCAGTACATTCTTGTAATAGAAAAAATAAGATTGAGTCCCCCCAACCTTAAATTTTTTCACCATCTTCTTTTTCTTTAGCGATTTGCTCTTTGATTTTCTTTTCTTCTTCTTCTTTGCGACGTTTTTCTTCTTCGATACGGCGACGCACTGCTTCACGTTTTCCTTCTGGGTCTGGGTGAATTGTAACGTTTCCTGATTCGATTTCTTCTAAAGCGCGAAGAGTTGATTTTTCAGACTTGAAACCTTGAGTTGCTGGCGCACCTGCTTCCAATTCGTGGGCACGTTTTGCTTCCAAGATTACGAGTGAATATTTTGAAGGAACCTTGTCGAGCAAGGTATCAATAGAGGGTTTTAACATCATTTGCTTGTACCTATTTTCTAAATTTTATCGGGTAGTTGGAGATTTTGGTAACATCTCCTGATAGTGACCAATGACACGATCCACACGGAAGTGCTCTGCTTCGATCACACGTTTGACACGCTCAGCAGCTAGGGGCACCTGATCGTTGACAATCGCATAATCATACTCACGCATGAGGGCAATTTCTTCCTTGGCTTTTTCGATTCGTTGGGCAATTACTTCTGCACTGTCTGTTCCACGTCCTACCAAACGATCTTGCAATTCATCCAAATCTGGTGGTGTCAGGAAGATAAAGACAGCATCTGGAACCTTTTTCTTGACCTGAAGAGCGCCCTGAACTTCAATTTCAAGGAAAACATCGATTCCCTTGTCCAAGGTTTCATTGACATAGGTCAGAGGAGTTCCATAGTAGTTGCCGACATATTCTGCGTATTCCAACATCTGTCCTTGACGAATCAGCTCTTCAAACTCTTCACGAGTACGGAAGAAATAGTCAACACCGTCCACTTCTCCAGGACGTTGTGTGCGTGTCGTCATCGATACAGAGTATTGAAATTGGTTTTCAGAACTCTCAAAAATCTCTCTTCTAACCGTTCCTTTTCCAACCCCTGAAGGACCAGAAAAAACGATTAGTAAGCCTCGGTCTGCCATTGTGTCTCCTTTTAGTCAGTCTGTGAAATAACATTTCTCTAGAATAATGGCAAAAAGCCAGATTATCCTTTACAGTCTTTCTATCTAGTGTAACAAAAAAGCAGTAATTTTTCAACTGCTCTTTCTTATTTATTTAGCATAATCTACTGCACGAAGTTCACGAATCACGGTTACCTTGATATTTCCTGGGTAATCGAGATTGTTTTCAATTTTCTCCCGAACTTTGTGAGCCAAGATTGTGACTTTGTCGTCCTTGATTTGTCCTGGATTGACCATGATGCGGATTTCACGTCCTGCTTGAAGGGCAAAGCTTGTTTGAACTCCTTCAAAACCGTTAGCAATTTCTTCCAAATCATGGAGACGCTTGATGTAGCTTTCAAGAGACTCACTACGAGCACCTGGACGTGCCGCGCTCAAAGCATCTGCTGCAGCAACGATAACTGCAATGACGCTCTCAGCTTCGACATCGCCGTGGTGGCTAGCAATCGTATTGACCACAACTGGGTGTTCCTTATATTTACGAGCCAATTCCATACCGATTTCAACGTGGCTACCTTCAACCTCACGGTCAATAGCTTTTCCGACATCGTGAAGGAATCCTGCACGACGGGCAAGTGCCGCATTTTCACCAAGTTCGCTAGCCATAATACCAGCTAATTTAGCAACCTCAATCGAATGACGCAAGACGTTTTGTCCATATGAAGTACGGAACTGCAAGCGACCCATAATCTTCATCAAGTCAGGGTGAAGGTTTGGCGCACCAATCTCATAGGCAGCAGCCTCACCATATTCACGGATTTTATTGTCAATCTCCTGACGGTTTTTCTCAACCAACTCTTCGATACGAGCTGGATGAATACGACCATCTTTGAGCAACATTTCCATAGTCATGCGGGCAATCTCGCGACGAATCGGGTCAAAACCTGACAAGGTTACCACTTCTGGTGTATCGTCGATGATCACATCGACCCCTGTCAAACTTTCAAAGGTACGAATGTTACGACCTTCACGACCAATAATGCGTCCCTTCATAGTATCATCTGGCAGATGAACTGTTGAGTTTGTTGACTCCGCTACATATTCACCAGCGATACGTTGCATAGCTTGAACCAAGATGTCCTTGGCCATTTTATCAGAACGTTCCTTGACCTCTTGCTCAGCTTCACGAATGCGGCTGGCAATCTCCTTGGTCAAGTTTTCCTCTGTCTGAGCCAAGATAATATCTCGTGCTTCTGCCTGAGACAGAGCACCAATACGCTCTAACTCTTCTTCTTTTTGTCTTTCGACTTCCTCTAATTGCTCTTCACGCGCATCAAGGTTTTTCGCTCTATCAGAAATACTTTGTTCTTTTTGTTCAAGTGTTTGTTCTTTACTCGTCAAATTGTCGTCCTTACGGTCGAGGCTAGTAGCTCTCTCTGTCAAACGACTTTCGATTTGTTTGAGTTCTTGACGTTCTGATTTGAATTCAGCGTCCACTTCTTCACGGTATTTTCTGGCTTCTTCTTTGGCCTCCAATAGTGCTTCTTTTTTAAGAGACTTGCTTTCACGTTTAGCTTCATTAACAAGTAAATCCGCTTCACGCTCAGCTTGTCCACGTAAATTAGTTGCTTCTTGTTCAGCATTTAAAAGCATCAACTCTGCAGCTTCCTGAGATGATTTCATCTTAGCTGAGATGCTGACATATCCAATGACTAAACCAATGATGACGGCAAAAACAGCAATCGCAAGCGACATGATTTCCATGTTTTTACCTCATTTTATTGTTATTCCGAATGACATACATTCTTTTACATTCTACCATAAAAAAGTGATTTTCACAAACCTAAAATAGAATATGTTTTGAGGAATTTGGTGTTTAATCAACTATAATTTATTAGTACAATCTCTATTTCTTAGAAATCGTAGTTTTAGTAGAGATTTGAGAAAAAGCCTACCTTTCAGTAGACTTAGTAATGATCTTTAAAGGACAAGAAAGCCACGCTATCTCCATCTATCATATAAATCAAGCGATTTTCTGCGTCAATACGACGTGACCAGGCTCCTTGGTAATCATATTTGAGCGACTCTGGTTTCCCTATTCCTGTAAATGGATCACGTTGAATATCCTTGATTAGTTTATTGATTCTTTTTAACGTTTTCTTGTCCTGAGTTTGCCAGTAGCAATAATCTGCCCACGCATCTTCTGTAAACTTGAGTAGCATTCATCACTCCTCAATCACATGTACCTGAGTGCTTCCAGCACGAACTTGAGCCATTCCTCGCAAAACCTTGTCTGATAACTCCTTATTTTGAGCGATTCTCAGTGTTTCCTGAATACTGTCCCATTCGCTCTTTGAAAGAACTACAATGTCCTCATCTGGATTTTTATTAACCACCGTCAAAGGCTCAAATTCATCGTTTACCTTCTTCATGTAGTCTTTTAAATGATTTCGGAACGTTGAGTAAAGAACTGCTTCCATAACCATACCTCGTTTTACCTCTTTTCCACTATTATACACAAAAAGAAAGAAATCGTCAGGAACTTGTACAAGATTTTCTTTTCTATCTATTTATTCGTAAAAAATCTCAAAAAGTCCACCTTTCGGTAGACTTAGTTTGTTTCTATTCTAATCGGTACTCTTCCAAAATTCTGCTCTGCTATACTTGGATTTCCCAGTTGGTAAATCTGGTCTGCCTTTTGAGTCATGGCATCCCAGGGTTCTTTGCCAATTCGGCTGACTAGATTGATTTGCCCTTTCAGAGACTTGAGATGTTGTCTGCCTTTTTCGGTAAAGCCAAGAACATGAATGGCTTCTGGCAGGTCACTTTCTATGGCCTGCACCAAAATATAGGCCAAGAGGCGTCTGACACGCGCCTTGGTGTAACGTTTGGTAGTCACTAACTCGACCAATTCTTCCACAGACTGGGCTGTTTTAATAGCTTCATTAATGCGCACAGCCATTTCTTGATTTATCTGATAGATGGTGGTTAGGTCTGGATTTGACAAGATTTGATAGCGGAGCAAAGGAAAATAGTCGTCCCAACTCACCTTATTAGCCTGCTCAAAGAGAGCAACAGATGGCATAAAGCGTTCTAAGAAGTCTTGGTCCTTCTGATGCTGACGAAGGGCTGTCGCCGAAGCAAAGTCCACATCCTTATCCACAGAATGGTAACCAGCCCCCTGACGCTGAATCGGATGGAGTTTGATGTTGCGTCCAGCAACCGCCTTGGCATAGGCCAGAGCAAGGACATGATTGGGCGTATTGCCTGAAAAATCAAGACCTGCAAATTCCTTCCACATGGCCTGAGTTTTCTGGGGATAGGAAAGGGAATCAGCCAGATTTTCCACAAATTGCTCCATCTCAGCACCCTGCTCTGTGTATAAGTCAGCGATTTTCTGGTAATCTAGAACTTCCTCCGTCCCAAAAGCTAGAGTATCAATACCCAAACGAGTCAAGATATCCACAGCTCCTTGGCCGAAGAAATCTGCTGCCTGAACACTGACTAAAAAGGGCAATTCTACTACCAGATCCGCTCCATTTTCCAGCGCCATCTGGGCCCGTGTCCACTTGTCAACGATAGCAGGCTCCCCACGCTGCATGAAATTCCCAGACATAGCCACGATTTTCAGTCCCTCAGCCTGCTCCAGCAGATATTTGTGGCCATTATGAAAAGGATTGAACTCCGCTATAATACCTGTGATGGTCATAGTAATCTCCTACTTCTGCGCCACAAAAAACCAACGGGTGCTTGTCTCTGTTGGCTCCTTGTCCTCAAAGTCCGCATAGAGTTTGAAAGACTTGAATCCAGCCTGTTCCAGCAAAATATCATAGGTCAGAACCTCATAAGTCCGCTCTTCATGCACTTCATCGTGGCGACTAAAAGAATCGTCAGCCTCCCTGACAAAGAAAGTCAACTCATGCACGATGGAGTGAGGAGCTGCATCCTCATAGGTATCCCAGAGCATGGCGAAATCTTCCGCATTTTCATGGTAGGAATAGCCTGGAAAAACCTCATCTGTCTGGTAGATCGAATGCACGTCAAAGATGAAAACTCCGTCTTCATTAAGAGCGTTATACACTTCCTTAAAGACGTCCCCTACTTCCACCTCATCCTGCATATAGCAGATAGAGTCCGAATAACAAGTGACAAAATCGTATTGACCTACCTTGGATAAATCCAACATATTGCCTTCAATAAAATCAATCTTTTGCTTGGCTGAAGCCGCTCTCTTCTCAGCAATCTTCAACATATCCCCACTCAAGTCAAGTCCAGTCACATCAAAACCAGCCTGAGAGAAGCGCACCGATTGAATTCCTGTCCCACAAGCCAATTCCAAGAGTTTCTTTCTCTCCTTGGTCTTAGGCAAGTGACGCAGAGAAAAATCCGTCCATTTGTCGTATAAACTATCGTCCATGACCGCATCATAGACCGCCGCAAAGGTTTCATAAGTTGCCATAATCATGATACCAAGAGCGTTAAAAGCAAGGAGAAAATAGAAAACTTTCTGCCGTATCGTCAGATACAAAGGAAGTTTATCTTTTTCTCACAGCTTTTAGCTCGTGTTCAATTTCGAAAGGAGCCAAACACGACGCTCTCTACCTTTCTATCAATTTTTCTAAAATAAGCAAATAAAACCCAGTTGACTACAACTGAGTTCATCTTCTACGCCAGAGTTTCAGATAAATCTACTGAATTCGCCTCATGCCATAGTTTTTCTAGGTTATAGTGGGCACGCATTTCTTCTGAAAAGATATGCACAACGACAGCACCAAGATCCAGCAAGACCCAACCTCCAGCTGCGTCGCCTTCGACATGACTGCCTTTAAATCCTGCTTCCGCTACTTTTTCACGGATATTATCAGCGATAGCATCCAACTGACGGCTATTCATTGAACTAGTAATAACAAAGTAATCCGTCACGCTAGTCAAATCTTGTACGTCAAGTGCGAGGATATCCTCCGCACGTTTCTCATCAGCCGCTTTCACGACTAGTTCTAGTAATTCTTTTTCGTTCATTTAGTCCTCTTTTAAAAAATATTTTTATAATCTAGGACATCTGCAAAGCGATTCTCCCAAATGTCCTCATAAAATTCATTTATCGTTTCTGCTGGAATGTCATCCCCATCAAAGGTTGTGACAGCACCTTCTGGAATAATCAGCTTATAGCCATATTCAAAGGCAACCTTGACAGAGGTATCCACACAATATTCTGTCTGCATGCCACATAAAACTAATTTTTCAATCCCCTGTTTATCCAAGTATTCTTTTAAGCCAGTTTCTTTGAAAATACTATTATACTTCTTCTGAAAGACCTTTTCATCAGGTTTTCGATTTAAAAGCGCAGATAACTGCCAATCTTCTGATGTTTGAGCTTCAGGATTCTCAATATGTTGAACATAGATAATTTCGATATTCTTACTTCTAGCATGGTTTTGTAAATAAGAAATTTTTTCCAATAGACTATTTGTCTGAAAACCGGTTTCCACTAAAATATTCTGAACATCAATGATTATAAAAGCCGTCTTCATTTAGTCCTCTTTCAAATAGTGCACAAAGGCGTTATAGGTTTCAAGGGTTTGGGGATAGATGGGAAATCCTTGATGAGCTAGATGCTCCACGGTACGAGCTGTTTCATAGGCCACCGTCTTATTGAGCGATAAACTTGCAATCTCACGTGCTACATCCACTCCTGGAAAGGCACGATTGTGCTCGATATAGTCTGCGACATAGATAACCTTATCTAGGTCTGTCATCTGACCAGCTCCGACTGTATGGATTTCAATGGCTCGCAGGATTTCTGAATCATGCAGCTCCAAATCTTCCTGAATTTTGTAAATGCCAACCATTCCATGCCAGACATTATTGCCCCAGTTTTTGAGATCAGAATCTAGCTGGTAACGGTCAATCAAATCCAGAAATTCCTGATCTGACAGCTTTTTAGCATAGTCATGAAGAAGGCCTGCTAATCCTGCTTTCTCAGTATCGACTCCAAATCGCTGAGCCAATTCTATGGCTGCACGCTCTACACCCAAGCAATGAGTTAAGCGTTTTTCAGGTAGAAGCTCTGCCATTTTTTCCAACAAAGCCTCACGGGAGCAGTTGATATAGTCTTGATAGGCCATCAGTAGAGCCCCTCCTTCTCGATATAGTCTAGCACACGCTGAGGTAGTAGAAAGTTGGGTTTCCGTCCTTGGGCAATGAAGTTACGCACCATGCTGGATGAGATATCCATGAGAGGCACATCCACCCAGATAACTGGGTAAGAAGTTCCAGCCTTGTAGCGTGGGCGCTGAACCCCCACAAACTGAACCATGTCAACCAGTTCATCAATTCGGTACCACTTAGGCAGATAGTCCACCATATCGGCACCGATGATAAAGTAATAATCCGTATCAGGATGTTGCTCTGTCAAAATCTTCATGGTGTCGTAGGTGTAGGAAATGCCCTTGCGCTCCAACTCAATGGTTTCAATGTCTAGGCCTTCGATCCCCTCAATCGCCAACTCAAGCATTTTGAGACGATGGTGTTCAGGGATGGTTTCCTTTTTATCTACGTGGGGGGGTTGATATTCCGGCATGAGCAAGACTTGATCCAGTCCTAACTGCTGGCGTACTTGGTCCGCAACGATCAGATGGGCATTGTGAACAGGGTTAAAATTCCCCCCTAAAATCCCAACTTGTTTGCGTTTTCTCTCCTTGATTTCTGGCTCCAACTCTACCTTGGTAAAGGGAGTCAATAGTTCGATTGCCATAGGCTAGTCTCCTTTATTTCTCTGTAAAAACAGTTGTTTGGAGTAGTTTTTTTAGATTTCTTTGACTTTTTTAGAAATCTTGCGATTTTCTTTTTTGCTGGATTGTTTAAACAAAATCAAAATACGGCCAATTTTTTGGACTGTATCCACACCGATTTCTTCTTCCAAGATTTCAGCTACTTCGTGAATGTTTTCATCTGTATTTTGCAAGAGCGTTACTTTAATCAATTCGCGGGCATCAAGAGCTTGACGGACGCTGGTTTTGATTTGGTCGTTAAGTCCATTTTTCCCGATTTGAATGATGGGTTTGAGGGTGTGTGCCTGACTGTTGAGGAAGGCACGTTGTTTTGATGTTAATGACATAATTTCTTTAAAAGAGTTTCTTTTTATACTTTTCTGAAGTGGTGACGGACGTCAGCAAAGTCCTTCGGACTTTCATGACTAAAATTTGAGCCTAAGGTCTCAAATTTTCCGCAGTTGGTACAATCACTTGTACCAACTGACACCACGGCGAAAAGTATTCTCTATAGGCTCGCCCTGCTCGCCCGAATTCAGATAACCCTTTCCTTTCTGTGTTTAAATAATTGCTTTTCGTGTGACGACTGCGACGCCTTCTGGTGCCCAGACGGCGACTTTGGCAGTGCCTGTTACACGGATCCACCCTAGACCTGAGATAACTAGGTCTGTCTTGTCCTTGATGGTAAATACATGCTCAACCAGTTTTGGAAAATCTTCCTTTTCCTTACTATTTGGTGGTGTCAGAAGGGTTCCTAGGTGCTTATCGTAAAAGGCACTAGCACCTTCAAGCTTAGTACGGTGGAGTTTGAGTTCATTGTCAAAGAAGGCAGTGAAACCTTGCTTTTCTCCTGATATAAAGTCAAAGCGTCCGAGTCCACCTAGAAACAGAGTTTGTTCAGGATTTAGCTGATAGGTCTTAGGCTTGATTTCCTTTTTGGGGCTGACATACTTGAAATTTTTGGCCGTCAAGTAGTGGGCCATCTGGTGACGGTGGATAATCCCTGGTGTATCGTAGATATAAGATCCGTCGTCAAGCGGAATCTCAATCTTATCCAAGGTTGTCCCTGGGAAGCGCGAAGTCGTGATGACATTCTGATCACCCGTGATTTCTTGGATAATAGCATTGATAAGAGTTGATTTTCCAACGTTGGTCACACCGACCACATAGACATCACGGCCCTTACGGTAGTGTTCAATCTTGTCAATGACTTCCTTAATGGCATGTTTGTTTTGTGCCGAAGTTATGACAACATCGACTGGACGAAGGCCTTCTTCGTGGGCACGCTCCATGAGCCACTGGCTAATCTTGCTCGGCTTAACTGACTTAGGGAGGATATCTTTTTTATTTCCTACCAAGAGAACATCGTTGCCCGATACAAAACGTGGCAAGCCTGGGATGACAGAACCATTAAAATCAAAGATATCAATGACATTGACCACTAAGGCATCACTGTCTCCCACATCGTGCAAGAGCTTGAGGAAATCATCGTCCGTCAACTGGACATCCGTGATTTCATTATAGTGGCGGAGACGGAAACAGCGTTGGCAATAGACTTCGCCAGTTTCCAAACCTTTTTCAAGTGCCGACTGGGGAGTAAATCCAAGTCCAGCCTTATCTGTCGTCTGAATGGTTGCTCCACAACCAATACAGAGAATTTCTTCCATAGTTAAATTCCTTTTTTATATGTAATCGGTCCGTACTGTTCAGTGATTTTTCGCATCACACGGCGCTCACGAGCTCGGTTAATCTGCGTTTTGATCGAGTCATGTTGGACTAAGGGCTTAACCAAGATTGAGCGGATGCCTGCACGGTGGGCTGCTCGTATATCTGTCATGAGCTGGTCGCCTACCATGACCACTTCGTTTTTATCATAGTGAAATTCCTTCATAGCACGGTCAATCCCAAATGTGAAGGGCTTCAGAGCCCAATAAACGTAGTCAATCCCAAATTTCTCAACTGCTCGTTGGACGCGTTTCTTAGTGTTATTTGAGACTACGATAATGCGAATGCCCGCGTCCCGAAGATCATGTAGCCATCGTTTCATCTCTGGAGTCCCGTCAGGGTTATTCCAAGCAATGAGAGTATTATCTAAATCCACCAAAACAGCTTTGATCCCTTGGTTTTTCAGGCTTTGGACTGTCAAATCATAAACTGCTTCTACAGCAAAGTCTGGCATGTAGTTTTCAATCACCATTTTGGCTCCTTTTCTTTTATTTTCTAGTAATTTTCTTCAGCCATTGAGATAAGGCCACCCATAAAATCAAGCTAGTCATTAAGATATAAATCCAAGCATTTGGCTCTTCTGTAAATGGTAGAGGAACATTCATTCCGAAGAAACCTGTAATAACCGCAAGTACTGCTAGTAAGACGGAGATAATAGTCAAAATTGACAAACTATCATTCAAGTTATTGTTTAGGATGTTGTTGTAAGAAGCTGAGAGTTGTTGCAAGACTTGAGAAATCAAGTCTGTCATAGACACCAACTGATGGGCTTCAATCATGGCATCATCAAACTGCTCTCGTTCGACATCATTAAATCTCCGATAAAGAGCATGGCCCTGGATATGTTCCAAGAGGAGTCGATTTTGTTTTGCTGCTGCTGTCAAGTAAACCATACCTGTCTCCAAGTCAGAGAGGGCGAAGAGATTTTTCTTTGTTGTAGTTTGACGTAGCAAGGCACTAATTTCGTCCTTACTTTTATCCATCTCTTCAATGACAGGATAATAAGCGTTACTGATAATCTCTAAACCAGCAAAGAGAAACTTGTAAATAGAAAGCGACTCATGGCTATCCAGATAAGCTGACATCTGATCAATGACATAAGCATTCTTATGGTTGCTGATGGTAATCATTCGTTGTCTTTCGACGATAAAGGTCATCGGAATCGCTTCATAATATTCTTTGTCTTTTTCTAAATCAAGAACATTATAAATAAAGGTTACCGTCTCCGTTTCGCGGTGATAATCCATGTGGGCACGCTCATTCCTATCCAGTGCGTATTCAATGGTTTCCTTGTCCAAACCATAGATTTCAGAAAGGTCCTCTAGTTTTTTCAACTTATCCAAATCTAGGTTAATCCAGGTACAACCATTGCCCAACTGTTTTTCTAAAAACATCTTCTCTCCTTTACCAAACTCTTTCTATTGTACCATAAATCTGCTAAAATTTCAGGTCTGGTCTGTCCGAGAGAAATTGCTGACGACAGTGATATTGCGATTGGGAACGAAGTGTAGAACCTGGTCTTCTCCTCTGAGTTGCGTTGTCCGAATACCGACGCTGACGACCTTGCCCGATACAGTAATAGGACCATTTGTCAAAACGACCTCATCTCCCACATCCAGTTGATGTTCAAAGAGGATGAAAAATCCATTGATGACATCAGACAGAAAGCCTTGGGCTCCCATCCCAATGGCCACCCCAGCAATCCCAGCCCCTGCCAGCAAACTCGACACTGGCAAACCTAAAATCGACAAAATGCAGTAAAGTAAAAAGAAATAAAGGGTATAATTAAACACATTTTCTAACAGACGTGAGATGGTTTTCTGACGCCCGACATCGTGGCGAGACATTTTTAGAGAAGGTTTGACAATTCTCTGCACCATGGTATGAAGCAGTTTCTTAGCTATATAAAAGAGCAAAAACAGGAATAAAAGAGAAAGTAGCTTGGTCAAGAGATTCTCGATAATCGCTGTTAGATCAAGCTTATTGAGGTAGGTTTGAATAAATTCTTGCATAGAAAACTCCTTTCATTTATTATACCATACTTTCATAAAGTGTCATTCTCCATAAATATTCAAAAATAATTTCAAAAATAGACAGAAAATTCTTGATTTTAGCTCATATTTATACTATAATCATAAACATTACACAACAAAGGAGATTGTTATGAAAAAAATCATTCATGCTTGGAATAAGGCAAGCCTGATCAAACGTATCTTGATTGGCATGCTTATTGGAGGAACTCTAGGACTGACACTTCCTAACATTTCAGGAATTGGCCTGCTCGGAGATCTCTTTGTTGGTGGCCTTAAAGCCATCGCACCAATTCTGGTCTTTGCCCTCGTTGCTAACGCCCTATCCCAACATCAAAAGGGACAAGATAGCAATATGAAAACGGTTATCTTCCTTTACTTGGTAGGAACCTTTGCCGCTGCCCTTATCGCTGTACTAGCAAGTTTCATCGTCCCTGTTGAAATTACCCTAAATAGTGCTAATACCGATATTGCCCCACCAGATGGGATTGGACAGGTCCTCAGCAACCTCTTACTCAAATTGGTTGACAATCCAGTTAATGCCCTTGTCACAGCCAACTACATCGGTATCCTCTCATGGGCAGTTGTTTTCGGGATTGCCATGAGAGAAGCCAGCAAAAATAGTAAAGAATTGCTCAAAACTATGGCTGATGTGACTTCTAAGATTGTCGAATGGATCATCAACCTAGCTCCATTTGGAATCTTAGGACTCGTATTTAAAACCATCTCTGATAAGGGAATCGGAAGCCTAGCCAACTACGGAATCTTGCTTGCCCTCTTGGTGACAACTATGTTCTTTGTGGCCCTAGTAGTCAATCCATTGATTGCCTTCCTCTTTATGAAGAGAAATCCTTATCCCCTCGTTTGGAAATGTTTGCGTGTCAGCGGTGTGACAGCCTTCTTCACTCGTAGTTCTGCGGCTAACATCCCTGTCAACATGAAACTTTGTCACGACCTTGGACTGGATCCAGATACCTATTCTGTTTCTATCCCACTTGGTTCTACTATCAACATGGCCGGGGCAGCGATTACTATTAACGTTTTGACTCTTGCTGCAGTAAATACTCTTGGAATCCCTGTTGACTTTGCAACAGCCTTTGTCCTCAGTGTAGTAGCAGCTATTTCAGCCTGTGGTGCTTCTGGTATTGCCGGAGGTTCCCTCCTTCTTATCCCAGTTGCTTGTAGCCTTTTCGGTATTTCTAACGATATTGCCATGCAAGTTGTCGGAGTTGGATTTGTCATCGGGGTCATCCAAGACTCATGTGAAACAGCCCTCAACTCGTCTACAGACGTCCTCTTTACTGCCGTTGCAGAATATGCAGCAGCCCGTAAAAAATAATCCATAAAGACAAGCCTGCTCAGGTCTTGTCTTTTACGCTTTTATTCTAACTTATTAGGAAATTCTTATGTCTATTAGCCAACGTACGACCAAGCTCATCTTAGCTACCTGCCTTGCCTGTCTTCTTGCTTATTTTCTCAATCTTTCCTCGGCAGTTTCGGCTGGAATTATCGCTCTCTTGAGCCTATCTGATACGCGTAAAAGTACCTTAAAACTGGCCCGCAATCGGCTCTTTTCCATGCTTCTAGCTCTGGCTATTGGGGTTTTGGTCTTTCACTTGAGCGGATTTCATATCTGGAGCCTCGGCCTCTATCTTGCCCTCTACGTGCCTCTAGCCTATAAGATGGGCTGGGAAATTGGCATCACACCAAGCACTGTTTTGGTCAGCCATCTCTTGGTGCAAGAGTCAACCTCACCAGACCTTCTAGTCAATGAACTCCTTCTCTTTGCTATCGGTACAGGATTTGCTTTACTAGTCAATCTCTACATGCCTTCACGAGAAGAGGAAATCCAGCACTATCACACGCTGGTAGAAGAAAAGTTAAAATATATTCTCCAGCGCTTCAAATATTATTTATCCAGAGGGGACGGACGCAACCGAGCACAGCTGGTGGAAGAATTAGACACCCTTTTGGAAGAAGCCCTCAGACTGGTCTATTTGGATCACTCTGACCACCTCTTTCACCAGACCGACTACCATATCCACTACTTTGAGATGAGACAGCGACAAAGTCGTATCCTGCGAAATATGGCCCAGCAAATCAACACCTGTCACCTAGCTGCCAGTGAAAGCCTGATCTTAGCGCAGCTCTTTTCAAAAATTGCAGGGCAACTAAGCCAGACCAATCCTGCTTCTGATTTGCTAGATGAAATCGAACGCTATCTAGAAGTCTTCCGGAACCGCAGTCTACCCAAGACAAGAGAAGAATTTGAAACCCGCGCCACCCTTCTTCAACTCCTACGCGAAGCCAAAACCTTCATCCAAGTAAAAGTTGACTTTTATCAAAAATATGGACAGTAATACTCTTCGAAAATCTCTTCAAACCACGTCAGCTTCGCCTTGCCGTAGGTATTATCTACAACCTCAAAACGGTGTTTTGAGCAACCTGCGGCTAGCTTCCTAGTTTGCTCTTTGATTTTCATTAAGTATAAAAAAGAAAACTTCAGACCAATCACAAAAGGTGAATATCTGAAGTTTTCTTTTATTTGTAAGTTATCACCATGAAGGTTAATAGTAGAACGAATAAGGCCAAACTCACCAATAAAGTAAGAACCTTTACCAAGGTGTTGCTCTGCCAGTAACTTGGTTTACCAATATTACTAGTGGCATCCATGGAAAATAGTTGATTTTGACGGGGTTGTATGGTTACCAATACAATCAAAGCAAGAGAGAGGACAATAGCTAAAACAATCAGTATTTCAATCATAGGCCTACCTCAAAATTCCCAACAAAGTAAAGAGCAAACCAATCAGAATCATCAAACCCAGTAAGAGTGAAAAAGTCTTACTAATCTTTTCCCCTCGGGTTTCTTTTTCCTTCTTGATGGGTTTTTGTTTCAACTCTTCCATGCGACCTTCAACGTCTTTGTAAAATAAATCTTCCTCTGACATATTAGCCTCCTAAAACAGTTTGCATGGTTTCCTGATATCGCACCAAGTCAACATAATTTGCATGTTGGCCTTGCTTTCCAAGTGCCTGACGCATTTGATCAACATCTGAAAGGGACAGTTTAATGATCTCAACCAAAGCAGTAACTTCACTACTTTCAAATAGATGGTCTGGAGCGATGTAAAGTCTATTGTGAACCGTCTGATTGAAGCCCAGAATCAAGAGATTGTGCTCAAAGGCCTGACGCACTGCCTGCAACAACTCATTGCTGTGGTTTATATCCAAGTAAATATCCGACAATTGATAGAGCTCCTGAATCTTCTGCGGGCTAGCATTCTGATAAAGGACCACATTAGGATAGCGAAGCATATCTAAGAGCTTAGAAGACATCTCTGTCACCGCTGCGATACGGAAGGTAACATCAGGCAAGGCTTCTACGATTGTTTCTACTTGCTCAATCTGATCGGAATTGGTCAAGATTAAGGCATCTCGTCTTAGGAAATTATCACGTTTGAACTGGTAATGATAACCCAAGTGCACAAACTGATCATGGTATTTTTCGTCAGTCAACTCTAAAGCGCGCTCATAAGTCGCCTTGTTTGGAATGATAATCTTCTTAGTACGCACATCATCGCTTTCCAAAATCAACTGCATATTGCCCGGAATAGCATCATAAAGAGGTTCCTGCCAAACTAGGATATCTGAGCCAGACTTATCTGGATGATGGAAGGAAACCAAGAAAGGAGTCGCTAAAGTATTAAAGATAAGCTGACTGGTATCTATTTCCAAATCTTGCAAAAAGAAGGTGATAAATTCAACCTTATTTGCAAAGTAACGCATGGACTGACCAGGCAAAGTCAATAAGATATCACCCGTCACATGGTTTTCAAGTAAAACTTGTTGACTGTTGACATCTTGGTAAACGGTCATAATCGGCTCACTATCTGCGCTATGGGTCGTTGTAGCAAAGCAAGCTCCGAAGCGATTGTAATGGTCAACCTGACGTACTCGACCTTCTAGGTCTTTCCAGTCTACCTTTTTAACCAAGCGAGCCTGCAAACCATCAGCATAATGAATGACGGCTCTCTCCTGTGTCATATCTTCAATGCGAGCAGACTGATTATTGCCTGAAATTTCCCAAAAAGCTGGAACAGGAACTTGGTTGAAATAGAGAGGTTTTCCCTTTTCATAGCCTAGATAATAGGTAAAAGGAGAAACCAGACCATCAGGCAGAAAACCATCTGCATCGATGACCACTCCAAGTTGAGACAGTCCAGTAGCGACTAGACTTTCATGTAAATCTCGACTTTCCTGACTATAACGATCATAAAGTTCAATCATGGAGCACCTCCTCTACTGTTTTTTTCCACTTTTCTAAAATTTCTTTGGTTAAGAAACCTTCGGCAATTTGGTAAGAATGGGCACGCATATCCGCCAAACGATTTTCTTGATACAGTTGGCAAATCTTAGCTGCATAAGCTTGCTTGATTTGGTCTTCTACATGGTCAGATGAACTTGGAATTAAATAACCATTTTTCCCATCTTCTATAAAGGTCTGATTACCATAAGGCACATCAAAACCAATTAGAGGTAGACCTGAACCAATAGCTTCCATCAAGGTCAAACCAAATCCTTCACTGGTTGAAGCCGTCAAGTAGACCTCATACCGGCTATAAATCTGCGAAAGTTCCGCATGACCCTTGAGCTGGATATAGTCTTCTGCCTTATGACTAGCAATAATTTCTCGAAGAAGAGAATCTTCTCCACCGCTCCCATAAATATCAAAAGTTAGTTCCGGTATTTCCTTACGAGCCTCAATGACCGCCTTGACCAACCAGTCAATGTGTTTTTCTTTGGCAAGACGTGAAGCCGTAATCAATGAAAATGGCTTACGTCCCTGACTTGACTCAGTTAAAGCATCGATGCTGCCTACAGGAATGGTAACAATCTTTGGACGATGCTGAGTATATTTGGCAAATTGCTCCTGCAACACTTCATTTTGTCTGTCAGTTGATACGATAAAGAAATCAACCTTATCCGCATTGGTAAACTGATAGTCATAATAGTTGTTCCAAAGGATATAATTCTCGTTTGTAGCATTTTCACTATAATGTTCCGCATGAACAACTACCGCTAGATGCGCTACTTGTGCTTCTTCAAACACAACCTGTCCAATGCCTGTCTCTCTATCAAGAATGACCAAATCAGACTTGTTCAAATTCAAGGATTTCATAAAAGCATGCATAAAGGCTTGCTTTCCATAGAAAATCTTATCCTTGAAACGATAAACTTCTTCCTTCCCTTGATTCATCAAAATATCATAGGCTGGAGTTCCGTCCTCATTATAAAAAGTTCGTTGATATAGGACTGCAACATTGTC
Organism: Streptococcus mitis; assembly: GCF_946190375.1. Classification (GTDB taxonomy): domain Bacteria; phylum Bacillota; class Bacilli; order Lactobacillales; family Streptococcaceae; genus Streptococcus; species Streptococcus mitis_CJ. The sequence goes on along the minus strand of NZ_CAMIAF010000006.1, from coordinate 24,719 downwards.
CTTGGGAGCAAAGTATTCGCTACAATAACGCGTATAAGAAAAGTAATCCTTACGAATCAGTTTTCCTTTAAAGACATACTCGGCATGTTGAACCAAGTCCTTGTCCTCATCCACCAAATAACAGGTTACAAACTTATCTTGGTCAGAAAAGAAGACACGCAAGACCTTACCATTCTTTTCTCTACGGCTTTCCACACCGCCGAAAATAGCCAGGACATCATCCACTGTCACGCTAGTAGGTGCAATCTTGATGTCTGTAAAATGATTATAAAGCCAGATCACTTGATCATCATCAAAACCAATATTGGCTGTTAAGTGCTGAATATTATCGGCTAAAATCATATCTGTAAAGATAAACTTAGAGGACAGATTTAATTTCCGAAAAACACCAGCACGATAGGCTTGGGCGTATTCAACACCACTACTAGCCCAGCCAAGTCCTAAATTTATATTGTAAATTGTCATATTTTCCTCTTTTTATGGGAAATGAGTCATAATCTCACCCTTAGGAGTGACTTCAACCAAGCCCATCAGGAGATTACGCACCATATCCGCACGGATTTGTTCTTTCATGGCTTCAAAGCCTGCATAGGCTTCTTGATAATACTCTACGATTGGATTTTTCTGACTAGCAGACTGACCACCGATAGCCATGGATAACTGTTGTAGATAGTCTACCTGCTCAACCCAGTTGTCATCAATAGCCTTGAGCATAGAAAGTCGTAAAAACTGTTCATATAAGCCATGTTCCTCAAGCAATTCTTTCTTTTCAGAAAGTTCTTTATCAATCACCTGCTTCATAAAGCTACGAACTGCAGTCTTGTCAGTCACATCTATATGATCTGGAACTTCTTTAATATGAAAACTAATATTGGTCACGATAAAGTGGAAGAGTAACTCTCGGCTTTCATATTCTGAAGAAGTCACTTGATCTATGTAACTAGCAATGATTTCCTCTACAACATCCTCTAAGTCACGAGAACCATCTATTAGACGATTGCGCTCCTTGTAAATCATATCCCGTTGAATATTCATACTTTCAGCATATTCTAGAGTCTGACGACGTGCTGAACGTCCAGCACTATCACTAGCATGCTGAGCCTTTTCGACTAGCCTTCGGTATTTACGACCTTTCAATACTTCTGGTTGAGTCATATCTTGAACCTGATAATCTTTGTACTTTTTATGAACCCAAGATGGACCAAATTTCTTGATAACATCGTCCTCCAAGGATACAAAAAACTTACTCATACCAGGATCTCCCTGACGACCAGATCGTCCACGAATTTGTAGGTCGATCCGCTGACTTTCCATCCGCTCAGTCCCAATAACAATCAAGCCACCGAGCTCTGCGACTCCTTTACCAAGCTTGATATCCGTACCACGTCCTGCCATAGAGGTGGCCACTGTCACAGCCCCCATCTGACCTGACTCGGAGATAATCTGAGCCTCACGCGCCGCATTATTAGCATTTAGGACATTATGGGCAATCCCTTCACGAAGCAAGAGTGACGAATAAAGCTGAGACATCTCAACTGAGCCTACAAAAACGAGTAAGGGATTTCCCTTAGCATGGTATTCCTTGATGTACTCCAAAGACGCATACACTTTTTCAGGTAAAGTGACGTATAGATTATCTGGATAGTCAATCCGTTGTCTAGGACGATTGGTTGGAATGCGCACTACAGACATATTGTAGGTTTCAATAAACTCTTTTTCTGCAACCTTACCTGTCCCTGTCATACCAGATATCTTATTGAACATTTTAAAAAGACTCTGATAGGTAATCGAGGCCATAGCTCGCGTCTCTGGAGATAATTTAACATGTTCCTTAGCTTCAATAGCCTGATGAAGACCTCCTTGAAGTTTAGTTTGTTCCAACAAACGACCTGTTCCCTTATCTACCAGTACCATCTCATTCCCACGAATGACATAGTCCTTGTCTTTTGTATAGAGCTTGTGGGCTCGTATAGCATATACTAAATGGCGAGCAAAAACCGCATGTTCTTCCTTGTAAAAATGATCTATTCCTAAAAAGCTTTCAGCAGCTTTAGCACCCTTGGTAGTGAGCCAAATCTCATCCTTCTCCTCTTTAAAGATATAGTCCTCCCCTTCTACCAAAGTTGTTACCAGCGTATCAATAATACCATAGTGGTTAGACTGAACCCGAGGAGCACCTGCAATGATAAGAGGTGTCTGAGCGCTATCCAATAGGATATCATCAATCTCGTCAATAATAACATAATCAAAAGGACGTAAAAACTTCCCTTCCTCATTTGAGGCCAGATTATCATTTAAGTAATCAAAACCCAAATTATTATTGGTGGTGTAAATGATATCAGAAGCATAAATCTTTTTTTTCTTTTCTGGCGTCAATTCCTCTTTTGGATCATCAGTTAAAGGTACCCCGATTGTCAATCCTAAGAAGCGATACACTTGTCCCATTTCCTCGGCATCGCGTTTGGCTAGATAGTCATTGGTGGTAATCAGCATGGTTCCTTTACCTGTCAGGGCATTGAGATAAACAGGCATAGTGGCTGTTAAAGTTTTCCCTTCACCAGTATTCATCTCAGCGACATTCCCCTGATGGATAACAATTCCTCCCATGACTTGGACATCATAGGGAAACATTCCCAGTACTCGCTTATCCGCTTCACGAACAACTGCAAAAGCTTCCACTAGAAGATCATCTACCGTCTCTCCTTTAGCAAAGCGCTGACGAAACTCCACTGTTTTTGCCGCTAGTTCCTGGTCTGATAGAGACTCCATCTTTCCTTTAAGGGCATTAATCTTTCTTAAAATTCTTTTGACTTTCCGAAGTTGAAAATCTTGATATATACCTTTAAACACGATTCGTCTCCTTAATAGAAAAAGAATAGAAATCTAAGGACTCAAAACCAGCACTCAGAAGGGAAACTTGGTAGGTATAGGTATCATCCGGATAGGTAAAATCAAAGACCTTCGTTTTTTCAATTTTTTCTTCAATCACATCCCCATATCTATCAAAAAATACAATCTTTGTATAGACTCCATTTGTAGGAAGACATTCAAAATTCATGCATAATTGATAATCCTGTTTTCTTTTAAGTAAGGGGAGACTGGGCTGTGTCCTGGAGGCTTGATAGTTTACACTAGAATCCCAACTTCTGATTACTACTCCAGAACGTACCAAAGGGTTATAAATACTGATGCATTTGTTAGTATGGTATGAAACCTTCGTACCATACATATAAGTGCTAGCAATCTCTCCCCACCCAATATCTTCTCGTTGTTTGATAATCACTATCTACTCCTTCCGAAATCTTCTAGAACCATGTTATAAAAATGCAAGAACCACAAAACATTGGTATTAGTATCATCATTGTGTCGACCCACTGTTCCTCTAGATAATATCTTAGCTCCAGTATTGCATAGATGAGATACTAATTGTTCATAGGCTTGACTATCCATATCCTCATCCTTCATATAAGATAAGCCAAAAGTTGTCATTGAGAAATCAGCTTGTTTAAAGACATTCCAAAAACGCTGGTCTAGTTGTAACATATGTTGTGAACTAACACCTCCTGTCTGATGTCTTAGAGCATCAAATGATGTGTCAAATACCCCCGGTGCCTCTAAACGCCCACGTCTAGCTATAGTTCCAATATTAGCAAGAGGCTTACCTACAATAATAGCATGAGGTTCAAAGGAAGCACCATAATAAAGGGATGGAAATGTTCCCATAGAGAGGCCTGATAAAATTAAATCTTTAGATGTTAAACCAAGATAATCCAAGTAGTATTGAATTGTTTGTTTTACCTTATTTTCTAATTCATCACTTCCTAAGTAAAAAGCACCTCCTTGTAGACGGGGATCTGAAAACAAGATAAAAGGACAGCCAAGATTTTTCATCATCCAATATCCCTCAAATCCTTCTGCAGGGCGAAAACCTGCAAAATAGACAGCCAAGGGAGGTTTAAAATCGCCTGGATGGAAGAAATAATTAATTTCATCACGTTTACTATCATGTATGATATTTCCACCTAACACAAACTTCCCGAACTGTTTGCGACTCCATCTCTTATGAAGATTTCCTAATTGAAGTTTTCCATTACCACGCCCTTCAATCGATACAAATAAAAAGTAATTAGCATTCTTACTATCTAGGATAATAGCTTTTTCTAAATCAGCTTCTGAATAGACTTCCTCTTCAAAAAAGTCATCCACTGAACCATCCCATATCTTACGAATTACCAATCTAAATTCACAATCGCCTTGTTTTTCGTACTCTAACCATAATTCAATAGGCAAATTTTTACCAACCAAAACATTATAGGACCAATAAGCCAGTTGAGAAAAAGTATCACCAAATTCTCCTTCCAAACTCACATATTCGAATCCTTGATAGGAAATAGCTCCTTCAAAGGAAGGATTAACTTGAATACTATATGGGAATAACTTATCACCATATCCCCCACCAAAGAGAGAAGTTGATAAATCATTGAGTAATTCCTGGGGATCCGAAAAATCTACAGCCTGAGCACACCTCTTTTTTAAGCAATCAAGAATACCCAAATCTGTCGTTTGAAAATCTTGACTATAAAGTAAAGTATAGGGCTCAATATGATGAATAAAAGGCAATAAATCCGATAAATACTGACCATCCTCTATTAAGATAGCATGAAAACTGGTTATCTCTTCCATTTCCATCATTTTACGGAGGGCTAGCGGTGAATTGGGGCAAAAATAATACCAATCCATATTTTCAGGAATTTCATAATGATGAGCCCAATTATCAATCCCTATCTGTAGGATTTTATAGTCCTTTGACATCTGTAACCTCCTCAAGCCAACGATGCAATTTATCTAAGAATCGTTGTCCAGTATGTTCTTTGATTTTATCAATAGAGTATACTAGGGCTTGATTCCACTCTTTTAGTTTATCTGTATAGTAATGTGCAGCCTTGGAAAATTCTATCACATCTGAAATCAAATAACCATTTTTCAAATGTTCCACATAGACTGTTTCAACTTGATTAATCTGAGGAATTCCCGCACTAATACCTGCGATTTGAGTATAGAGATGGGGTTGTTTATTCAAATCCACAATCAAACGAACAAACTCGAGAGTCTTAATCAGATCCAATTCATCATTCATATTGACGAATTGAAAACGTAGTTCCTGCTCCTGATTTTCTTCTAAAGGATTTTCTGCCCCACCATAGTCTACTCCTTTTTCTAAACTATCAGTATGGATTTGTTCCTGAATGATTTCATTGACAAGAATTTCCACCTCTTCCATTTGATTCTGACTAGCAGAAAAGGCTCCAAAAATAACTTCTGTGTCTTTGGTTTCAGCAATAAATGATAAGACCTCAAATAGGGCTTGTCTGTCAATTCCTTCAGAAAAATCTAATTGATAGTAAATAATCGACTCCTTCCGAGTCTGACTTCGACCTAGTCGTAAACGCGTATCAAAAGGAGAGAGATGATAAAATTTATCCGATAGTTTAGGATATAGTTCCTGCAAAAGTTGTAAACTATCCTCTCTATCCACCAATACTACATCTACCTGATCAAATGATGGAGCTAAATCTTTAAAACTAGCTTGAGAATTCCGGTTAATAAAAAGACTCAAAATTTTAGCAGTGTCACTTGGTAGGCAACTGAAGATAAATTGGTCATGATGAGGATGAGAAGGAATGATAAAAATATCCTGTTTTTTCTGTTGCTTTTGCAAATATTTGTCAAAATATTCTGCGATTAGTTGACTCATATCAGTGTAGTGAAGCTGTTTAAAACGATAACCAAATATTGGATTTACCTCTACTCGTCCTCCCTCGTTTAAATACTCCCTAAATCTCCAGATACCTTTAGGATCCAAGTAGTCTTGATAGGTAGGCTGTCCATTATCAAAATAAATAACACTCGATACAAAGCCACGATCATCCATGATATAATTCTTACTCATCTGTCCATCGAAATCAAAATATTGGATCTCAGTAATAAAGCCTTCTACACCATGTTCTACCTTAGCATACTTTTTGCCATTTTTCTGAACCACTATTGCAAATGGACTGTAAAGAAATTGACAATCACTATCCCACTCTATATCTCTTATATTAAGGACCTGGGTGTGTATATCATGCAAGTCTTGCATGTCATCAAAGATAGAATAGACTTCTGTCTCTAAAACACCGTGTCTATGTAAAAAATAACGCAAATGTGGCTGATAGGCTAATACTAATAGCCTTGATGGTATTTCTTGTCTTTGAAAAAGCCTAATTTGATTGAATGTGTCATCAAATTCAAATCTAAAATAAGAACGATACCATGGATTCAAATCAACATGCCATTGACGAGTTGAACCATACCAAGCTGGAATAAAATAATACATAAAAGTCTCCTAAATCAAGGGTTTATAGGTTTCATTTAATCTCAAAGCCTTCATTTCATCTTTGATTGTAAAAATCATACCACCAAACATCATAAATAAACCTGGAATCATGGCAATTCTCAACAACTTTTCATCAGATAAAACAAATAACATTGGAGTACCTGCCATTAACACATTAAAAATTCCTCCTATAATCGAAAAGCGCAATACTAATCGATTAATAAAACGACTTGTTTCCTCACCTGGATAAACTCCATATATATACTCTCCAGATTTCTTCATCCGATCCGATATTTGGTCACCACTCAAATTGACAAAAGCAAAAGCAATACTAAATAAAAAAATCATGGCAATGTATGAATAAATCCATAATGGTTTTCCAGCCCCGTACTGAGCCGATATTTCAGAGAAGACTGATGTCTGAGGGAAAAGGGTCTGTAATAGTAAAAAGATATAGGTAGGCAAACTTAAAAAACTCATAACATACATAAACGGCATACCACCAGCTGGATTTAACATTATTTCCAAATAAGAATAACGCTTAAATCGACTACGTAATCCAATCTTATGAACTGGTATACGATAACGCGCTCTATATATTAGTACCATCATATAAGTTAATACAATGCTGCTCAATACAATAAGTGACATAACTACCGTAGAAATTCGAACAAGCTGAAGAGTATTTAAAATATCTTGTGGAATATTTAAAACAATACTAGCTAGTAAAATAACTACCGATCCACCTACTCCAAGTTGCGCGTTTAAGTCTGATAACCATACTAGGAAGAAGGCTCCTGATATTAATAACAGGGTATTCATTGTAGTTACCATAAAAGATGAATAAAGATGTTGTATCGGTAAGTTCAATGAAAGCGCTAAAGATTGAATCAAAGCAATGACTAATGTTAAATACATCTTTCTTCTATCTTGGACTTCTACTGCCCCTGAAGAAATATTTAATTTCTTAGAAAAAGAGAACAGCTGCCATAGAATCATTGACGACATCCATGGGGATAATCCTATAGAGAACAGTGATAGGCTCCTCAGATTCCCTCCTAGAAGTGCTGTTGAGAACGCTAAATATGCCGTTGAACCACCTAAAAAGTCTCTACTGTTCAAATCAACAAAAGGAAGAGTAATTCGGCTTCCTAATATATAGATAAACAACAGAAACAAAGTTGTTAGTCCTTTTTTTACTGCCATCGATGAGTAAATTTTTTTCACGAAATACTCCTTTATTAAATCTTAGTTTCAATCTTTTCGCTTATATAAGCATACACTTAATTGCTAGTTACTTTTATATTATTATGATAAGGTTATCTTTTTAGTAATACAATCAGAACCATTCAAAACACTTTCTTTCTTACTTGTTCAAAAGATTCAAATATTCCGTATAACGTTTAAAAATATCCGTATCTTCCAAACCAGCCTCTTTTGCTTGCTGGTAGCGCATTTGCAGATTACTTAAAATATTTTTCTTTTCTTCTGTTACATTCCAATCCTTCATAGCATAAATTGCCATACGTTCTGTCAAACATTCAAATACATCTATCAATAACTTTTCATTGATATTTCCACTAATACTATCCAATCCCACTCTATAATTGTAAAGTGATTTATGAATATATGTAGAATGGTAAGATTCCGCAAATAGTCTATAATTTGTTCTTGTATCTTCAATATTCTTCCCTTTAGGAAAAGAAATACATTCAAATAATCTACGAGAAAACAGAATCCCCCAACTTGTTGTAAAAGATAAATCTTTACGTTCTAAGAAAGGTAATTGTTGAATTAATTCCTCTCCATTATAATTTCTCTCGTAATAATCATCAAAAAAATGTATCAAATAAACATTTTGTTCATTATGAAATTCTTTATAATTGGAGACAACCACTTCTGAATCATTCAGTAAGGCCGCTTTATATAAATCCTCTACATAAGTTGAATCAATCCAATCATCTGAATCTATAAAGGATATAAATTCACCTTGAGAACGTATTATCCCTACATTTCGAGCATCTGATAAGCCACCATTATTTTTTTCAAAATAACGGAAACGATTATCTCTATTGACAAATTCCTGGCAAATTTCCTTAGAACCATCCGATGAACCATCATTAATCAATACAACCTCTATATTTGAATATGTTTGTTTAGCAATACTATCCAAACACATCCATAGATAGTTTTCAACATTATAAATCGGAACAATTAAACTAATTAACGGTTGTGGATAAGTGACCCTATTTTCCAAATCTGATACTATAGTTTCATATTTTTTTATCGCATCTGAATATGGGAATTGCTCTATTCTGAGTGAAACGATATATTTAAGTTTCTCTAGATAATAAAAACTTGCGATTCCCTGATTTTCTGCGCTTTTCAATATCTGTTCATGAATTTGAATCTCCTGCAAAGCTAGCGATTCAGTAAAATTAAGAGTTATATTTGTTCCGTGCTGACGATAAATATAAGTTGCTTCTTTCACATAAATAATGCTTTGAATTTTTAAATAAAGATTGAAAAAGAAATATAAGTCCTCTCCGTAGTTAATACTTTCATCAAATTTCTGACTTTCAAGAAGTTCTCTTTTAAAGAGCTTAGAAGCGATACAGTGAAAATCATGGTTTAATTTTCCTAGTTTAGGAAATTCTTCCAAAAAAACATCCCGATTCCGTTTCCCAATTCTTAAAAATTCTTCTTCCTGACTCGAATAAACTCTCAGATAAAAATTCCCATCCAAATAGTAGGATTTGTAGCTTGAAATAGCCACATCCGTATTATTTTCTCTAAGAGCATTATATAGAACTTCTAAATAGTTAAACTCAATCCAGTCATCTGAATCAATAAAAGTAATGTACGCCCCCTCCGAAAGTTCGAGTCCTAGATTACGGGCAGAAGAAACTCCGCCATTTTTCTTTTCAATATAGCGAAAACGACTATCACGTTCTGAATATTCCTGACAGATTATTCCCGATGAATCTGTTGAACCATCGTTTACAAGTAACACTTCAAAATTAGTATAACTCTGATTGATAATACTATCTAAACACTGACGTAAATAATCCTCTTTATTATAAATAGGAACTATAATACTGATTAACTCATTATTCATATCTTCTCCATTTTCCAGTAAACTTATACATTCTAATTTATAAAAACAAAAATCGTTTGATAAATCTCCTATTCACAAATCATGTCCATCCAGCCCTCTACTTTTATAAAATAAAGATGCTTCTCCCTTTAAAAAGAATCCTAAAATTTGAAATATTAAATTATCTATTATTGTGTATTAACTCTGTAATTTAACAAAATACAGATATATCAAAACTTAATTCCCCAAGCTCTTTAGCGCTTCAACCATTTCATCAGGACTATCCACAGAAAAAATACCATCGTAAATACTATCATCTGAGGATTTCCTAGTATTATCAAACGTAAAGATTTTTATCCCTCTATCTCTGGCCTTGGACAAGACATCCAGAACTTCTGTGCCAAGATTAATATCTAAGTAGACTGTTGTATCATCTAATATCCATTCAATTCTATTGTGAATGATACTCTGATAAAGAGTTACATTTTCATAAACTGATAAATTAGTTAAAGCAGGAGCGCAATATACTGGAGCTCCGATATTAAAATGCCAATCAGGTAAAGACTTTATTAAATATTCCAAGTGCTCTACTTCTAAAACCCATGTTGCAATAAAAGCAGTCTTCTTAGATTGGTTACTACGTTCAAAATAATTAAAATTTGCTTTTCCTGATATCATTTCAGACCAATCTAAATCTCTATACACCCACCACAATTCTCGAAGACGCGATACACTATACGTGTTCCAAGGTTTATCATGACTTGCAAAATGTGTTATTACTGGCCTACAATGTTCCAAATTTTCTAGATTTCCTGATGTATTAAGGAAATCTAGTCCTATTAATTTATTAAATTCATAATCCAATTGCAACCATCGATTTTCAAAATAAATGTTTAAAATGCTTTGATCAGCCATTACCACTTGTTCTTGCTTTTCTTCTGTTAATACCAATAAATCATGCGTAATATTTTGCTCTCTCCACATATCATTATTGATTAATAACACTCCAGCATTAAAACCATTAATAGATAATTCCCATCCATAGTTATCTTGTACTGCTGCTATAGGATATCCATTTAGATCTAATTCAAACAAGGGACTTAAATCTCCACTTACAATTAAATCACAATCAAGATAAAGCGATCTACTATCATTTACAACATTAGGAATTAAAAATCTATAAAATGTTGCATAATTTATATAATTTGCAGTTTTAAAATCTTTAAAATCATTAGAATCCAAACGAATATTTTTAATGCTGGAATCAAAATAGTTTAATTTAGGAACTAATAATTTAAACCATTCTGGCGCTATATCACTATTTAAAATATAAAAATCAACTTCTGTATTATGACAAATAATTGATTTAATTGTTGTCTCTAACTGGACTAAATAAGCATTGTCTGCAGCTAACACAATTGATTTTCTCATGACTTTCCTTCCATAAAACTTTTAATCATTTCTACCATTTCATCAGGACTATCATGATGACAAATTCCAACATAAGATTCTTCAGGTATAGTCAAACAACGTGTATTATCGAAAGTCAGCATCGGCTTTTCAAATTTTTTCACTAAATCATAGACATACATTAATTTCTCATCATGATTCAAATCTAAATAAATATCTACCTCTTTTAAACGTTTCTCTATTAACAAAGGAAAATCATTAGGATAAAGAGTAACATTATTAAATTTTGATAATCTCAATAGTTCATTTGCCATAAAAGTATGGGCAGTAATATAAAAATGTACTTCTGGTAATCTTTCAACTAAGTAATCCATTTTTTCTACACACCAAGAATTTGTTAAATTCATACAAGTTAATTTTGGTTTATATATTTGTGCAGAATAAAGTTCACCCTTCTCTTTCCAGATGGATACAATATAACTCCATTCCATAAAAGAATAATGCCACCAATTTTCTCGAAGACGCCCTACAGAAAATTGATTCCACGGCTTATCTTGAGAAATATAATGTAAGATTTTAGGAAGTGGATTAATTGATTTTTCCAAAATCCAAGCATGCCCTTGTTCTGCTGCTCCTCGATCAAATCCTATTTGGTAATTAAAAGTTTCATTAATTTCAATATAGGAATCAAAGAACAACATATTTAAAATAGATTGATCCCCTTCTCCCACATTTTCATGCTCTTTTTCTGTCAAATCAATTAACTTTTGCCTAATATTTTCAGCTTGCCATTTTTTATTATTTATTAACAATACTCCTGCATTAAAACCAATTCCAGCACCAAAACAAGAACGAGTTGCAGCTAAATAATTTTCACCTAAATCCAACTCAAACAATTCTTCCAAATCATCTGTTACCAATAAATCACTGTCTAAATATAAAACTTTATCTTCTGTTACAAAATCTGGAATATAATAACGAGCAAAGGTCATATGATTGATATGAGGCAGTTTATTTGACCAATTCATTTGGAACTGTTGCCCAATAAGCTTGCAATCAATCAAGTCTCCGCCCATCTCTTGAATATACATTCGTAATTTATTGAACCATTCTTGAGGAATGTCTTTGTTTAGTACATAAATTTTTAAACTACTATTGTGTCTACAGATTGATTTCATTGCTGTTTCGATTTGTCGAATATAAGCATAATCACCTGCAAATACTACCGCACGTTTGGTATTTCCCATTTTAAATCCTTATCATTTATTTTAAATAATCTAGTATAGCCCAATATTTAAACGAGAACCACTAAATTCACCCCTATCAAGTGTATACTGTAACAAAAATAATATATGATAGTTTACTCACCTAATAGCAAATATAAGTTCCCTTTAATCTAACTCATTGTATCTATAGATAATAGATACGTGCCTGAGTATTTTAGTTGACTATACTTGCAACAATCTGACTGTTATATACTTCATCCTCAATGAATTCAATATCCTGATCAAAATTGTATTCTGCTGTATGTTTGTGCGCAAATTTAACCTTTGTTTTAGCCCCCATCTTCATCCACTCATATTCTGAATCAATATGACCGATATCCAATACCTGATAACCTTTTCGACTTAAATGATAAGCTAAAACTTTAGCTGTAGGACCTAACATACATAAAATCAAGCGACCAGCCGCATGTTTTTCAATTTCTTGTTCAATTTCATGAACTCTAGAAAAAGCACTATGAGAAGGACAAACAATCCGTTTAATAGAATTGGCCTTATCAAATAAATCATTCCCTACACCTGAACGAGAAGTCGCACCTTCAACTATCAGTAAATCACGGTTTTCCCAGATACTTTTCAATTTTTCAAATTGAGTTTTAGCTTGACTCTTGTCTTCAAAATCGATATAAGGGCGAGATACAAAAGTTGAACCATACCATGAATTACTACATAGTTCTCTGTAAAAATCCATATAATGATCCATGTGATCTTTCCAAAATGGAATTGCCCAAGATGTAAACCTGAAACGATCTGTAAAGGCGTCAGGAAGGCACACAACTATTTCTTCTCTACTTTCCTGTCCGATGATATCTCTCATAGTCGAGACCAACTCTTCATCATAATCCTGGTATGGAATCGAATGCCCTGCAAGCATATTAATTTCTCCATCCCCAAAACGAACCAAAGAAGACTTGTTCTCAATAATATAATCTAAGGTTTCATCTATCCCTTTTACTTGAATCGGATCCAGCTGTTTCCCTAGAATTTCATTATTTATTAATTTCTGTAAATCAGCCAACATTCTTTCAGGATGTTCACTTGAATACAATCTTTGACCATTATTCCCATTTTGAGATTTATAAAAAGCTAGTATCGGTTTAGATAGACGAGTCATTTCTGAAACGATATCAGCCGTTGAACTCACCAAATTGATATCTAAGTATGCATCCATATTTCCCTTCAATTCTTCTAACTTATCTCTTGAAATTGCTGGATAAAGTTGAATATTGGGATAGCGATTAGATAAATCATATAATTTTGGCCCCATACTTGTCCAAGCTGCAACTTGAAAAACAACATTGGGTAGCTGTTCAGCCAAGTAATCCAGTTGTTCAATATTCTGAGAAGCAGTAAATGTTAAGCAAGTTAAACTTGGAACTTGTCGAAAACAGGTAAGATGACCATTTTTCTTAAGATCTTTAATTGCATCAATCATAAATGAAACTTTCCCATTTTCAAAAACGATTTGTCCCAAATTTCCATGATGAGTCGATTGAAAAGTTAATAGCCTTTTATCCTGTTCCTTCAAAGATTTTAAAAAGTTCTCATCTGCACTACCATAATTGATATCCAAATATAGATTTGTTGACTTTTTCAACTTATCTAAGACTGGAGGAACAATCTGTGGATGCAATCTCACATTATCATATACAGCTAATTTTGTTAATTCATCACCCATATCTGTCCAAGCAGCGATATGAAATACCACATCTGGTAGAGCTGTGACTAGCTCTTCTATTCCTTCTAAATTTTGGGAGTTTGTCAAAGTTAAACAAGAAAATTCCTTATCTAAAGACGATGATAGTTCAAAATCTCCTAAATGATGTTGTAAGACTTTAGTCCATTCCAAATCATGAAATTCCCACCATAAATCACGGTAGCGGTTAGCTATCAAAGTAGTCCAAGGCTTTCTATAGGAAACAAAATGTATGATGCTAGGGGATACTAATTCATTAAAATAATTTTCCCATTTATTATAAAAAGCAGTTACATCATGACCTACTTGAAGGTTGTATCCTCTGTCTAGCTCTAACCATCTATTAGAGCAAACTTGATTCAGAATCGTTTGATCACCGTTAAAATTTTCAAATTTCCCTTCATCCACTTCTTTTAATGTAACTATTGATTGTTCAATTAGTCGCTCTTTTAATTTCTCTTGACGCCATTTTTTGTTATTGATCAGCATCACTCCTGCATTAAATGTGACACCATCCGTATCCCAAGCAGCTGCTAATAAATATTCATAAAAGTCAATCTCAAATAATGGTTCCAAAGATTGATTTACAATTAAATCACTGTCCAAATATAAAACTTTATCCTCAGAAATATAATCTGGTATAAAGTATCTGGCATAAGTCATTGGACTTATATACTCCCGAGTTTCCCAACCTTGAAATACAGCTTGCTCTGGCAACTTTACATCAATAATATCACTACCTAACATACGAGCAATTTTTCGTGGTTTTCGAAACCAATCTGGCATAATATCTTGATTTAAAATATAAATCTTAACGTCTCTATTGTGGTATAGAATAGATTTTATGGTTGTTTCTAACTGCGTGGTGTAATTGCGATCACCAGCTAATACAATTGTTTTATTCATCTCATTCCCTTAATCAATTCCCAAGTGATAGATTGCATCTACCAATAACTTTTTAGTGAAATAACCCTCTTTTAGCAAATAACTAAAGGTCTTTATACGATTCGTCATTTCTTGATATTCTTGTAGATTCATTTTCTCAACTATCTCATGAACCTCTTCTAAGCTATCTGCCACAAAGCCCAAGCCCTGATCTACTATAAATTTAGAAGTTGATAGGCTACTTGGTACAATGACTGGTATCCCAGCTGTCAGATAGGTACTAACCTTATGAGATATATTCAGGGTGTAATATTGGTTGCTTTCTCCATCATTTTGATGCGTTCCCCAGACAAGACCAAATCCACCTTTCGATAATTCTAGCAATAGTTCCTCGTCTTTTTTCCATCCTTCAATACTAAGATTTCTAGCACTAGAACCGATCTCCCCTTTATTTGAAAATACTCTTAAAGGCGTATCTTGAGACCAATTTTGTAAGTCTGGAAAACGCTCTAAACTTCCAGCAAAAAAGAGTTCTTTTTTAAACTCTGGGGTATATAAGGATAAATCATGAGGATGATCCCACATACCTTGAACGAGGATTTTCTTAGTTGTCAAGCCTTCTTCCATCAAGCGTTCTTTCATCCTCTCTGATGGGACGATTAAAACATCTGATAGATTATACATATACATATATTCCTTCATAAGATAATAGTTACTATCAAACATGAGAGGAACAACATCATGGATAAAGCAAATAATTTTCACCTGCATATCCTTCAACTTATCAAACAAGACTCGATCAAACTCAAAGCCATTCCAAGTAGGAGACTGAAAGACTAAGATATCACCAATAGAGATACTGGCCATAATCCCATCCAGACGCTTATTCATTTCAGAGGGACTATCTGACGCAATATTGTAAAAATAAATACCAACCTCTCTAAACCCCAGTTGACTTGCTATTTTTTGCACGGCATTTTGGGCAAGAATGACAGTACTATCACCTGCCATACCGTATAGATTTGTTAAATGTAGTTTCATATTGTATTATCTCATTTTTTATTAATATTTACGGAAGCAAAGATAATTTTTCCATCATTCTTCTATAAATCTCTGTACACTGCATATTTTGTTCTTCTAACTTTGCTATCACTCTTTGTAATCGATTTTTATAAACCAAAATATGATTGGTCAAATCATAACCTAAACTTGCCAAAATAGCAATTTTCTCTTCTCTAGCTTCGATTTCATCATATATACGCTTTTCGCTCCATGTATTCGATAAAGTACCAGTCAAACCAACACGGTACCAGTATACACACCGATTCAAATAGACTACCTTCGACGCTCTTAGAAGTGTCTTCCATGTCCAATAAGTATCCTCTGCAATTTTACCTATAGGAAATGGTGAGTCTTGTAACAACTCTCTTTTGAATAACTTCAAGACAGCTACAGTCCAGTTCCCATTTCTGACTTCTTCGACACCTTCCCTATCCATGATTGCTTTTCCTTCAATAACCTCCAGAGAATCATCTGGTTCCGTAACATAAGTCATATATACATAGCGTGTTTCATCATAAGAATTATAACGCCCGATACTAATATCTGCATTTTCTTTTTTCAAAGCACCATATAGTCGGTCTAAAGCATCATGTTCCAACCAATCATCTGAATCTACAAAAGTAACGTATACCCCTGTTGAATGTTCAATTCCAAAATTTCTTGCTGAAGATAATCCACCATTTTCTTTTTCAAAGTAACGGAAACGAGCATCTTTAGCAACATATTCTCTACAGATATCTGCTGAATTATCTGGAGAACCATCATTGATTAATAAACACTCAAAATTCTGATAAGTCTGATTCTGAATACTATCTAAACACATTCGCAAGTAATTCTCAACGTTATAGATTGGAACTACAATACTAATTAATTCATTCTCCATATAATTATTACCTTAAACATTTATTTTTCACCCTTACAAGTTACTTCCCATCACTATGAACCATACTATTCGTCAAAACATTATTGCAAATAAGACATCCTGCTTCAATAATCACTCCTTTTCAAATTGTGATATCACTTCCTATCCAGCAATCTCTTCCAACTCTAATCTATACCATAGTTCACTGTCACTACTTATTTTTCTTAATACCTAAATCACTTTATAAAATTCATGCAAATATTTATTCTACTTAACAAAGCATTACAAGGAAGATATAGTCTGCACTTTATAGCTTTCCATGGTAATAAAAATTACGTTTTATTTGATATCTTTTAAAAAATCCACCATGTCTTGAGGTTTATCATGTAAAAACATTTGATCCACATGATACGGATTAGCTACATTATCAAATGTTAGAATTGTTTTCTTAGCCTCTTGCACCCATTCTAAAACATCAGGAAATTTAAATTCATGATTTATATCTAAATAAACATCACAATCTTCAATCATTTTCTTGCACATCCACCTCATGACAGTTGGATGTAACTTAATATTCTCATAACTAGCTAAACTTCTAAGAATTTCTCCCATTTCTGTAAAAGTTAAAACATGAATTTCATAATCAGGTAAATTTTTAGATAAATAATCAATTTGTTCCAATTGCTGACTACCTGTAATAACCAATGCTTGATGTTTATATTGTTTTACAACTAATTCTTCCTGACTATTAATTTGAGCCCATTCTAATTGACTATATTGCCACCAAACTTCTCGTAAACGACCAACTGAATAAGTTTTCCAAGGCTTATCAGCCGATAGATAATGTATAATGGCAGGGAGGGGAGACAATGGTAAATCAAAAATAAAATATTGTCCTCTGTTATCAGCTACCTGATCATACCCAATCTGAAAATTATAAATATCATCTAATAATACATAATTTTTGCCGATTACGATATTCAAAACAGTTTGATCTGCCTCAGGTAAATGTTCATGCTCACTTTCAGTAATATCAATCAGTTTCTGCTGAATTGAATTTTCCTTCCAATAAGCATTATTAATCAATAGAACTCCCGCATTAAATCTATCTTCTAGACCATAGATTACTTTAGCCGCAGCTAAAGGTTTATCAGTTAAATCTATAGAAAACAACTCGGTCAAATCACGAGTAACTACCAAGTCACAATCTAGGTATAAAACAATATCTTCTGAAACAAAACTTGGAATAAAATAACGAGCATAAGTCATAAAATTAATATGCTGTCCTACTGGAGGTAGCCTCCAACTTTGCATATTACCTTGAAACATCTTGATATCTACTATATCACTATTGCGATATGACATTTTTTCCCTAGTAGAAATAAACCATTCTTGTGGAATATCCTGATTAAAAATATAAACTTTGATATCACTATTATGATAACAAATAGATTTCAAGGTTGTTTCAATCTGACGAATATAACCATAATCTCCTGCAAGTACAATTGCTTTTTTATTCATCTATCACTCCTATATTTTTTTGTTCCAATTGATATCATTTTTGAAAATGAATATCATAAAATTAATAAGATAAATAATTCCTAATTTGATCTCAATTTTTCCATTGCGGTTATTAATCTTATTTAATTAAACTTGCATACAACATAAGTAACAATCGAAGATCCAATTAAACTAATATCCAGACACTTATTCAAAAATAAGAGAACCTTCTAAAAATTTTTTTATTTCTGACACCATTCCATTTGCATCTTCTTGTCGAAAAACTTTACTAAATCCACTTGAATCATGATTGGTATTTTCAAAAGCATAAACAGGCTTATTCTGTTCTATTGCTCTATTAACAATACCATCCACCTCTCCCCAATGGTTAATATCTAAATAAATATCTGATTTCTTCAACAAGTCCTCAATAATATCATCATGATGAACATTTGTGTATATATTCACGTTCTCATAACGATTGAAACTTTCAAGATAATCCGAAATATTTGTTTTAGCTGCTATATGGAAAGCTACCTCTGGAAGATTCTGAACAAGATAGTCTAGATTTTCTAAAGTATCTGAAGCTGTTAAAGTAAAAACATGAAATTGGTGTTGGTTCCTAGGAATGATTTTTAAATCCTCCTGAGAAGTAACGATAGAATTAGCTGGTATATCTTTATAAATTAGGGCATTTGCTCCAATAATGACATTATCTCCAATCGTCACCCCTTTTAAAATGACAACATTGGTTCCAATCCAACAATTTTTTCCTATCGTTATTTTGTCAGCAGTAAATTGAATTTTTTCGATATGGTAATTTGAGTATTTATGATTATGGTCAAAAATCCTTACCCCATCTCCAAACATGGTATCCTTACCAATTTCAATTTCTTTACCACAACGAATCGTACAATGGTCATTAAAGAAAACTCTATTTCCTAGTGTTAATTTAGCATTATTAGCTACTTCTAAACTTACAAATGAACGAAATGTAACATCTGTTCCTAATTCAATAGTGCTGGTGGGGGAAATCTCTATATGATGAAAATCTCCTAATAACTTTACAGAATCTTTAAAATCCATGTTTTTCTTCCACTTCTCTTAATTTATCAATCATTTCTTGAACTTGTTCTACTTTGTAGGTTATCTGTCCAACTTCACGATATTTTGTATTTTCAAAAGCTAAAATCAACTTTCCTCTTTCTGAAAATTGATCCAACATTTCCTCTGTTTTTTCACCATGATTAATATCTAAAAGTACCTGACTAGTCTCAATTAATTCTTGATCTAATTCTACTAAATAATTAATTCCAGCATAAACAGTTACATTTGGATAGACCAACAATTGCTTCAATCGATCACTGACCATCACTCTAGCCGCAATCTTAAATTGAATATTAGGCAAGGATTGAATCAATGTATCAATTTGTTCAATATGATCTGAAGACGTATAAATTAAACAAGTAAGCGGTTCTCTGATAGGATAGATATGTAATTTTTGTAGTGGGTGTAAATGATGATTTTTTCCTAACTCTGTCCATTCAAGACCATGATAATACCACCAAACATCACGATAGGTCTGCGCAGCTAAATCAAACCACGGTTTTCTATGCGAGAGATAGTGGATAATACCAGGATAATCTTGACCTGCTGGTAACTCATAGTCTGTGAATTGCTTATGAATCACAACATGGTTATTGTCAAATTCCATCTCTATCCATCTATTTTCAAAGAGCATATTTAAAATACTCTGATCCGCTTGATCTACCTTATCGTGCCACTCATTTGTCAAATCTATCAAGCGTTGGGACATGTTTTCTTGTTTCCACAAACGATTGTTGATTAGTAAAACACCCGCATTGAACATTTCCCTGCCATAGTATACTCTTCCTCCATAATCTCGAACAGCTGCTAATGGATAGTCTTGCAAATCTGTTTCAAACAAGTTATCCAAATTTTTAGTTACAACCAAATCACAGTCTAAATAAAGAGCCTTATCTTCTTGGACGAAATCAGATACAAAATAACGCAAAAACACTGTGTAACTAATATCTGTTTTATAACGCGAAATTTGCTCAGAAGTTACCCGACAATTGATAATCTCTGAGTCATATACTTCTAATCGCTTGTTTAATTGTTTAAACCATTCATTAGGAAAATCACTATTAATCAGATAAAACCGAATAGAACGATTATGATAGCAAATGGACTTAATTGTCGTCACAACCTGCTCTGCATATGCATGGTTTGCTGCCAAGACAATGGCTTTCTTTTCATTTTTCTCCTGTATCGATAACTGATTTAAAAGTCTTTTTTTCATTTCAAACTCTTTATATGTTGCTGTGTCAGATAAGCCACTAGATCGACCGTCCGCGAGACTGACTTCCAACATCTGACGATAAACTGCCAAGTGCTTTTCTAAAGGATAGCCTAAACTAGCTAGTAAAGTAATACGTTCAGACATAGCATCAACTAAGGCGTGCATCCACTCCTCTGTCCAAATTTTAGAACTACTTCCTTCTCTTTGACGATAGGCATATAGCCCTTTATTCAGATAAACCGTCCTTTCAGCAAGTAAGTAAATTTTTTGATTGAGATAACAATCCTCCCTTAATCTATCTTTATCAAAACATAAATATTTGAACAAACTCGCTCTATAAAGTTTACCCCAGACTGATATGAAGGCAATATTCTTCATTTCTTTTGATTCATATAAGTTTTCAAAAATGGAAACATTGTCATATACTTTTTCATAATAGGAATCTCCAAATATATGGAAGTAGTACATTCCCTCAGATTGATTAAAAGAATAATAATTTCCAACCGCAATATCAGCCTGATATTCCGTTATTTTTTGATATAGGGTTTCTACATAATCTAATTCAACCCAATCATCTGAATCAACAAAGGTCACATAAGATCCTGTCATTCGATCCAATCCCATATTGCGTGCTTCAGATTGACCACCATTTTCTTTTTCGATGTAAATAATCCGATTATCTTTTTGTGCATACTCTTGACAAATTATCCCCGAATTATCTGTAGAGCCATCATTGATAACGATAATTTCAAGATTTTTATAAGTTTGGTTAATTAAACTATCCAAACATTTATCTAGATAATGTTCAACATTATAGACTGGCACAATTACCGTAATTTTTTCATTCATGAGCTCGTTCTCCTTTCCTACTATTATAACATTTTTTTTGCTATTTTTTAAGCTATTAAGGAATTTCCAAATTAAAAAAATATATTTATTTCATTGATAGAATCGTTCATACCGCACTAAATTATAATTACTTCCTGAATTGAATAATTATGCACAAATACAAGCTAAATAATTTAAAATATTTAGCGTTATAATCTTACTGCAGTTACACAATAACATTTTCGAATGATCAATCCTAAAGATAAATTTTTAATTCATCTCAGACATACAAAAAATGACTCGTCTATCTGCATATCAATTATCTTTTAGGAATCAATTGATGTAACTAGCCTTATTATTTTAGAATAGCTATCTAATAAACGTAAAAAGCGACCCACATCAAAAATTAGAGAACATTCTAATTTTTGAGTACAGGTCACTTTTTCTATCTAAAAACATCCACCCAAAATAGAGAAAACAAATTTGTAAAATGTGTTTGACTATCCTTCAAAATATTTAGCTGCAATTGCTTTTTTGACCAAAATTTGTTGATAAGATTCCACGTCTCCATGTTTAAGAGTTTCTTCTTCATGAATAGATAATCGCCAGTTATAAGCTTGAATTTCTCTATCTAATAACTCCTGAGGAGCTCCAATTAATTGGAGAATAGTCATACGTTCTTCAATACTCTTTAAGGGATATACATCTGCAAGATTGACTGTCCTTGTAACACTTGTAGAACGTTTTCTATGGATATAAATAGCCTTATTCATAAAAGCAATTTTATCTGTCTGAAGATAAACTTTATAAGTTGTGTAATCATCCTCTACACTTTTATCTGTTGGATATACAATATCTTTAAACAACTCCGTCTTGTATAACTTCGCCCACGGAACTGTAAAGCATTGACTGAGATTATACTTACTGTCATATTGATGATAAAACCATTCAAATGGCGTATAAGTCTTCTCGAAATAATCACCTGCTCCTACATGAATCAAAAAACTAGCTTGATCATCCAAAAATTGAGTAAAGTTTCCGATTGCAATATCTGCATCTGTTTTTTTCAATAAATCATAAAGATTTTGGATATGATCCAACTCCAACCAGTCATCATTATCTACAAAAACGATATAATCCCCAGTTACAACTTCCAAGGCACGATTGCGGCTAGAAGAAACTCCACCATTTCTTTTATGATAGACTTTAACACGTGCATCTTGATTTTGATAACGTTGACAGATTGCTGCTGAACCATCTGTTGAGCCATCATTAATCAAAATAATTTCAAGATTTTGATAGGTTTGTTGAACGATACTATCCAAGCATTTTTCAAGATATAGTTCTGACATATAAACAGGAACAATAACACTTATTTTTTCCATCATTTTAATCATATACTCCTTTTCTGATGCATTATATAAAAAACAAAGTCGATTTCAATACAGTACGCATTTTTTAAGATATGCCCTAAATCAATTCTAATATTTCTGATAACAGATTAATCACATTTAACTTCCCCTGCATTTGGTAAGTATTCTTTTATAAATCCTGATATATCCTTACTCATGATTTTATCCAATCGTTCAGAAATAATGTCTTCTGGCCAATTCCACCACGCAATTTCTATCATCTGTTCACGGAAAGTAGGCTCTGCGATACGATAACGAATCACTTTGGCTGGATTGCCTCCTACAACAGCATATAGTTCTACATCCTTGGTCACCAGAGCCCCTGCTGCTATGACTGCACCATCTCCAATAGTTACCCCAGCCATGATTTGAGCATTGTTTCCAATCCAAACATCATTACCAACTCGAGTTGGACTTTTCAAAATATGATCATCAGTCATCTGTAATGACTCATCCGTGTAAAATACCTCTAAACTCTTGAATGGATAAGTTGTAATCAACTCTAAATCATGATTTGCAGTGATAAATTGAACATTATGACCAATAGAACAATAATCACCAATTATAACTTGACCTCCGTGGTCATAGTCAATTAATTGTGGAATGCCATATGTATGTTTCCCTACTATTAAGGCTCCGTAATCAATCAAATAGCGACAAGTATATTTTGTCAAGTAATCAAATAAATCTGGACGAGAATCATATATTCGTATTTCTAAGGGAATCGTTTCCTGATGTAAACCTTCCCAGTAGGAATGGCCTACTTCTTCATAGCAACACTCAAAAACTGCTGTTAGTTGCTCTGATTTAGAATATAATTTAAGTTTTTGATCTTCTAATTTCCAAAATCGCTCATTATCATGACCTGCTCCACCAATATCTCTAATCTGACCATCAGGTAAGAATTGAAAATAACGTTGGTGTTGCTTATTTTTATGTGAAAATAAACAGAATTTTCCAGATAGCAATTAAAACTTCCCCCTCCAACTAAATTGACTATATCTATCGGTTCACCTACAATCTGAATAAGTAGTCATCTAACGAAAACTTTATACAAATTTAGTATTATTTACCCTTCATATAGATAGACTATATAGCGCTCTCTTGTTATATACATCTTACCACAAATGCTCTTATAATAAAAGTAACTTACATAGAAATATCAAGGCTATCCCAGAATTGAAAATTAATAAATTTACATACAATTAACGAATTGGAAGGATAATCATATACGATTCAAAGTCATGCCGATGGAGTTTTATTTCTTCAAGGATATTAATCAACAAGTAAAATGAGGTCTTAAAGTCTTGTTTACCATAGGTTACAATCATACAGGAAAAATGCGAATACAACTATCGATCATTAGTGGACATTTACGACGAAATAATGCAAAAAATCCCCTGAATGATTTTTCATTCAAGGGATTCTTCATAAATCGAAATAATAATACTTCCTATGTATTTTTAATCCGATTATTCTTCGTCATCACGTTTACGGCGTTTCGCAAACAGACCTAAACCAGTCACGGCTGCCAAAGCTCCAAGGAGTACAGATGATTTGGAAGCTTCTGTACCTGTATTTGGCAATTGCTGTCTTGACTTACCTGCTGATTCTGATGGTGTTTCAGAAGATAATGTGTTTGCTGATGCCGATACGCTGACTGAAGCTGACGCACTTGTTGACGCTGATTCTGACGCTGATGTGCTTGCTGATTCTGATGCACTTGTTGATGCTGACTCAGATGCTGATGTGCTTGCTGAGGCTGATGCACTGGTTGACGCTGATTCAGAAGCCGATGTGCTTGCTGAAGCTGATGCACTGGTTGACGCTGACTCAGATGCACTTGTGCTTGCTGATTCTGAAGCACTTGTTGACGCTGACTCAGAGGCGCTTGTGCTTGCTGATTGGCTCGCACTTGTTGACGCTGACTCAGATGCTGATGTGCTTGCTGAAGCTGATGCACTTGTTGATGCTGACTCAGATGC
>NZ_CAMIAF010000005.1 GCF_946190375.1 Streptococcus mitis | reverse complement strand
GAATTCGCTCAAATTAACGAGAGATTCCTCGGTTTTCATTTCATTAAAAGTAAGAGGCCTATTTTTTCAGTGGACTCGTCAGTCGACTGAGGGTTTTTAGATTCTTAAATATTTTAAGTCAGGATCTGAAGTGTCTCACTTGGTTTAAAAAGAGAGTTAGTTGGGGGTGAGGGTTCATCAGAAATAAAAACACCACACTTTGTAAGACACAATGTGTGGTTGTATTTTATCTCTTAGACCAAGTTCTCTTCATAAAGAGAAGTAGGATAGGGTAAATCTCCAAACGCCCTGCAATCATCGCAAAGGAGAGGAGAATTTTTGAGATAGGGCTAAAGATTGAGAAACTAGATGTCGTTCCTAGAATAGGCCCGATATTATTGAAACAGCTAAAGACAGCGCTGGTCACAACCAGAAAATCATTGCTATCTAGGCTGACAATAAAGATAAGTGCTAACAAAATCATATAATAAATGACAAAGTACTTGAGAATCTTATGCTGAGTATCTTTGTCAATCACCGTTTTATTAACATGGAGGGTCAAAACACGGTGGGGTGATAGGATTGACAAAATCTGATTTTTAGCAATTTTTGAAAGGATGAGGCCTCGAATAACCTTGAGTCCACCTGCGGTTGAACCAGCAGAACCACCGATTCCCATGAGAAAGAGGAGGATAAACTGGGAGAAGAGAGGCCAGTTGGTAATATCTCCATATCCAAAACCAGTTGTTGTAATGATGTTGGAAACCTGGAAGAAGGCCATTTCAAAACTTTTTGAAAATCCCGGGTACAGATAGAGAGTATTGAGGCTGATTAAGCCTGTAGAAATCATTACGATAACTAAGTAAGCCCGAAGTTCTTCATCTCCAAAGAAGGCCTTGACGCGACGGAGCATGAGGTAGTAGTAGAGGTTGAAATTGACCCCAAAAACCAGAACTCCGATACTAACCAGATAGGTAATCAATGAGCTACCATAGTGGGCAATCCCGTCGTTATAGACGGTAAATCCTCCTGTACCCGCTGTTCCCATGGCAATGACAAAACTATCAAATAGGGGCATTCCGGCTAGGTAATAGATGATGACAAAGAGGGAAAAGAGAGCTAGGTAAAGGAGATAGAGAATCTGGGCAGTGTTTTTTAGTTTGGATACAACCTTGCCAAAGACAGGACCAGGAACCTCAGCCTTCATCACCTCTAGGTGGCTATTCTTAGCGTTATCCATAATAGCAAGTGCAAAAACAAGCACTCCCATCCCTCCAATCAAGTGGGTAAAACTTCGCCAGAAGAGGAGGGAACGACTGAGAACCGAAACGTCATTCAGAATAGTTGCTCCAGTAGTTGTAAAGCCAGAACTAATCTCAAAAAAGGCATCGATAACGCTGGGAATTTGCCCAGCAAAGACAAAGGGGAGACCGCCAAAGAAGGACCAAAGGATCCAACAGAGAGCAACAATCAAGATTCCCTCCTTGGCGTAAATCCGTTGATTTTTTGGCTTTTGTAAAATTCCTGAACCACCTAGTAATACGAGAAGTCCAATCGTTGTAAAGAGGGCTGTAAAGACTTGGCTCGATTCGTGGTAATAGACAGCTACAGCTACAGGAACCAAGAGGAGAACAGCTTCAATCAAAAGTAACTTTGAAAGGAGGTAACGAATCATACTTTTATTCATTTCTCACCTCGCGATCAAGTCATAAATCTTGGTGATGTTTGGCAACAAAGTTGTTACTAGGAGCTTGTCTCCAACTTCCAACATATCCTCCCCAGTTGGGAAAATAGTCTTGCCCTTTCGAATGATGGCTGCAATAAGAACTCCTTTTTTCAATTTCAGTTGAGAAAGTGGTTTGGCAGTCATTTTATTAGCTTCCTTGATATGGAATTGCAGGGTTTCGATTTGGCCATTGGCTAGATGGTGCATGGCTTGAAGGTCTGAATACTGGGCATTAACCCGACCACGAATAAAGTGCATAATCGTATCTACAGCAATGCTTTTAGGTGTGATGATACTTGAAAAATCAGGCGCATTGATAATCTCTAGGAGACTGGTACGATTGACCTTGGTGATATTTTTCTGTACACCTACCCTGTCAAGGAACATAGAAGTAATCAGATTTTCCTCATCGACTCCTGTTAGAGTCGCAACGGCATCATAGTTTTGAGCACTTTCTTCCAGTAGGATATCTTTTGCGGTCCCATCTCCTTGAACGATGTAGAGATTTGGGAATTTCTCGCTAAAGAAGCTGGCGATCTCAGGATTGATTTCAATAACCTTGGTATCGATCCGACTATCTTTGAGAATACCTAATAGATAATAGGCAATTCTACCTGCCCCAATGATGAGAAGGCTCTTCACGGCACGTGATTTAAAGTAATTATGGAAGAGCATCATATCAACACGGTTACCAGTGACAAAGATTCTATCTTTATCCTGTATGGTCATGTCACCGCTTGGGATGATAATTTGATGATCTCTTTCTATCGCACATACAATGACATTGCCAAATTTTTTCCGAAAATCAGAAATGGGCATTTGGCAAAGACCACTGGAGGATTTAACAGTGAATTCCATCAAGCTGACCCGTCCACCAAAGAAACGTTCGACAGATAGGGCGTTGGGGAAGTCAATGATATTCGCGATAGCGCGGGCAGCCAAGAGCTCAGGATTAACGATAAGAGAAAAACCGAGAATATTCTTTTCCTTGAAATAAGAGTTAGAATATTCAGGGTTCCGCACCCGAACGATGGTCTCTTTAGCTCCCATTTTTTTGGCTAGAACGGCTGCAATCATGTTCACTTCATCATATTCAGTCAGGGCGATAAAGATATCACAATCCTGGACACTGGCTTGCTCAAGGATGGTAAAATCGGCCCCGTTGCCAAGGATACCCATGATATCAAAGCGATTGACAATATGATTGAGGACGGCTTCGTCTTGCTCAATTAGCAAAACATCATGCTTTTCTGCAACCAAGGAGCGACAGAGGGCAAAACCAACTTTTCCCCCTCCGACAAGGATAATTTTCATATTAAAACCTACTTCTTCATTATGTAACTATCATACCTTTTTTCAAGAAAAAATGCACCTACTAGCTAATAACCAGAGCTTTTAGTAGGAAATTTGCTATAAGGTAAAACTATACCCTAATCAATTGAAATAGCTATTAGCACCTTTCTCTGAAATATGGTATGATAAAGGATATACAAGGAGATAAAATGAATAATAATTTACTGGTATTACAATCAGACTTTGGTCTGGTTGATGGTGCGGTATCGGCTATGATTGGAGTGGCTTTAGAAGAGTCTCCAACCTTAAAAATTCATCACTTGACGCACGATATCACGCCTTATAATATTTTTGAGGGGAGCTATCGCCTTTTTCAGACGGTGGATTACTGGCCTGAGGGAACAACTTTTGTATCGGTTGTCGATCCAGGTGTCGGCTCGAAACGTAAGAGTGTGGTTGCCAAGACTGCAAAAAATCAATACATTGTCACGCCAGACAATGGAACTCTTTCTTTTATCAAGAAACACGTTGGCATTGTAGCTATTCGTGAGATTTCTGAAGTGGCCAATAGACGTCAAAATACAGAGCATTCTTATACCTTCCACGGTCGTGATGTCTATGCCTATACTGGTGCTAAACTGGCCAGTGGTCACATTACTTTTGAGGAAGTGGGGCCAGAGCTCAGTGTGGATCAGATTGTAGAGCTTCCAGTCGTAGAGACAATAATAGAGGATCATCTGGTAAAGGGAGCTATTGATATTCTGGATGTGCGTTTCGGTTCGCTTTGGACCTCTATCACGCGAGAAGAATTTTACAAGCTGGAACCAGAATTTGGTGACCGTTTTGAAGTGACTATCTATCATGCAGATATGCTGGTCTATCAAAATCAGGTTGTCTATGGCAAATCATTTGCAGATGTGAGAATTGGGCAACCAATCCTTTACATCAACTCTCTCTATCGTTTAGGTCTGGCTATCAACCAAGGTTCTTTTGCAAAGGCCTATAATGTAGGTGTCGGTTCATCTTGGACCATTGAAATAAAGAAAATAGAAGGATAAAATTGGAGAATAAATAGTATGGAAATCAAATTTACAATTAAACAAGTTGTTGCTGTCGGAATTGGCGCTGCCCTCTTTGTCGTCATCGGGATGATCAATATTCCGACCCCTGTTCCAAATACAAGCATCCAGCTTCAGTATGCGGTACAAGCGCTACTTTCTATTATTTTTGGACCGATTATCGGTTTGCTTGTCGGGTTGATTGGTCATGCAATCAAGGACTCTCTTGCTGGTTACGGTCTGTGGTGGACTTGGATTATTGCTAGCGGTCTCTTTGGTCTAGCTGTAGGGCTATTTAGAAAGTACGTTCGCGTGATCAATGGTGTCTTTGACTGGAAAGATATTCTTATTTTTAACCTTATTCAACTACTTGCAAATGCTCTTGTTTGGGGTGTCTTGGCACCACTTGGAGATGTTGTGATTTATCAAGAAGCGGCAGAAAAAGTATTTGCCCAAGGAATTGTTGCGGGAATTGCTAATGGTGTATCTGTAGCTATTGCAGGAACTCTTCTCTTACTTGCCTATGCAGGAACTCAAACTCGTGCAGGAAGTTTGAAAAAGGACTAAAATGATGGGGAAGGCTGGGCAACCAGTCTTTTTCGATGTTTATAGATTAGTTAGGCAAGTAAGCTAGGATAGGAATCTTTTTAGCGCTAAGATTTTAAGAGAAGAGACTGCAAGAAGGGATTGATTTATGATAAAATAGAAGTCTAAGAAGCGAATGAAGAGAGTAAGATGAAAGAAGCTATAATTGAGTGGAAGGATTTCTCTTTCCGGTATGAAACACAACAAGAACCGACCTTGCAAGGGGTAGACTTGACCATTTACAAGGGAGAGAAAGTCTTAATTGTTGGGCCATCTGGGTCAGGTAAGTCTACCTTGGGTCAGTGTTTGAATGGGATTATTCCCAATATTTACAAGGGTCAGATGTCTGGAGAATTTTTGATCAAGGGGCAAGCAGCCTTTGATATGAGCATCTACGATAAATCTCATCTGGTCAGTACAGTTTTGCAGGATACAGATGGGCAGTTTATCGGTTTATCCGTGGCAGAGGATTTGGCTTTTGCTCTGGAAAATGATGTGACAGATCTAGAGGAGATGAAAAGCCGTGTTCATAAATGGGCTGAAAAGCTAGATCTTATTTCTTTACTGTCTCAGCGTCCTCAGGATTTGTCAGGTGGACAAAAGCAGCGGGTCAGTCTGGCTGGTGTCTTGATTGATGAGAGTCCGATTCTCTTGTTTGATGAGCCACTCGCCAATCTGGATCCCAAGTCAGGTCAGGATATTATTGAATTGATTGATCAGATTCATAAGGAGGAGGGGACGACGACTCTTATTATCGAGCACCGTTTGGAGGATGTTCTGCATCGCCCTGTGGATCGGATTGTCTTGATAAACGATGGTCGTATCCTCTTTAATGGGAGTCCTGATCAGTTATTGGCGACTGACCTGTTGACCCAAAATGGAATTCGCGAACCCCTTTATCTAACTACTCTCCGTCAATTAGGTGTGGATTTAGTCAAGGAAGAACAATTAGCAGATCTGGATAACTTGCCAATCTCAAAAGGTCAGGTTCAGTTGCGGACGGAACTGGTAAAAGAAACCCCAGAATTGCAGTCACTCTTTAGACTAGAGGACGTGTCGTTTTCTTATGATGATAGACCGATTTTAAAATCCATTTATCTGGATATTAAAAAGGGCGAAAAGATTGCCATTGTCGGGAAAAATGGAGCAGGGAAATCAACCCTAGCCAAGGCCATAAGTAGCTTTATCCAGACGGAAGGTCGCTATCTGTGGGAAGGGCAGAATATCAAAGGAGATTCTGTTGCAGAGCGGGCGGAACGAGTAGGCTATGTGCTGCAAAATCCCAATCAAATGATTTCAACCAATATGATTTTTGATGAGGTGGCTCTGGGACTTCGTTTGCGAGGTGTGGACGAGCAGGAAATTGAAACGAGAGTCTATGAAACTTTGAAAATCTGTGGTCTCTATGAATTCCGTAATTGGCCTATTTCTGCCCTGTCATTTGGTCAGAAAAAACGTGTCACCATTGCTTCAATTTTGGTCTTAGGGGCTGAAATTATCCTCTTAGATGAACCGACAGCAGGTCAAGACCAGAAGAACTATACTGAGATTATGGAATTTCTCGAAGAGTTGCATCAAAAAGGTCATACCATTGTCATGATTACTCATGATATGCAATTGATGCTAGATTATTCAGATCGAGCTCTTGTTATGGTGGATGGAGAATTGATTGCCGATACTGATCCAGCTAGTCTGTTGAGCAATCCAGAGCTGTTAGTAAAAGCCAATCTAAAAGAAACTTCAATCTTCAACTTAGCTAAGAAACTCGACGTGGATCCACTTGCTTTAACGGCATTTTACAAAGAAAGGAGAGAAGGATGCAAGCTAAATTAATCGGTTACCAGCATAGAGATACTGTGATTCATCGCTTGTCAGGTGCTGGGAAACTCCTCTTTTTCATTCTCGTGTCATTGGCGGCCATGATTAGCTATGATACCAGATTGCTTGTTCTGATCGCCATCTTTTCGGTCTTTCTCCTCTATTTGTCAGAAATCCGTTTCAAAGATGTTTCCTTTGTAGCCGTTTTTGCGACGGTATTTGCCGTTTTAAACGTTTTGATGGTCTATCTCTTTTCTCCCGAGTATGGGGTTGGACTTTACGGAGAGAGAAGTGTGATTTGGCAGGGAATCGGTGCCTACACTCTGACCAGTCAAGAGCTCTTTTATCTGCTAAATTTGGCTATTAAGTACCTTTGCACCATTCCTCTCGCTATTATCTTTTTGATGACAACCCACCCTAGTCAGTTTGCTTCCAGTTTAAATCAAATTGGTGTGCCTTACAAGATTGCCTATTCAGTCAGCTTGACTTTGCGCTATATTCCAGATTTGCAGGAAGAATTCTTTACTATCAAGATGTCACAGGAGGCGCGTGGGATGGAATTATCCAAGAAAGCTTCTCTTATGCAACGAATCAAAGGTAATTTGCGCATTATTACTCCCTTGATTTTTAGCTCGCTAGAACGGATTGATACCATCGCTACAGCCATGGAGCTTCGCCGCTTTGGGAAAGAGAAAAAACGCACTTGGTATAGTTATCAGGCCTTGAAAAAAGGTGATTATCTTACCTTGCTCTTGGCAGCCTTGTTTTTAGTAGCTAGTTTACTACTTATCTTGCAGAATCAGGGACGATTTTACAACCCTTGGAAATAGCTTGAAAAAATTGAAAAAATCAAGTCGTTTCTATTGACAATGATTCTGAAAGTGTTATACTAAGAAAGTAGTTTCGCTGATTTACTTCAAACCTGTTGTGAGGTAAGTTAACGATGCCTTAACCACGCTGTTTGCTGAGCTTGACTCCGGGCAGTGTGGCTATTTTTTTGCAATGGTGAAAGGAAGCAAGTCATGACAAATCACATTGTATTATTTGAGCCTCAAATTCCACAAAATACAGGCAATATCGCGCGTACTTGCGCTGCAACCAATTCTCCCCTCCACATCATCAAGCCAATGGGCTTTCCTATTGATGACCGCAAGATGAAGAGAGCTGGATTGGATTATTGGGATAAGCTAGAGATTTATTTTTACGAGAGTTTGGAGGATTTCATGTCTCAGATGCAGGGCAAACTCTATCTGATCTCAAAATTTGCTGAGAAAGTGTATTCTGATGTGGATTTATCGACTAACGAAGACCATTATTTTCTATTTGGACGTGAAGACAAGGGCTTGCCTGAGGACTTTATGCGAGAACATCCTGAGAAAGCTCTCCGTATTCCTATGAATGATGAACATGTCCGCAGTCTCAATGTGTCTAATACCGTCTGCATGATTGTCTATGAGGCTCTTCGCCAGCAGAACTTTGCAGGTCTTGAGCTTGTTCATACCTATGAAGTGGATAAATTGAAATAAAAAATGAAAATGAAAATGAACAAAATGCTTGCGCTTGCAAGCGTTTTTTGTTATGATAAAAGAGTCTTCAGGGCAGGGTGTGATTCCCGACCGGCGGTAAATTTGACTAGCTATTTTAGCTTTCTCGTCGTTGTCTTGTCTCGATATACTTTAAGTATTATCTTCGACTGCGACGCCTAGATAAATCTAAAATATCTTAGCCAAATAAGTCCGCGAGCGCAAGCTGATGTGGTGAGATTCCACAACCGACAGTATAGTCTGGATGGGAGAAGACGAAAGAATAGCTTTGTCTGTTCTGATAGATTCATAGCCAAACTGTAACCGCTTGCTTGAATTTCCTTAATAGAGTGAGAGGGAACTTTTGGGATATAAAAAGTGAGAATAGATAGAGGAATCCTTTCTAACTTCTTCTGATTTTATAGAAAATTGGAGGAACCTGTTATGACAAACACACGTCGACTTTCGACCATTGCGATTTTATCAGCCATCTCATTTGTGCTGATGTACTTTGACTTTCCGCTTTTACCAGCGGCGTCCTTCCTCAAGATCGAATTTAGTATCTTGCCAGTCCTTGTGGGCTTGGTGGTCATGGATTTGCCTGCTGCTCTAGGAGTTCTCTTGCTTCGCTCACTCTTGAAATTGCTTCTTAACAGTCAGGGAGTGAATACTTACATTGGCTTGCCGATGAATATCGTAGCTTTGGGAGTTTTTGTCATCGTATTTGCTTTGATTTGGAAAAAGGAACGGACAACTCTT
Organism: Streptococcus mitis; assembly: GCF_946190375.1. Classification (GTDB taxonomy): domain Bacteria; phylum Bacillota; class Bacilli; order Lactobacillales; family Streptococcaceae; genus Streptococcus; species Streptococcus mitis_CJ. The sequence goes on along the minus strand of NZ_CAMIAF010000005.1, from coordinate 101,978 downwards.
CGTTTCCTACTAGGCTCTCTAGCTGGGACTATTGGTTTAACCGTGGCTATGTTGGTTCTCAACTATGTTTACGCTGTTCCTTTGTACGCTAAGTTTGCTAACTTTGATATTGGAAAAATTTTGGGACTTTCCAACTACCTAATGACTATGGTGTTGCCTTTTAACTTGATTGAGGGTGTAATCTTTTCCGTTTCATTCTGGTTGTTGTATGTTCTCTTGAAACCAACCTTAAAACATTATGAGAGATAAACAAACATTTTTAATGAAGGGCAGTTTTGCCCTTTTACTTTTCGTTATTCTTGGCTACATGGTCAAATTTTACCCTGAAACGCTGGTCGGTTTTGATCAACCGATACAGACTGCCGTTCGAGGAGACTTGCCAGCTTACTTGACTATTCTTTTCCGAGCCATCACACGCTTGATTGATATTCCAGTGATTATCACTTGGGTTGTCATTACAGCTTTTATCTTTTATCGTAAGCGATGGAAGATAGAAAGTTTTTTTATGCTAGGGAATTTGACTTTAGCTGGCCTTTTAATCGTGATCTTTAAAAATATTTATCAGCGCCCACGACCAGATATCTTACATTTGGTAGAGGAGAAGGGATTTTCCTTTCCAAGTGGCCATTCTCTGGCTGTAACCTTGATGGTTGGTTCTCTGATTGTTATTCTTAGTCAGCGGATTAAAGATCCGGTCTGGAGAAAAATCGTACAAATCGTCCTTGGTCTCTACCTAGTCAGTGTGCTGGTATCAAGGGTCTATCTGGGAGTTCATTACCCATCAGATGTCCTTGCCAGTCTCTGTGTGGGTTTGGGAGTCTTGTTTATCGAATTTCCCTTTTATGACAAGCTCCGCTTCCAATGGCGATTTAAAGGCAAGCAGAAGTGAATATCAAATTCTCTTGAGGAGAAAGAAATGAAAGTCAACATAAAAGCTCTCCATCCGACTCAACTATACTTATCAGAAAAGAAGTTGCAAGATATTCAGATGCTTTACCAGTCGGCAGAAACAATCCAAGTCGATCCAATCAGTATTCTTGCATTTGGAGATTGCTTGTTGATTACAGATGGGCATCACAGGACTTATCAGGCTTTATTGGCAGGTCGGGATACGATTTCTGCTGAGTTTGATAGAGACGGCGGTGATGAACTATATCATCTCTATGCGCAAGCTTGTGAGGAAAGAAAGATTTACTCTGTTCTGGATTTAAAAAATCATATCTTACCTCAAGATGAGTATGAAGCAAAATGGTATAACTGGTGTGATGGTTTTAATCAAGCAGCAACTCTTTTGTTGAAAAGGAAAGCAGATGAAACAGACCCTACAAATAGATAATTCACTGCGTCTTGTTCCTTATTATAAGGTCAATCATTGTGAAGAAGCTTTTGCTTGGTATCAGGATGTGAACTTGGTTCACCTAGTAGATGGTGTGAAGAGACCTTATAGTCAAGAAACTTTGGAAGCTATGTATTCCCATTTGGATCAGCATGGTGAACTTTTTTGGATTGAAGTCAAGGAGAAGGGAGAATGGTTTCCAATTGGGGATGTTACACTATCTCAGGATAATCTCCCCATTGTGATTGGGAATTCCGCTTACCAACATCGAGGACTTGGAAAAAAGATTCTAAGTGCTTTGATTGAATTGGCTCGAGTAAAAGGATGGAAAGAATTGAGAGTCAAGGAAATCTACACCTACAATCATGCTTCTAGGAGGTGTTTCAAGTCGCTTGGATTTGTGGAAAATGGAGCAACAGAAAAAGGAATGAGTTTTATATTGAAATTAATCTAATCTAACTTGTTTTTTAACTCAAAATCTGATAAACTATGTAGTAATTGAATAGAAATCCGCAAGACTAGTAGCCCAAGGGAAGTATATCAGGGAGGAGAGCCGTGACTGCAAGCTCTCTATATGAAAGCTGAGTGAATTCACTTGCGCATGGATTTAGAAATGAAGGTCTGACTTGTCAGATGAAAACGGATGGTACCGCGTGTCAACGCTCCGAGTGGAGTTTTTGGCATGTGGTTTTCTTTTTATCTACGAGAGACTGATGGAGGAATTATGTCAACTATTGAAGAACAATTAAAAGCGCTTCGCGAAGAAACGCTGGCTAGCTTGAAGCAGATTTCTGCTGAGAATGAAAAAGAGATGCAAGATTTGCGTGTCTCTGTCCTTGGTAAAAAGGGTTCGCTTACTGAAATCCTCAAAGGGATGAAAGATGTTTCTGCTGAGATGCGTCCAATTATCGGAAAACACGTCAATGAAGCTCGTGATGTCTTGACAGCTGCTTTTGAAGAAACAGCTAAGCTCTTGGAAGAAAAGAAAGTTGCAGCTCAACTTGCTAGCGAGAGCATTGATGTGACACTTCCAGGTCGCCCTGTTGCGACTGGTCACCGTCATGTCCTCACACAAACCAGTGAAGAAATCGAAGATATCTTCATTGGAATGGGTTACCAAGTCGTGGATGGTTTTGAAGTGGAGCAAGACTACTATAACTTTGAACGTATGAACCTTCCAAAAGACCACCCAGCTCGTGATATGCAGGATACTTTCTATATCACTGAAGAAATCTTGCTCCGTACCCACACGTCTCCAGTTCAGGCGCGTGCTATGGATGCCCATGATTTTTCTAAAGGTCCTTTGAAGATGATCTCGCCAGGGCGTGTGTTCCGTCGTGATACGGACGATGCAACCCACAGTCACCAATTCCACCAAATTGAAGGCTTGGTTGTTGGGAAAAATATCTCTATGGCTGATCTTCAAGGAACCCTTCAGTTGATTGTCCAAAAAATGTTTGGTGAAGAGCGTCAAATTCGTTTGCGTCCATCTTATTTCCCATTCACAGAGCCATCTGTTGAGGTGGATGTTTCTTGCTTCAAGTGTGGTGGAGAAGGCTGTAACGTATGTAAGAAAACTGGTTGGATCGAAATTATGGGTGCCGGTATGGTTCACCCACGTGTCCTTGAAATGAGTGGTATTGATGCGACTGTTTACTCTGGCTTTGCCTTTGGTCTTGGACAAGAGCGTGTAGCCATGCTCCGTTACGGAATCAACGATATCCGTGGATTCTACCAAGGAGATGTCCGCTTCTCAGAACAGTTTAAATAATGATTAGAAAAGTGGAAAAGGCAGATGTTGAGGTGTTGGCTAAAATTGCCAAACAAACCTTTCGTGAAACATTTGCGCATGATAATACGGAAGAGCAGTTACAGGAATACTTTGAAGAGGCTTATAGTCTGAGAGTTTTGTCAACTGAGTTGGAAAATCCAGATTCCGAAACCTATTTCATTATGCATGAAGAGGAGATAGCTGGTTTTCTCAAAGTCAACTGGGGAAGTGCTCAGACTGAGAGAGAATTAGAGGATGCTTTTGAAATTCAACGCCTCTATGTGCTACAAAAATTCCAAGGATTTGGACTAGGTAAGCAACTGTTTGAATTCGCACTTGAACTTGCTACAAAAAATAGTTTTTCCTGGGCTTGGTTAGGTGTTTGGGAGCATAATACAAAAGCTCAAGCGTTTTATAATCGATATGGTTTTGAAAAATTTAGCCAACATCATTTTATGGTTGGTCAAAAAGTAGATACAGATTGGTTACTGAAAAAGAAATTAAGGTAAGAAGATGATTCTTCTATTGAAATGATAGGAAAGGAAAAGAACCAGAGGGCAACTGTCATTCTGGAAAACTAAATTATGCTTGTATCTTATAAATGGTTAAAAGAATTGGTGGACATTGATGTGCCATCACAAGAGTTGGCTGAAAAAATGTCAACCACAGGGATCGAGGTAGAAGGTGTGGAATCACCGGCTACCGGTCTCTCAAAAATTGTCGTCGGTGAGGTCTTGTCTTGCGAAGATGTGCCAGAAACTCACCTTCATGTTTGTCAGGTTAACGTTGGCGAAGAAGAAGCCCGTCAAATCGTCTGTGGTGCCCCAAATGTGCGTGCTGGTATCAAGGTTATGGTGGCACTTCCGGGAGCTCGTATCGCTGACAACTATAAAATCAAAAAAGGTAAAATCCGCGGCTTGGAGTCACTTGGGATGATCTGTTCACTTGGTGAATTGGGAATTTCTGACTCAGTTGTGCCTAAGGAATTCGCAGATGGCATCCAAATATTGCCAGAGAATGCCGTTCCAGGGGAGGAAGTCTTTTCATATCTAGACTTGGATGATGAAATCATCGAACTTTCTATCACACCAAACCGTGCGGACGCTCTTTCTATGCGTGGAGTGGCTCACGAAGTAGCAGCCATCTATGACAAGGCAGTCAACTTTAAAGAATTTACTCTTTCAGAAACTGATCAAGCTGCAGCAGATGCTCTTTCTGTGGGCATTGAGTCAGACAAGGCGCCTTACTATGCAGCTCGTATCTTGGACAATGTGACCATCGCACCAAGTCCACAGTGGTTGCAAAACCTTCTTATGAATGAAGGTATCCGTCCTATTAACAACGTGGTGGACGTGACCAACTACATTCTGCTCTACTTTGGTCAACCAATGCATGCCTTTGACTTGGATACCTTTGAAGGGAGTGACATCCGTGTACGTGAAGCGCGTGCTGGTGAAAAATTAGTGACCTTGGATGGTGAAGAACGTGACTTGGACGTGAATGACTTAGTTATCACTGTCGCAGACAAGCCAGTAGCCCTTGCAGGTGTCATGGGCGGTCAAGCAACAGAAATCTCTGAGAAATCTAGTCGTGTCGTCCTTGAAGCTGCAGTCTTCAACGGAAAATCAATCCGCAAGACTAGCGGACGTCTCAACCTTCGTTCTGAGTCATCTTCTCGCTTTGAAAAAGGCATTAATGTGGCAACAGTCAATGAAGCTCTTGATGCGGCAGCTAGTATGATTGCCGAACTTGCTGGTGCGACAGTGCGTAAGGGTATCGTTTCAGCGGGTGAACTTGATACCTATGATGTGGAAGTTTCTTCAACTCTTGCTGATGTTAACCGTGTCCTCGGTACAGAACTTTCTTACGCGGATGTAGAAGATGTCTTCCGTCGTCTTGGCTTTGGTCTTTCTGGCAATGCAGATAGCTTTACAGTCAGCGTCCCACGTCGTCGTTGGGATATCACTATCGAAGCAGACCTCTTTGAAGAAATCGCTCGTATCTATGGATATGACCGCTTGCCAACCAGCCTTCCAAAAGATGATGGTACAGCTGGTGAATTGACAGCGACACAAAAACTTCGCCGTCAAGTTCGTACGATCGCTGAAGGAGCAGGTTTGACAGAAATCATCACCTACGCTCTAACAACTCCTGAAAAAGCAGTTGAGTTTACGGCTCAACCAAGTAACCTTACGGAACTTATGTGGCCAATGACAGTGGATCGTTCTGTCCTCCGTCAAAATATGATCTCAGGTATCCTAGATACAGTTGCTTACAACGTGGCTCGTAAGAATAAAAACTTGGCCCTTTATGAGATTGGAAAAGTCTTTGAACAAACTGGCAATCCAAAAGAAGAACTTCCAAATGAGATCAACAGTTTTGCCTTTGCCTTGACAGGATTGGTTGCAGAAAAAGATTTCCAAACAGCAGCAGTTCCAGTTGATTTCTTCTATGCTAAGGGAATCCTTGAAGCACTATTTACTCGCTTGGGACTAGAAGTAACTTATACAGCAACATCTGAAATCGCTAGCCTTCATCCAGGTCGTACAGCAATCATTTCACTCGGTGACCAAGTTCTTGGTTTCCTTGGTCAAGTACACCCAGTTACTGCTAAGGCCTACGATATTCCAGAAACGTATGTGGCTGAGCTCAACCTTTCAGCCATCGAAGCTGCCCTTCAACCAGCTGCTCCATTTGTGGAAATCACCAAATTCCCAGCAGTCAGCCGTGACGTGGCTCTACTCCTCAAGGCAGAAGTCACTCATCAAGAAGTTGTAGACGCTATCCAAGCTGCCGGCGTGAAACGTTTGACAGATATCAAACTCTTTGACGTTTTCTCAGGCGAAAAATTGGGACTTGGTATGAAGTCAATGGCTTATAGCTTGACTTTCCAAAATCCAGAAGACAGCTTAACGGACGAAGAAGTAGCACGCTACATGGAAAAAATCCAAGCGTCTCTCGAAGAAAAAGTCGATGCAGAAGTTCGTTAAAGCATCAATCCATCCTTCGGGGTGGATTTTTGCTTTTCAAATAACAATTCAGGATCAAAAACAGACAGTTGAGGAGCGGAAGGTATAAATTGAGTTTGCTACTGTATAATGGATTTATCACTAATACTCTTTGAAAATCTCTTCAAACCACGTCAGCTTCGCCTTGCCGTGTATATGTGACTGACTTCGTCAGTCTTATCTACAACCTCAAAACAGTGTTTTGAGCAACCTACGGCTAGCTTCCTAGTTTGCTCTTTGATTTTCATTGAGTATAAAAGTGCTCCAATCCATATTTTACATAGCAATAGTCTTCTAAAAATGGACAGAAATCATTGTAAAGGCTATCAAAAAGGAGTATAATGAGTGCAAGACATTTCGGAGGTGAAAGATGCTAGAAGTAAGAAGTCTAGAGAAAAGTTTTGGATCTAAGCAAGTTTTGTTTGGTATTGACTTTCAGGCGCGACCAGGTCGTATTTTGGGACTAGTTGGGAAAAATGGTGCTGGGAAGACAACAATTTTCCACAGTATTTTGAAATTTTTAGAATATCAAGGAGAAATTAGTCTGGATGAGCAGGATATTCGTCAGGAGACCTATGCTCGGATTGGCTATCTGCCTGAAGAACGCAGTCTCATGCCTAAATTGACAGTCCTTGAACAAGTTCGATATTTGGCGACTCTAAAAGGTATGGATGCCAAGGAGGTCAAGGAAAAACTCCCTCAATGGATGAAGAGGTTGGAAGTGAAAGGAAAGCTGACAGATAAAATTAAGAGTCTGTCAAAAGGAAATCAGCAGAAGATTCAGCTCATTATTACTCTGATTCATGAACCAGATTTGATTATCTTGGATGAGCCTTTCAGTGGATTGGACCCAGTCAATACTGAATTGCTCAAACAAGTCATTTTTCAGGAAAAAGAGCGCGGAGCAACCATTATCTTTTCTGACCATGTCATGACCAACGTCGAGGAGCTTTGTGACGATATTCTCATGATCCGAGATGGCCGTGTGGTCTTGCATGGACCAGTTCAGGATGTTCGCAATCAATACGGGAAAACACGTCTCTTTGTTTCAAGTGAACGAAGCAAGGAAGAATTGGAAAACCTTCCTCATGTCAAACAGGTGAGCTTGACCAAACAAGGTAGTTGGAAATTGATATTGGAGGATGAGAGTGCTGGTAGAGAACTCTTCCCAATCTTGACTCAAGGGCAATATATCGCAACCTTTGACCAACAAGCGCCAACAATCGATGAAATCTTTAAACTAGAATCAGGGGTGGAAGTATGAGAAATATGTGGGTTGTAATCAAGGAAACCTATCTTCGACATGTCAAATCGTGGAGTTTCTTCTTTATGGTGATTTCACCGTTCCTCTTTTTAGGAATCTCTGGAGGAATTGCTTATCTCCAAGGCTCTTCAATGGCTAAAAATGATAAAGTGGCAGTAGTGACAACAGTGCCATCTGTAGCAGAAGGACTGAAGAATGTAAATGGTGTTAATTTTGACTACAAAGACGAAGCAAGTGCAAAAGAAGCGATTAAAGATGAAAAATTAAAAGGCTATCTGACTATTGACCAAGAGGATAGTGTCTTGAAGGCAGTTTATCATGGCGAAACGTCGCTTGAAAATGGAATTAAATTTGCAGTTACAGGTACACTCAATGAACTGCAAAATCAGCTTAATCGTTCAACTGCCTCCTTGTCTCAAGAGCAGGAAAAACGCTTAGCGCAGACAATTCAATTCACAGAAAAGATTGATGAAGCCAAGGAAAATAAAAAGTTTATTCAAACAATGGCGGCAGGAGCCTTAGGATTCTTTCTTTATATGATTCTGATTACCTATGCGGGTGTAACAGCTCAGGAAGTTGCCAGTGAAAAAGGCACCAAAATTATGGAAGTTGTCTTTTCTAGCATAAGGGCTAGTCACTATTTCTATGCGCGGATGATGGCTCTGTTTCTGGTGATTTTAACGCATATCGGGATTTATGTTGTAGGTGGTCTGGCAGCTATTCTGCTCTTTAAAGATTTGCCTTTCTTGGCTCAGTCTGGTATTTTGAATCACTTGGGAGATGCATTCTCACTGAATACATTGCTCTTTATTTTGGTCAGTCTCTTTATGTATGTAGTCTTGGCAGCCTTCCTAGGATCTATGGTTTCTCGTCCTGAGGATTCAGGAAAAGCCTTGTCGCCTTTGATGATTTTGATTATGGGTGGTTTTTTTGGAGTGACAGCTCTAGGTGCAGCTGGTGACAATCTCATCTTGAAGATTGGTTCTTATATTCCCTTTATTTCGACCTTCTTTATGCCATTTAGAACCATTAATGGCTATGCAGGGGGAGCAGAAGCATGGATTTCACTTGCTATTACAGTGATTTTTGCGGTGCTAGCAACAGGATTTATCGGACGCATGTATGCTAGCCTAGTCCTTCAAACGGATGATTTAGGAATCTGGAAAACATTTAAACGTGCCTTAGCTTATAAATAGAAGAGCCTCGCGGAAGCGAGGTTTTTTAGAGATAAAAAGAGTGGAATTCAGAAAAATATTTTTCATATCTATTGACTTTTAGGGGTGAAATTTGGTATTATAGTAGGCGGTATTGTTTACCCCATTTGAAAGGCCCCGGAACCTTCCAAATACTTTTCGATGGGAAGGAACACCCATCACCGTAAACAAAAATCGAACTATATATAGGAGAAATCATGAACAAAACAACATTTATGGCTAAACCAGGCCAAGTTGAACGTAAATGGTACGTAGTTGACGCAACTGATGTACCACTTGGACGTCTTTCTGCAGTAGTTGCTAGCGTACTTCGCGGAAAAAACAAACCAACATTTACACCACACACTGATACAGGTGACTTTGTGATTGTTATCAATGCTGAAAAAGTTAAATTGACTGGTAAAAAAGCAACTGATAAAATCTACTACACTCACTCAAACCACCCAGGTGGATTGAAACAAATCTCTGCAGGTGAACTTCGTTCTAAAAATGCAGTACGTTTGATCGAGAAATCAGTTAAAGGTATGCTTCCACACAATACTCTTGGACGCGCTCAAGGTATGAAGTTGAAAGTATTTGTTGGAGCTGAGCACACTCACGCTGCACAACAACCAGAAGTTCTTGACATTTCAGGACTTATCTAAGGAAAGGAACAATAAAGTATGTCACAAGCACAATATGCAGGTACTGGACGTCGTAAAAACGCTGTTGCACGCGTTCGCCTTGTTCCAGGAACTGGTAAAATCACTGTTAACAAAAAAGATGTTGAAGAGTACATCCCACACGCTGACCTTCGTCTTGTAATCAACCAACCATTCGCAGTTACTTCAACTGCAGGTTCATACGACGTTTTCGTTAACGTTGTAGGTGGTGGATACGCTGGTCAATCAGGAGCTATCCGTCACGGTATTGCTCGTGCCCTTCTTCAAGTAGACCCAGACTTCCGCGATTCATTGAAACGCGCAGGACTTCTTACACGTGACTCACGTAAAGTTGAACGTAAGAAACCAGGTCTTAAGAAAGCTCGTAAAGCATCACAATTTAGTAAACGTTAATTCGAAAGAATTACTATACTTATACAGAGCACCTTTCGGGGTGTTCTTTTTTATACTTTCTTACTAAATTGGTGCAATTGACACAGTTGTTGCGACTTTAGTCGCTTACAAATGTGGCTGCAACCTGACAAGGTCAGTTGCCTCAAAACGTTAATCAATACGATTATATCAACGTTTCAAAGCACTCAAAAGTTTACCTTATGGGTGCTTTTTTCGTGTTTTTTTGAAAAAGTTCACCTCAAAGTTTACCTTATTGTTTTAGAGACTTTAAAGCAAATTCACCAACGGTCATGGGAACAACGTTAGAAGTATTGACATAAATCTGTGTTGTACCTGTGTCACTGTGTGTTAGTGCGTTAGTGCTTCATAGATTCCATAGTTTAATCCAGTTTTAGCCATTTTATTTTCTCCTTTATTTTATTATTTCTTGAGTACTAGCTTCTCAGCAAAAACGTTGAATGCAGGTGTGACAGAATTTCCATTAAGCGAAGTATCTGATAGGAAGACAGGGTTAATCACTTTTACAAGAGCATCTTCTGGGAAGACTGTGGTAGAAGCAGGTGTGATTACGTGGAAGGATCCGTGTTGTTCATTGTTTAGCACGTGGCGTTGGTATTTGCCTTCTTTTCCGAAGACATAGCGTGGTGCATTGCCCAATTTTTCGTAGTAAGCAGTGCCGATAAATTCTGGTAGCATAACAAGTGTTTCTGGGATCATAGATATTTCCTTTCTGAGTGTAAAATAAAAAGAGTTAAGCTAGTTGCTTCACTCTTGAGTAGTAATGAGTAAAAAGTTTTCGTTTAAACATTCTTGTGTAAAATTGTACTTCACCTTGAGCAAAGCCAGTAAGAAGTGATTGATTGGCAAGTTTATCTAAATCCTTTTGGGCTTGATGATAGAGTTGCCCCTGGAGTTGTTCTGATGAGGAAAAGATATCATAGGTGAAAATGTAGTTTTTATAGATTCGTTCACATTGTTGTGCGAAAAAAGTTAGTCATATGTTCAATGTCATTAAGTTAGTGATCTAACTCTTTAAATAGGAGATAGGATTGAGAACATCAAAGTGATTCTCTATCCTATCTTCTATTTTTTTGCATGACAAATAAAGGTTTTTTCACCCTATTTTTTGAGATTTATGTTACTCTATAGATGAAATCAACTACCGATTGGGTTTTTATCTTTCTTTGATATTTTCGATTCGATCGAATAATAGATAACTGTTTCTTGAGGTAGTTTTTCAACTGGAGAGAAGAAAGGGAACAGTTAAAAAACAAACGGCAGGCATAAGCCGCATCTGAGAAACACACTTTATATCTTTGTTTCTTACGACTACTGTCGATGGCAACTTGCGAGATTACCCAACGACAAAAGTTAAAATTTGTAAAGCGAGCAAAGATTTCTTGGAGAATCCCTTCCTTCTTTTTTGCATGAAAATTGACCAAGCCAACACTGTATTTCAGGTCACGAAAACTAGTCTCTATGCCCCATCTGCTGGCGTAGAGATTTTTTAATTCTTGGATTGAATAGTCTGTATTTGTCACTAAAGTTTCGTATTTTCCTTCTTCCACTTCTAAACGCACCATACGAAAAGGAAGTTGGTATAGTTCAACAGGGTCATGTTTTCGACTTGTTTCTGGAAGAAAATCAAAAGTAGAATTGTGTGGAATAAAATGATAGTCATTGGGACAGTTGAGATAAAGTTTTTTGAGCTGATTGGTTTGCTTTCGTGATAATGTTAGAGAAAATGTTTGATCAAAACACTCTGTATTTGGCAAGTTGAAGGAGGAACGCATGGATTGTTTTCCATCTCGAATACGGATGATATAAAGCCAACCTTTTTCTTGAAAATGAGCCATAAGATTGTAACTTTCATAACCTCTATCCATAATAACAAGAGCTTTCTCGAAAGGGAGAAGCCTCCATCATCTGAATCAGATCTAAGCGCTCATGTTGTGCATGTTTGTCTTGAATAGAAACATCTCGATACACTCCAGTCGTCAAGTCGTATAGGGCATTTATGTGTATGAGATTATAGGATTTAACATCCTTTTGGGTTTGGATAGAGGTTTCTGTATCCATGGGATTTCGAGGAATACAGATATCACTCCCATCTGCAGCGAATATTGGAAAATCAGTATTAAGTGGAATAGGTGCTGTAAATTCTTTAAATAGGGCATAGAACGCTTCAGGTTTTATCTGATAGCGTCTTTGAACAAAGGCTGAATTTGAAACTGTCAGTTTGGCATCTAGTAATTCTTTTGACAATGATTTCCCTCCCATTCCCAGAATGGTACGAATCATAGTTTCTAGTGATAAACTTCTTTTACTAGTAAAGGCCTGTTCATCTTGTTTGACGAACTCAACTTTTTGACTAATGATACTTTGAATACTCTTATTCAAGTGGGCTTTTATTTGTTTTATCATGGAAAATCCCTCCTTAACTATAAGTTTATCACATAAAAAAGAAACCCAAATACAGAATTGTTTTTGAATTTCTTAACTTAATGACATTGGTCATATGTTCTCCTTTATTGTAAAAGTAAAAAGCTACTAAGAAAATGGACTTAGTAGCTAGAGTAGATCTATCTAGTAAATTAGATAGACAGCAGTAGAGAAAAATTATTTGGTCGAAGGATTCCTCCTTCACGGTGGCAACGTTTTGCAAGGTGCATTGTATCAATTACCATCGCTTGCCCAGCCAATCTCATCAGGTAGTCATTGTCATACCCTTAAGATTCTCTTACTCCCTTTGGCGAAGCCAGTTCACTTTACTATTCGGAAAAGTGCGAAAGTCCGAAATGCGTGGAAGTCCACAAAAAATGTTTTAAATCTTCACTTCAACCATCTAACAGACTTGACTTTTCTTTCTAAAACGTTTACAATAAAGGTACGAAATTTAGTGTAGTTTTGGCAATCAATCTTCTGGTTGTCAGACGCAATTTTTATTTAATTTTCAAAAACCATGATGCTAAAAGTTAGCATTATTATTTTTAAAACCGATATAACTATCAGCTATATTTATATTATATAACCGATAGTTATATTTGTCAAGAGGTTTTTGAAAAAATTTTAAAATTTTTTAGAGGCTTAAAAATGGAATTTTCGGAACGCTTAAAAGAACTAAGAAAAAAGGCAAACTTTACTCAAGTTGAAGTGGCTGAAAAACTAGGAATTTCGCAACCTGCTTACGCTTCATGGGAACGTGGAGTAAAAAAACCAACACAGGAAAATCTCGTTAAAATTGCACAAGTTTTAAATGTGTCCGTTGATTACCTAGTTGGAAACTCAGAAGAAAAATCAGATGAATTAGACAATATTGAATTGCTTTTCCGTATGAACTCAAAAGGCTTAACTGATGAAGAAAAAAGAATCTTTAAAAAAGAGTTGATTGAGTTTATGGAAGAACGGAAGAAAGCTTTTAAAGTAAGTGACATTAAATAACTTTTTAGTTAATTTTGCTCTTATTAATTTAGCTTATTAATTGATTTGAGGGACTAATATGGTACTATATTTAAGTATAATTTCTTTTTTTGCGATAAATTTATATCAGGTTATCGCAAGAAAATTTAATAAAACTGTTTTTATTATAGGTCTTTCAACCGCCTTCTGGTTAATTACCTTACCTACTTACTCTTTTGATACAGATTTTTTAACAATTATCAGTAAATTTCTTCTATCACTACTTAAACTGACAGATTTATTTTCTTTTGGAGTAGATGTTCAGGCTCTAATAGACAACCTTCCTAGTAGTTTTAATACTAGCTATCTATACTTTTGGATAGTATTTCTATACAGTTGTTCTTCTTTTTTTACTTTGTCTTTTCTACTTTCTTTATTTAGTCAATTTTTGTCAGTATTAAAAATACGCTATTTCAATAAATCTTGTAATTATATTTTTTCTGGTACAAGTGATAATCATAGGAAGTTTGCTTATCAATTAAAGCAAACTAATGAAAATTATAAAATTATTTTTACCTCTGTAAAATTAGATGATACATTACAAGATATCACTGCACTTAATTTCTCAAGAGATGTAACTTATCTTTCTTCAAAGTTAAAAAGAGCAAATCAGAACCATTATTATCTTTTAGACAAAGATATTACTTCGATTGAAAAAGCACTTAATTTAATCGAATCATATGGTGAGCAAACTACTAATGATTTCATATTTGTACAAGACTCAGCAAATATATTAGAAAATTATTTACAAAGAAAACAAAGAATAGATGAACAACTAAAAGTTAGATTAATCAATAGCTCTAGATCTACCATTTATAATTACTTCTTTGAGAATTACACCTACCTTAAAAATATATTTCATACTAAAGGAAAAATAGTTGTGGTTGGAAATAAAGATGTAGCTAAGGAAATCGTTAAATTACTTCTTTGGCTGTCACAAATCGTAAGTCATGAATTAGAGCTACTTATTGTTACTTCATCAGATGAATTCGAAAATAGTTTGAAATACGAAATGCCAGCTATTTTTGAACCTATAGAGTATGAAACACCTTATTCCATAGAGTTTAAAAAAGTTTCAGAGTTATCGTCAAGTATAGTTTACTTAGCAATAAAAGATATTCAAGATTTAAGTTCAATTTTTATGGATGTTAATGATTTTATTAATATAGAGTTAGCAAATCATTTAACACAAAGTCATAGATCTGATTTAATTCTAGCATTTACTTTATCATCTCCTTTGCTTTATGATATAAACATATCCAACTTCAAAAATAATCTAATAGATGTTTCTCTATTAAGTGTTCATTATAATTCTAATTTAGAAAAAAGAGCTCTTGAACTTCACAAGAAATATCAAGATAAATTTATTGAGCAAACATTTTATAACAATCAATATAATTATTTTTCATCCATGTCAAGAGCTTTGGGGGACAAATATATGATTGGTCATGTTTATATCGATAAGGACCATAAAATACCAAATACACAAAATTTAATTAATGAGCACAACCGTTGGTCTATATATTTAAAAACTGAAGGATGGCTTTATAATAAACAAAAAGATAAATTTAAGAAGCACCACCATTTATTGATACCTTTTGATGATTTATCCGAAATTGAAAAGCAAAAGGATCTAAATTGAACTTCTTTCTAGAATAAAATTTCGAGTTGTCAATATAGAGGAATAGGCATGAAAATAATTGTTTTCTTTGTTGTTTTAACGTTTACTCACATAATTTGTATAGCAATGGATAAAAACTATATAAAATATCTACTCTTAAAATTCTTTATGCGTTTTGCTCCTACCGTACAAGAAGAATTTTATAAACAAATTGATGAAATTGACCCTAATAAAATTCGTGCATGGTATATTGATGAGGACGATAAACTCCTTTTTCAAGTGAAATTTAAAGTAGTTTATCTAGTACCGATATTATGGGTATTACTTATTAGTATAGGGTGTTTTATTACTTTCAGCACGATTTTATTAGTTGTTTATACAGCACTTATAAGTATTTTTGCAATTTCTTATAAGTATGTTGAGATATACTCGTTACAAACTTATAAAAATCTAACATCGTTAAAAATTGATAGGACAAGATTTAAATATCAAGGACAAGCTATTTTGTTACATGTAGGTAGTATTCTTTCTTTTGTTCTTATATACATTGCATTTTTTAATCTGTTTTCAAGCAGGAATTTATTGTTTGAAAATAGTTTCATTTCAGTGATGATATCTTATTTTATGTTGGTTTTAGGAACACTAATTCAGGACTACTTTATTAAATTGGCACTTGAAATTTATGATGAAGACTATTCATTTGAGGAAATTAGTAATTCAGATAAAAAAGTGATCCTTTATCTTCGTTCTTTTTCTATAGATAATACTTCTATTTATTGTCCCTCATATTTAGGAGGAAGCTTCCTTCGTTACTTTTTACTTCCAAGGATTCAGTTTCCACAATTATTAACAAAGGTATTAGAGGGTTCAGGACAAGGTTTCGTTGTTGGAATTGGGAATCCTCATGAAACCTATCGAGGCAAACGATTCCATGGTTTTTCTAAAACATATGTTTTGGATGATTTCAAAGGTGAGGATAAATGGAAGAAGGAAATAAATAAGTTACTAGATAGAGCAAATCTTATAGTAAGCATAGCAGGGAAAACAGAAGGTGTTTCATGGGAAATCAATTCAATAAAATCAATGAATGGAATGGAAAAATCTATTATACTTTTTTCTCCAAAAGATGGAGAAGAAGGAGATATTAGCCTAATAACAAATATCCGAAGAAAACTTGATATTCTTGATGAGGACTTCCCTTCAGAATTTTATGATGCTCAATTTATTGGATTACATGTAAAAAATTATGGACCAATTTGGTATTTAAACTATGGTAGAACTTACTATTCATATATGTTCTCTCTCTTATCTCTTACAGGTACAATACAAAACGATAAAGATTTTTTTCAAAAGCAATCGATAAAATAATATAATATAAAAAAGTGGACAATCGTCTACTTTTTTTATATAATAAACTAAACCGATTAGGTTTAGTTTTGTTCATTGTGACTTAAAGGAGGTGTTATTCGTTGGATGAATTGTATTCAAGAGTAAGTGAAATCACAAAACAAGTCCTTTATCCCTATATAAAAGAAGAAGAAATTTCAACCCTGAACTATCACTTTCACTATTATTTTGATTATTGCATTCATGGGAATAACATTCAAGTCATTAGTCACCACTTTTCAAATCATAAAATTGAAGGTTTGACAGTTATTGATAAACTAGGGACGAGTTTTTCCTATGAGCAAAACAATCCTGTAATCAAGCGCGTCTACTTGGAAGAAGACGGCTTACGCCTTGTTTCCATCAACAAGAAATACAAAGACAAATTTGCTCCTTATGACGATGATCCTCGCATTGTCGGAAAAATTGTCGGAAATTTTATGCCTCTAGAGGACTAGGTTATGGGAATCATTGACTATTCAAAAGAACCTGTTAGTGATATTGCCTTTATTGATATGAAATCCTTCTATGCCAGCGTGGAGTGTGTGGAGCGAGGGCTTCATCCTCTTAAAACCTCCCTCTGTGTGATGAGTCGAGCGGATAATTCTGCTGGATTGATATAGGCATCATCACCCATGTCTAAGAAAGTATTTGGGAAAAAGAATGTTGGTCGGGCTTATGATTTACCCTTTGATGTCAAAACCAGAAAATTTTCTTACTATAACGCAAAAAAGCAGGGACTTCCAACGGATCCAGACTTTGTACGCTATATTGAGGAATGGGCGAAGACCACCTTTATCGTTCCACCTCGAATGGACAAGTACATTGAGGTTAATATGGAAATACAGCGAGTGTTTCAAGACTACGGTAGCCCTAATGAAATATACCCTTATTCGATTGATGAGGGCTTTATTGACCTAACAACTTCTCTTAACTACTTTATTAGTAATCAGACCATATCCCGAAAAGATAAGTTGGATATGATCTCTGCTAAGATTCAAAAAGATATTTGGCGAAAGACAGGTATTTACTCAACTGTTGGTATGTCAAATAGTAATCCCTTGCTTGCTAAGCTAGCCTTGGACAACGAAGCTAAGAAAATGCCCACCATGCGTGCTAATTGGTCTTATGAAGATGTAGAAAGCAAGGTTTGGGCAATTCGTAACATGACAGATTTTTTGGGAATTGGTCATCGTAAGGAAAAGAGATTAAATGATTTGGGAATCTTTTCTATTAAGGAACTTGCTAATAGCAATCCCGATTTACTTAAAAAGTCTTTAGGGGTAGTAGGGCTACGTCTCTGGTTTTATGCAAATGGAGTAGATGAAAGCAATGTTAACACTCCATATAAACCAAAGAGCACAGGATTAGGTAACTCCCAAGTTTTATCGAGAGATTATGTCAAGCAACGGAATATCGAGATTGTCCTTCGAGAGATGACAGAGCAGGTTGCTATTCGTCTTAGACGAACAGGTAAGAAAACAACTGTTATCTCTATTCATGTAGGCTATTCCAAACAGGAAAATAAAAAATCAATCAACACACAAAAAAAGATCGAACCAACTAATCATACGGACATGCTAACTAATGTGGTTTTACAGTTATTTCATCAGAAATACAGTTCAGGTGCCGTAAGGAACTTTGCCGTCAACTATTCAGGTCTAGTGGATGAATCGTTTGGACTAGTTTCTTTATTTGATGATGTTGAAAAAATAGAAAAAGAAGAAAGGCTCCAATCAGCGATTGACAGCATCCGAAATCTTAAAAGCCAATGTCCTTGAGTCAGCATCAAGAAGCATTGTTAGAAGTAAACTAATCGGAGGTCATTCTGCTGGGGGACTAGATGGCTTAAAATGATTGATCGTTCTTACTTGCCCTATCAGTCAGCCCGAGAATATCAATACTCAGGTATGCAAAAATGGATGGGCTTCTTTTTATCTGAACATACCACGTCACTAGGAGAAGAAAAATATCGTGTCGATTTAACCAGCGACTTGAACAGAACAGAAAAACTATTGTTACTTTCTTAGCTCTATGTTGGGCATTTGAAAGGTCGCTTTACAGTCAAACAAAAAGCTCAAAAAGTAACTTTGATTGGCGAAGTGAGAGAAATTTCAGCAAAAGAAGTATCCGTCAAAACATATGAAGGATACCGATTAATTAAAGTGGAAGACATCCTGGACATTCAACTATTAGAAGAGGTTGGCTATGAGTAGAAAAGAACTCTATGAGAATAAATTGCAGATGGATTATTTTTCAGAAGGCTATATCCGATTTGCAGAAGACTTCCAGAAGTATTCTGCAATGGATGTTCCATTAACTTTTCTGATTGATGACATCCTCAGAACAATGGTAATTAATCAGAAAAACTACTTTAAACTCAATAGAGAGAATTCGAAGGATGGACGGTATCATTATTTTTATTTTACAATCCAGCTATCTGATAATAACATTGTAAGGTATTTCGAATATTCAAGAGCAAAATAATTATCACTACTATGACTATCTAAGACCTAAATATGCTATAATAGGGACATCAATACACTAATGATTTCCTTTTTAATCCAATAAATATGGAGATTGTTATTTATAATATTTTTTAGGAGAAAAATATGAAGCGGGAATTGGAACAAATATTAGAGACTAGTGAAGCATTTCTAGTTGAAGGAGTTCTCAATAAGAATAAATTAGCAGAACTTGCCAGACAGTATAATCCAGAACTTTTGAATGTATTGTTAGGCAACGAAAAAATTGCCCAACAGTTTTTTACTAAACTGCAAGATGGTGTCCTAGTTTTTAAAAAAGATGTCTTTTTACAATTTTTAAATAATAAAGAATTTTTGCCAGATAGTTTTACTGCTTACAAGACAAAAATTGGTTTGGGAACAGCTGACGGAAACTACCTTTCTGAAAATAAAGAAGTAGTGCTGAACTTTCCCTATAAAGACTGTGTGCTCGAGGGTGGACAAACAAAAGACGATACTAAACGACAAGAGATCTTCTTTAATGAGATACTCGCTCCAGCAGAAATCAATCGCTTGCTGGACGACAAGGTGTTGAGCAATTTCAAGCGTTATGATAAAGATGGTGAGCAAGAGGTTGAGGAGTTAAAGGATACAGATAATCTCATTATCAAGGGAAATAATCTGCTTGCACTGCATAGCCTCAAGAAACGGTTTGGTGGACAAGTCAAGTTGATTTATATTGATCCACCTTATAATACTGGAAGTGATAGTTTTGGCTATAATGATAATTTTAATAGAAGTACATGGCTGACTTTTATGAAAAATCGTTTGACTATTGCTAAAGATTTATTGAGAACTGATGGGGTTATCATTGTTCAAATTAGTTTTCATGAATTTCCATATTTGCGAGTCATGATGGATGAACTATTTACTGAAGAAAATCATAAAATGGATGTAAATGTTCTTGTACGACATCCGGAAAGAAGTTTAACAGGTGATAAAGAATTTAATGATGTTTTAGAGTACGCATTGGTATACAGTAAACTAAGTAATTATAAGTTGCCAAAGAAAAAGATAATGAAAACAATTGAGGATTATCAGTATGATTTTGATTTCCCCGAAACTCCATACGATACTTTTAAAGTCGGAGAAAAAAACATCAACGTTTATCTTCCAGATGATATTACCATTACTAGAAGTGAGGGGCACGAGGGTGGATTAAAATCGATGTCAATCCGTGGTAGTATACGTGAAAAAAATTCAAGTGGTCGTTTTTATGTTTCGCATTTAGAAGGGTTAATAGATAAGTATCCTGAAGGAACTATTTTCACTGTCCCAAATATGGGGGATGATGGTCGTGAGTTTAGAATTTTTGAACTTCCAAAAAATGGTAATAAGAATGGTTTTTACTACCCAGGTAAGCCTATTGGAAGTGATTATACGTTAAAACCATACCCTAATTTTGTAGATTTCGTTCAACAATATAATTCTGTAAACTCTGAAGGAGACGTTTCCTTTAGAAATGGTAAAAAACCAGAAGAATACATTCGATATTATTTGGAAATGTTTACAAAAGAAGGAGATATAGTACTTGACTACCATCTTGGCTCTGGAACAACTGCAGCTGTCGCCCATAAAATGAACCGTCAATACATTGGTATTGAACAGATGGACTACATTGAGACAGTTTCCGTGGAACGCTTAAAAAAAGTAATTGACGGAGAACAAAGAGGCATCTCAAAAGATGTCAACTGGAATGGTGGAGGGTCTTTTGTTTATTGCGAACTAAAAAACGATGCACAAGACTTCAAAAATTCTGTTTTGGAAGCAACGTCTTCTGAGGTTCTATCAAAGTTATTTGAACAAGCTAAGAAATCATCTTTTCTATCTTACCGTGTTGACCCTAAAAAGTTGAA
This sequence comes from Streptococcus mitis, assembly GCF_946190375.1. Taxonomy (GTDB): domain Bacteria; phylum Bacillota; class Bacilli; order Lactobacillales; family Streptococcaceae; genus Streptococcus; species Streptococcus mitis_CJ. Next base: position 81,483 of record NZ_CAMIAF010000005.1, on the reverse strand, counting down.
AAAACAAGAGTTTGAAAAAATTTCTCTTGCTGAACAAAAGCAGATATTGTTGGAGTTAGTGGACAATAATAATCTTTATGTCAACTACACTGAGATAGATGATAGCGACTATGACATTACCAAACAAGAGAAAGAACTCAACCGTGCGTTTTACGGAGAGGAGTAGGCCATGACTTTTGTTTATGAAATTTACAACCAAGCTACTGAAAATGGGTTTGTCAACTTTAAGGAAAACATTCCTGACTATATCACGCAAAATCTAAAATATCCACTGCGCCCATATCAAAAAGAGGCGGTGGGGCGCTATCTCTACTATAAAAATGATGAGAAAAATTATCAAAAACTAGAACATGTCCTCTACAATATGGCAACAGGTTCTGGAAAAACCTTGCTAATGGCAGCGATTATTCTAGAAAAGTTTAAACAAGGCGAACGGAATTTTATCTTTTTTGTCAATAATGATAATATCCTCACCAAGACGAGAGCTAACTTTTTGCAAAATGAAACAGGCAAGTATTTGTTTACTGATAAGATAACAATTGATAACCAAGTAGTGGAAGTACGTGAGGTAACGGATTTTTCAGATAGTCAGTCTGATAGTATAAATATAGTTTTTACCACTATTCAAAAACTTCATCAAGATTTGAATACTCCACGAGAAAATCGGCTAACATATGAACAGTTTGAAGATTTATCGGTTGTGTTATTGGCAGATGAAGCTCATCACTTGAATGCTGGTTTAGTCAAGAAAGAAAAGGATGAGAATGATAGTTGGACTTCCACCATTACTAATATTCAAGATATAGCTAAAAAGTCATCTTTGTTTGAATTTACAGCAACCATTGATTTAGGAAATCCAGATATTGGTAAAAAATATGAAAAATCTTTGATTTTCAAGTATGACTTAAAAGAGTTTCGCTTGGACAAGTATTCAAAAGATGTCCTCTTTCATTTGGTAGATAGTGAAGTTCCAACACGGATGTTACAAGCAATTTTAATTAGTCAGTATCGTAAGAAAATCGCCCTCAAATATAATATTAATCTTAAACCCTTAGTGATGTTTAAATCACAAAAAATTACTGAAAGTAAGGCTAACTTAGAAATATTTTTAGAGATGCTTTCGAATTTAACCGTGGATCAATTGCAGAAACAAAAGGCTGTGCATCAAAATGAAGCAAATGAAAAAGGGATATTGGAAAAAGCATTTGATTTCTTTGATGAAATAGGATTATCATTTCAAGATCTGATCGATGAGTTGAAAGATGATTTTCGTCCAGAACGAATGCTTTTGATTGATGGAAAAAATAAAAGTAGTAGTAATTTGGTGGAGTTAAATACTTTGGAGCTTCCTTCAAATGGAATTCGTGCTATTTTTGCTGTGGATATGCTTAACGAAGGTTGGGATGTTCTTAACCTCTTTGATATTGTACGCCTATATGATACACGTGATGGCAAAATAACAAAGAATGGATTTGTAGCAGGAAAAACCACAAATTCAGAGAAACAACTTATTGGTCGTGGAGCTAGATATTATCCTTTTGTAATAGGTGATAAAGTAGACGAAAAATATACACGAAAGTTTGATGGAAATGAAAATAATGATCTTCGTGTGATTGAACAACTTCATTATCATTCTGCTAACAATCCACGATATATTTCTGAACTAAAACAGGTTTTACGAGAATCTGGAATTTATGATGATCAGAATTTGGAAGAGCGTGAGTTGAAACTAAAAGAGTCATTTAAAAAAACTCGAACCTATTTGGATGGAGTTGTTTGGATGAACACACGCTTATCGTATAAGCAATTTGTTGAAGAACGCCAAGAGAGTTTTGACAGTTCGTTTATCCCAGATTCCTTTGAAGTAACTCTTCCGACTCAAGGGAATATACGTGACATATATGCATTTGATGAAATCAAATATGTGTATGAAACACTTGAATCGCTAAGTTTTAAGTTTAGTAAAGAAATTGGAAATAACATTGTTCGTACAGCAATTAATAGAAATAAGAATTTCACATTTGATAATCTTCAAAAAGTATTTTTGGGTTTACAAAGTGTTTCGGAATTCATTAATATGTTATCAGGAATAAATATACGAGTTGAGAGTAGTTATAAAGCCATATCAGATTTAACGCAAGAAGATAAACTGTATATCACTGAAAAATTACTCCATTTCATAGAGAAAGATTTGATTGCTGTAGAAGAACGATATTTTGGTTCAGAAATGTTTACAAAGTATGCAATCAAAGATCTTTTTGAGGACAATATCCTTAGGAAATACACTATTGATAGACGTAGTCAAGCCGAGTTTGGACTTTCACAAAAAGATCCGAAAGAAACAAAATATTTTGAAGATCTTGATAGACTAGACTGGTATGCTTATGATGATAATTTTGGAACTAGTGAGGAAAAATTACTTGTTAGGTTGATAAAAGAGCTTATGTCGGAACTTGAAGAAAAATGGACAGATATTTATCTTCTTAGGAATGAAAAAGCAGTTAAAATTTATAGTTTTGACAAAGGTCAACCTTTTGAACCTGATTTTTTGATGTTTGCGAATGATAAAAAGATGGGAAATGTTTCTTGGCAGATTTTTATTGAACCAAAGGGTAGTCAGTTCTTAGATGCAGAAAACACTTTTGAAAATAGTAAAGAAGGATGGAAGCAAGAATTTCTACGCCAAATTACAGAGAGAGATGAAGCTAGAACATTGATTGATGACGAAAGATACAGAATTGTTGGTTTACCATTCTTTAATGAAGGATTAACGAAAAAGATTTTTAAAGAGAGTTTGAAAAAATTGTAAGGAAGTAATATTAGATGCAACAAAATATAATTGATATTAATAGTCCAATAACACCAATCAGTCATTTATTATTGCATGCTTATCATGCATTGCTTAATCATGTTCCGCGGCAAGAACTTTCTGGATATGTTTTTAATAATAATGTAACCGAAAGAATTTACTTTTATGAAGCCCTAATAGAACAATATAACATGATGCTTACATCAAAAGATAGGTCAAATTTTGAATGGTATATTTCAGTTCTTAATGAAGAACAAATTAGAGATTATTTAGTAAAATTTATAACTAAAAAATGGGAATACGAAAAGCCTGTAATTTGGAAAGATCGTAATAAAAGTGATTATTACTTGAGGAATTTGACGGATTCTCATAGATTTGAATTGTTTGTATCAGATAAATTTTTTAAAAATGGGTTTGACATTGGTTTGTTTTATAGTAGAGATGGTCAGTATTCAGGTGAAAGTAAAGCCGGAGTTGAAATTAAATATGACAAATGTTCAGAAAAGACAGGTAATCTATATATTGAAATTGAAGAGAGTTTGACAAGACAGCAGATGTTTGTTTCCAGTGGTATTTTTAAGGAGGATAATACAAAGATTATCGCGATTGGTAATTATTCTTTTATCTACTATTTTGAGAAAAATAAATTAATCGAATTGTATCAAAATATAGAACATTATCGAGATTTGAGGAAAGTCGGTGCTCATAGAGGAACTTCTAAAGGCTTTATTATTCCGATTAGAATAGCTGATAACTTTTCATTGAGTATTGAGGAAGTAATTGATATCATAAAATAAAAATACAAGTTATCTTTTTATAACTAACTTATTTGATTTTGTTTATGAAGGAAGGGTAGAATATTAAGTCGTTAATCTGTCGTAAGTGTCACGAATGAGGAGATATAATTTCCCTCTTATTTATCAAACTTATATTCAATTTTTTTGAAATAAAACAGCAGTACGAATCGGCTAAAATTTGATATAAAGCTATTTATAGATTGCTTGAAATCAAACCGTGTTAAACCAGACTTGAAAAAAGCTCGCAAAGCTAGCAAATTTTCAAAATGTTAATCAATACGATTATATTAATGTTTTAAAGCATTCAAGAGTCATCTCTTGGGTGTCTTTTTGTTTTGCTTAAAAATTTAAATACTATGGGAAATAGCAGGATATCAGTACTTTTCAGAGTTTTCGTGATGCAGTCTTCAATCTCTAAATCTTAGATATTAATATTTTTAATAAAATTTGCGTTTTTTGGCGCACCAAAAATGGTGCGTTTCTGTTTTTGTGCTATAATAGAAATAAATAAAAGGAGGGTTCTTATGATTGGAGAAAATATAAAAACATTACGTAAAACACATGATCTCACCCAACCTGAATTCGCAAAGATTATTGGTATCTCTCGAAATAGCCTGAGCCGTTATGAGAATGGAATAAGTTCAGTTTCGACAGAATTAGTAGATCGTATCTGCAAAAAATTTAACGTTTCCTATATCGATATCGTAGGGGAGGAAAAAATGCTCACACCAGTAGAAGATTATCAGTTAACATTAAAAATAGAATTGATAAAGGAACGAGGAGCGAATATCTTAGCGCAACTTTATCGTTTTCAAGATGAACAAGGAATTGAATTTGATGATGGTTCTAATCCTTGGGTTCTAATGAGCGATGATATTTCTGATTTGATTAACACGAAGATTTATCTTGTTGCTACTTTTGAGGAAGTAGAGCGATATAATGGCTATTTGGATGGCATTGAACGTGTGCTAGAACAAGCTAGTCATCTAGTGGTGGCTTAATGAAATTAGATAAATTTAGCCAGGATGACTTTATTAAAGCCTCTAATCGACTCGTTCGTTCTTTAACTCGTGGAAAAACAACTTCATCTCAGCCCAAGGCTATTTTGCTTGGTGGACAGAGTGATGCTGGTAAGACAACGATTCATCGTATTAAACAAAGGGAATTTCAAGGAGATATCATTATTATTGATGGAGATAGTTATCGCTCTTTTCATCCGAACTACCTTGCTCTACAGGAAAAGTATGGTAAAGATAGTGTGGATTATACCAAAGTATTCGCGGGACAAATGGTTGAATATCTTGTAGATGAGTTGAGTAAGCAAGGTTATCATCTATTAATCGAGGGTACCTTGAGAACAACCGAAGTTCCTCGAAAAACAGCACAATTATTGACAAATAGAGGCTATCAAGTCTCACTCGCACTAATTGCGACTAAGCCAGAATTGTCCTATCTCAGTACTTTGATACGTTATGAGGAGCTCTACGCCATAGATCCTAGTCAGGCTAGAGCGACTCCTAAAGCACACCATGATGGAATTGTAGAACATTTGGTTGATAACTTACGGGAGTTAGAAAAGGATGAACTTTTTAGACAAATTCAAATTTATCAAAGAGATCAATCGTGTGTTTATGATTCGCAAGTAGACGAAACCTCAGCAGCAGAAGTTTTACACGAATGCCTATTTGGAAAATGGAACACGGTGGAAGAAGAGATGTTGAAGATAGGGCAGGAAAGGTTGAGGGAGTTAGGTGATAATTGCTAGGTGACGCAGGGGTAATTTATGAGTATACTGAAAAAGTAATTTATTTCCATAAATCTACAGCAATAGTTTTTTACAGAAGCTAAGGATTTATTGTCCAGAGAAACCAAAATTGTATTAATTAATGAATTTGATAAAGTAAATGCTACTTTATACAATGTTTTTATCAAATATTTAATGAGGGAGAGTTGGAAGATATAAATTACTTGATAGATGTTCCTATAGGGTAAAATTCACACCATTTAACTGAAACTTATTCAAATTGGTTGTAAATTTATTTTCAGGAAACACGGGAAAATGTTGATTTTAAAGGAATGACGAAACTTGTTAAAATATAAATGTATCAAACGCATTTATATTGCACTTGGAATCACACCAGAGGGATATAAAGCTGTCCTTGGATATGAGATTATCTCAAATGAAAATCATTTTTCTTGGTCAGATTTACTAGAAAAACTGCAAAACAAGGGAGTCAATAGGTTTCACTCATAGTCACAGATGGATTTAAGGGACTATACCAGATAATCAGTCAGGGTTATCCTTTAGCCAAGTAACAGCGTTGTTTGATTTATATTAGTCGAAATCCCTAGCTAGTAAAGTGAAAAGAATAGATAGTGCAGTCATTCTGGAGCAATTTAAAAAGATTTATCATCCAAACACTCTAGAAGTAGCAGAACAAGCTTTAGATGGATTTATTACTCTAAATATGGGAAAGTGATGTGACAGTTGGAATTAACAGATAAATTCTTAACTTTTTATCGGTTTCCTTACCAAATTTTGTCTAGTCTTTACGCTACAAACCTCATTGAGTCCCTCAACAAGGAAATCAAACGTTCAAATAAAAAGAAGGGTTCTTTTCCTAATGAGGAAGTTGTGGGGTGCTATTTAGTATTCTTATTTAAAGCAGATTCTACAAATCCATAAAGGTTTTGTAGAATGTTCTGATATGCCAGAAAGTTTATTTGATTAATATTATTAAATTCTACTTGAGTGTTTACACAAATCATTGACAAAATATCATTAAAACATTTTAATATAACTAGCATAATTCTTTAAATTGATATATAATATAAGAAGTAAAGTTTATTTATAAAGGAGATAGTTGTGTTAAAAATTGAAGAAATTAAAATTGCGAATTATAGATCATATAAGGAAAATGGAAATGAAATTACAAACCTTTCTAAAATTAATGTAATGGTTGGTAAGAATAATGTAGGTAAAACAAACTTGCTAAGAGCTATATATTTATTTTTTAATCCAGCGTCATTTAATCCTTCTGTTGACATAAATTATATCAAAAAAATTACTGGAGGCGCGAGTAAATTACCTAAAATTGATATTACTTTTTCTGATGATGAGATTTTAAATTCTAAATCTGATGGATTTAAAAAATACACAATATCTTGTAATTTAAATAAATTAGAGAAAAAAGGAGGAGTTTATTCTCTAATAACTCAAAATGCAGACATCAAAAGTAAGTTAAAAAGTAATAGTGATATTAAAAATTATCTAGAAAAAAAATAAAATGTGTTTTTTTAAGTACCACTGATGATAATATTGAAAGACAATCACAAAATTTGATAAATGATCTGATATTCAAATATTATCAAAAGAAAAATAAAATAATAAAAGATTCTGTTAAAAAATTCGAAGAGAGCTACAAACAGCTTAAAGACGCATTTAGTACGAATATTTCTAGTATAGAAGGCGAGTTATCCGAACAATTTAAATCAATGGAAGGATTTAATATTGAACCCAAGTTTGAGTTTGATTTGAATAAAGAAATAACGAAGTTTTTGATGGAGAATATCAAACTTAGACTTGATGATAATTACGCTCAAGAATTTGGTACGAAAGGTGCAGGTGTTCAAAGAGCTTCTCTAATTTTAATAACAATATATTTATTAAAAGAAATATATACGAAAGAGAATAAAATTATCCTATTAGATGAACCTGAGGCTTTTTTATATCCATTATTAGAAAAACAGATTAAAAACAAACTTGAGCAAACTATAGCGAATTTAAATAATGATGATACTTCTAATATACAAATTTTCATGACTTCACATTCTAGTACTTATTTAAATGAGATGAGTAACTCAAACTATTCGTTTTCATATTTAAAACAAAAATCAGAAAAAAACAAATATAAACGAAGCAAAAATCAGGAAGACATCAATAAGTACACAGTTATTGAAACTATGGATCGTAAAAACAGATATGAGGTATTGAAAAATTATGGTCTATTAGATAATGTAAACGACTACCCTTATGTAATTGTCTGTGAAGGAGAAACAGATCGGAATTACATAGTAAAATTACTTGAGAATCAAAAGGATATCCCACAAATAAGATACGGCAAATTTTCTGATGGTATAGCAGGTAAATCAAAAGATCTAAACTATAACTATATTGGAAGCGGAGCTAACTCAATATTACCAATCCTAATATACTTGGATAATGTTAGCCCTGTAAAACGTAGTGTTTTTGTATTGTTAGATGGGGATAAAGAAGGCAAAATGGTTCAACAAAAAATAAAAGCCTTAGAATATAATAATTTAAGAATGAAAATACATATCCTTCCCAATAATAAAGTTATTGAAGATGTAGTTTTTTCAAAGGAACAATTTGCTAACCGTGTTGTAACTAAAATCCCATCTTTAAATATAGAAAAAGAGCGTTTCACTAAAATAATATTGGATTTAGACTCCAATAAATCTATTATAGAGCAGACAAAAAAATTTGTGGAAGGTAATAGTATTCAAGAAACAGATATTGGGAGTATAAAATCAATAATTTCACAAGATTTAAAAGATGAAAATTTACAAAAAGGTGAATTATATCAATCTTTAATAGAATTCTTCTACCAATAATTTTGATATTCACAAAGAAAAAACTTACAAATTAATATTTGTAGGACAGAATGTAAAAAAAACGTAGTCGGAGTAAATATGGTCTGTGTTAGTCCAATCGGGAGAATCAGATGAAATAAATTGAAAGTATCCCCTTAAAATTCATTAATATTCTGACCTCCTTGAAAGTTTATGTGATTAACATTCCTCAACTCTACTTGAGTGTTTACAAAAATTATTGACAAGAACTGTACTATTAAACAGAGAAAATCTATAATCATTGGGGGGATTATTTTAAAACGGATTAGATTTATCTAATTCTTTTTAAAATAAGTTAAATTCTGTACTAGTATTTATTATTCTATTCTTCGCTAATTTTACAAATTCAGATTCTTTTCTATACCAATAAAATTACGATTAAGTTTTTTACAAGCGACTGCAGTAGTCCCACTCCCCATAAAGGGGTCTAAAATAAATAAGTGCATTTTCTTTTGTAGAAGCTAAAATCATTCTTTCCAGTAGATACAGAGGTTTTTGAGTAGGATGTTTTCCAAATGTTTTTTCACGTTTAGGTGTTAATGAACCAGTCCATACATCTTTCATTTGCTTTCCATCATTGAATTCTCTTATCAAATCGTAGTTAAAAAAGTGCTTATTATTTTTAATATTTTTTTTTGGCCCATAGAACTGTTTCAGTGCTATGAGTAAAAGTTCTCCTTGCTAGATTTGGTGGAGGATTTAGTTTTTGCCAAGTTATATTATTTAAAATTTTAAAGCATTCTTGTTCTAAAGCCATTCCAATTGAGTAAATATTGTGTAAAGTTCCACTAATCCAAATTGTCCCATTGTCCTTTAAAATTCTCTTACATCCTTTTATCCATCTTCTATTGAATTTGTGTTTTTCAGTTGTGGTAAGTGCTGTATCCCAATCTCCTTTATTTACACTCACGTGTTTTCTACTTGAATTCGTAAATCCTCCAGATGATAAAAAATAAGGAGGGTCAGCAATAATACAGTCAATAGCTTATCTTTTAAATTTTTTTAAAATTTCGAATGTATTACCGTGGATTAGGGGTGAAGAATCATCGTTGTAGTATGGTATTAAGGTATTGGTGACTATTTTATTTTGATTGATATTTTCCATATTCATAATTAGTGACTATTATTTCTTTACTTTCTCTGTTCTTTGAATCACTATTAATCATGCGTTTAACATCAACGACTTCAATAGTGAAATCTTTATAAAGCTCTCTAATCAATTCAGTATTATGGTTTGTCAGAATACAAAAAACTCCTCTTTTGGAAAGTGTTTTATATAATTCTGAAAGTCTAATATGTTCATCAATGCTGAATCCTTCTTTAGTATATGAGTCGAAGGATTGTGGATTCAGAGGGGCATAAGGTGAATCAAAGAAAACGAGTTCACCTTTTTGAGCATTTTCTGCGGTTTTTCCAAAATCTTGATTATATATTGTTACATTTCTTAGAAAAGAAGAAATTTCATCAATATTTTGTTCGTTGTATAGATTAATTGTAGTTTTTTGATTAGATGGGACATTGAAGAAGCCCTTTTGATTTACTCGATAAAGTCCATTGAAACATGCTTTATTTAGACATATAAATAAAGTAGTTTTTCTGATTAAATCGTTCTTTGAGAATATGAGGTCATTGTATTCCTTTCTTTTTGTATAGTAAAATTCTTTAACTCTGTCTTTATTACCAATAGTATTATGTTCTTGCTGGATGGCATTTAATTGTTTTTTTAATTCGTCGGGGAAATCTCTTATTGTTTCGTAGGCTTCAATTAACGCGTGATTATTATCACTTATTATTGATGGAGTATGTGCAAGATCTAGTAGAAGAGCACCACCTCCAATAAATGGTTCATAGTAATTATTAAAAACAGATGGGATTCTGCTTTTTATTTCTGATAAGAGTTGGCGTTTATCGCCAGCCCATTTTACAAAAGGCTGCATAGTATTTACTCCTTATATAATAATTTTGGAATGTCTAACATATATTATTACAAAATAATCTAATAAGAAAAGAATAGAAAAAAATAAAAAATTGATCTATAATAGATCAAACTTATGTTTAGAATAAATCGGAAAGAATACGAGCAATAAATGAAATTACAAGAAGCTGAAAGAAAATTAAATTTGTTAGTTGGTGTACGTTTCAATGAACTATTTACAAATGAAGAATTACAAATTATAAAAATAAATAAAGGAAGAACCGGACAGTTACTTGAACTTTCTTTAGATATGAGGTTATCAAATTCAAATAGAGATTTTGAGGACGGCGAATTAAAAACTAATAAATGTGATTCATTAGGGAATCCTTTAGAAACTATTTTTATTACTCAGATAAGTAGTATGTTTGATGACTTAGTTACAGAATTATCTTTTGAACAGACTAGTTTATATACAAAGATAGATAATATTCTATATGTTCCTGTTGCTAAAGAAGGTGCTCCGGAAGATTGGTTTTTTTTACCTAGTATTCATGTTGATTTAAATATGCCTGAATTTGAACAGTTAAGTTCTCAACTGGAAGAAGATTATTATACAATATGTAGTATTCTTCGTGAACAAATAGAAAATGGAATAGATAGAAACATACATACTGCTAATGGTAAGTATATTCAGGTTAGAAGTAAGGACTCTAAACCATATCATCCAATTTATTCAAATATTTATGGAAGATATGTATCAAATAAAAATCATGCTTTTTATTTCAAAAGGGAATTTATCTACGAAATTAGGAAAATTGTGGGAAAGTATTAATGATAAGGAAGGAAAACAGTGATTATGTCAACTAGAATGCCAAATATTTCTGGTGGTGGTGCAAATACTAATGTCAATGGATTACAGTTCGAACAAACTACCTCTCTTGATTCTACACTAGAGAGTAAAGGGTTTGAAATTATAGATAACAAAGTCTATTTTAAAGATAAAAAAATAGGCTGGAGTGTAGGAAAGAATAAATTATATACAAAATTTCTTACACCTCAAGATATTGATTATAAAAAGTATAATTCAAAAAGATGGCAACCAGATGAGTGTTTTATTAATGAACTTAATCAAACCGCTTATATTATTGAAAAAAAATTTCAGAGTTCCAGTGGCTCTGTAGATGAAAAATTACCAGGATGTCATTTTAAAAAAATGGAGTATGAAAAATTATTTTCACCATTAGGTTATAAAGTTCAATTTATCTATGTTTTTAATGATTGGTTTAAAAAAGATGAGTATAAAGACACCAAAGAATATATTTATATGATGGGATGTTCGTATTTCTTTAATGAAATTCCATTAAAGGAACTAGGCATAGACTTTTTGTGAGAATGTAAAGTAAATACCATAAGATGTCAGGAAGATTTTATATTTATTTTCTTAAATTTATAGTATCGTAGAGGTGAAAATGACAGAATATAAAATAACTAAATTTTTTTCAAATGTTGGTACAAGAAATGAAGTACGAATGCGTCTGGTAGAAGAGTTATCTAAAGAAGTTCCGGGGAATAGGAAGGGCGAGGAAGCTTCTAGATATACATATTATGTGGAAAAATTATTAGATGGTCGTCGTATCTTTCTGAGACGACCTGCAAATTTACATAACGGTTTTGATTTTTTAGTTTGTGTCGAAAATACTAACTTTTCTGCGGAAGGGAAACGGAAAAGAAATTTTCCTAAACACGACGAAATTGTAAACGATTTGTTGATTAAAAAAAGTGACTCCCCTCAGCAATTTTTTCGGTTAATGAATATGATTGAGGACATTTATCTCTGCAAAAAGAACTATAAGGCGTCAGACTTCAATTGCTTTTCATTTAGACAGGGCTTTTCTGCAGACTTAATTGCTCTGACTTTAAAATGGTTATTCATAGAACAGGATATTCGATATTGGAATTACTCTGGTCGAGGAATGCTTTGGAGAGGACTATCTCAAATTATTAATTAAATTTTATTATATACAGTAATAAGTTATGGAGAAATAATGTTTTATGAAGACTTTTTTAGAACCCAGTTATAACATTCCTAACATTAAAAATGCCCGAAATATATATGAATTCAAAGATGGTTCAATTATTCAATTTAACCGAGGGAACTTTGATGATTATAGAGTTTCTTACTTTCCAAATAAAGAAAATTTGAACGATGGATATTCGCCTAAAGATGAAGATTATTTTTTAGATCTTATGGACTTAAAAGATGTTGTGGGAGATGAAGTTGTTTGGAATGATTTTATGACTTTATCAGATATGGTTAAGGATAATGGTTTACAACATAATGCTTTACCTGATTGTTCTAAGGATGTAATAAATTATGTGCGTTTTCGACTAAATAGCATAGTCAAAAAGTATCCATCAAATTTGCAAGAAGAAACGTTTAAATTGTTTATGACATTATGGGTAGTTATGATTTCAGAATGGTATCATACTTATGGTGGACGCCCTTCATTTTTAAAGCATATTCCTAAAATAATAGGAGTGTATCAAGTATTAAATAATATATATACACCGAAAGAGGCTTCAGAATTTAGTAAAAATGATAAAATGATCAATGAAGTTATTTCGGAATATCATTCAAATTATGATTTGAAATGTTATAAAAGGGAAAAACTAAAGAAAATAATGGATATTTATCAAATAGACTATAGTTGGTTATAAAGAAGTGATTAAATTCAGATTTAGCATAAATTGAGACATTAGTTGAGTGAAGATAAGAAATTTCATTTCAAGTATTAGGAGGTAAGAATGTATAATAAAATTTCAATTCTTGAAGCTAAAGAAATGGGAATGGAAAGGATATCCATAAAAGAACTAATTTCTAATGGAAATATAAAGAGATTAACTTATTTTAAAATGGGATCATATCTCAATCAAACAATAAAGACAATCCTAGCAACTAAAAATTATGATATCAAGAAGCTAGGATACTGTTACTGGTCGTTGCAGAGGCCGAATAACTATAAGAAAGTCAAGAGATTTATAGATACTGGTTCTTTTAAAAATGAACCTTGTAAGGATGATAGCACTTTTCAATCGGAGTATTATGTCATAATAGACACTACTGATTCGAAGAGTTATGCAGGGAAAAGAAATACAAACTTAGAACTAAAAAAGGGGGAGACAGTTTCTGAGTTTTATAAGAGGTTACAAAGAAATATAAATAGTTATATTAATGAAATCAACTATAGTAAAGGAAATGACCACTCTATTACAATTGTGAAATCCTCTTCGTTTGAACAAAAATATCCTCAGGAACTATTTCCCGAAATTATTCGATCTGATGGGAAGAATATGGCTTATTTATTTGCTGAGCTGTATTATTGTACTGAAAAAATTCATCACTTAAAAGATAATTTTAGGCAAATAAAAATGAATGATGGTATAGGGAAATTGAAAACAGATAATCAGCAAACCAATTTTTTCTTGGAAGTCACTTCTAATGAAACAGAGACATTTATTAAAACAGAAGATGTTCAATATATAGTGGCTAGATTGTATAGTGGTGGTGTTGCGGAAGTCTTTCCACGATAGACAGTCTGTAGTATAGAAAAACGAAGTATTTTTAAAAGTTAGATTATTAGCTTTTAAAAATTAGATGTTAGTTAAATATGGTGTGGATGATGTGCTTTAAAGTACCTTGAATACTTTGTTTTTAAAGAAGTATTTTTAATTATTTTAAGAGAGGTTTTTATGGTTTCGTGGATTACAGTTCATAATGGAGGGACATATCGGATCAAAGTTGCTGAAGAGCAACAACAAAAAATGAAAGAATATCTAAAAGATCAAAACTTAACTAAAGACAAATTTAAACAAAGAGTTATAGAATATACTATTGAAAGTTTAGATATCTTCGGTATTGATTTAGATACAACAAATAAATACCTAAGCTGTTCAATTAATAAATGTGTTCAGAATAGAATTAATATTGATTATAAGAATATCCAGAAAGAATTTGGTTTAGCAGATGTTAGAGATATAGTTTGGATGAAGTTTACATCTAGTGGAGCACTCGGGGTTGTTGCTAGCAGTAATGATATTAACTTTCAAAAACCGAGTTCTATCAAAGAATACGATGAAAAACAACAAAATGGAAAATGGAAATATAATACGTCGGGTATCATTATTGATCGCTTAGGAGAGAAATGGGATGAATCATTTGTTCTTATTTTCCCAATAAAATCTATTCCAAGGAGCATGACTAGACATGGTGTGGAAAAGAAAATTGGGAATTATTTAATAGACAAAGGTATTCCGATATTAGACTATTATTCACATCGTATTGGAGGAAAATAAATTATTCTTTTTAATTCAACTTATTTAATTTAAAATGTTATAATCTGGTTTTTAAATTTACTGAAACAGCTCTCTTTCCAACTAGATTGTAAGAAAGATTGTGAATCTTGAATATATAGTATTGTTCAAAGATATTTGTTCTGATAAGTAAATTTAAAATAAAGCTTCTACATTTATTTTTTCCCATACCCGTTTTTAAAATCTGGTATAATGAGGCTTGTAGGTATAGTAGATAATTTTTACAGAACTTAACTATTCCCCTATTTAAAAAATATTGATTCATTTTTTATGAGATTAATAAGTAGATATTGTTCTGAGTAGGCCTGGTGTTACGATGTTTTAACCCTAACTGAAAACCATACTTTCTAAACCAGGTCTTAAGAAAGCTCGTAAAGCTAGCTAGTTCTCAAAACGTTAAGAACCAGCTACAATACAGCATTTACAACACTTCATGGTTCACACCATGGAGTGTTTTTTTGATGATTTTTAGCAAAATTCACACCATTACTTTTTAAGATTACGATAGGCAATCTCTCCAACAGCCATTGGAATAACATTCGAAGTATTGACATAAGTCTTTGTTGTAAGGGTATCGCTATGCGTAAGTGCCTCTGAAATAGCTTCAAGTGATGTTCCTGCTTGTTTAGCTATAGTTGCGCCTGTATGGCGTAATTTGTGAGGTGTAGCATGTGTCAGTTCCTTATGACGGTGTTTGACAGATTTCATTTTATTATTAAGATAGTCAGAGTGTAGAGGATTATTAACATTACCCTTCATATCGATATAAGTAAAGACATATTGTTCATCAGATTGAATAATACCAAATTTTGCCAGCTCAGTTTTTTGTTGCTTTTTCCAAGAGGTAAGAAGCTGAAGTAAGTCATTAGAAATAGAGAAAATGGGAAATATTTCCATAATAAAACGCATATTATCAAGTTTCAACACCTGATAGTATGCGTTTTTAGGATTTTAAAGCCTGATTGCTCAGTCTCTTTTTCATTATAGTTCCGTTTGATTTATAGTTTCATTAATTCTATGGAGGTTCATCATTTTGAGTAATAATAGTGCTTCCAGAAGTTAAAGATTTCATTTTATCCTTCAAGTGTCTGTATTAGATAATGTGTTCTAAATTTACTATATCTTATTAGGATTTGGGTAGAATCATTGATAACAGAGTGTTGCAAATCTAGTTAGCTGAATGATTTATATTTATCTACTTTTCTAGTAACCAATCTATGATATTTTTCTTCTCAATACCATTGTAATTGGCTGTTGGCTGAATCGTATCCATTGTTAATAGATACTTGGAGAATTGATCTTTAATGGCTTCTAGTGGTCTAAGTTCTCTGTCTAGTGTTTCTGGAGCAAGTGTTGTTTCACTGACCTGATAATAAGCGTAGTGGCCAACATCAGTTACAACAACAAAATCAACCTCATACTTATCTAAATTACCAACATATACTTGTGAATATCTACGTCTCAATTCCAAATACACAATATTTTCCAAGATATGCCCAATATCTTCTTTGTGGTCTGGTAATAAGAGATGTCGTAAACCTAAATCAACGGGATAATATTTTTCTAAGCGTTGCAATAATGCTCGACCTTTTACATCAAAACGTGGAACGGAATAAAAAAGTAAACTGTCTGTCAAAGTCGTCAAATAATTTTCCAAAGTATTATGGGATATTGAAACATTTTGGCTGACCAGGGTATTACGAATCTTATTTGTTGATATTAAGCTACCTGTACTACTGAGAAGGGTTCGGACAATGCGCTCAATAATAGTAGGATTTGGATTTCCCAATCTAGTGACAATATCATTTAACAGTATTGAGTTATATATTCCTCTGAGATAGTCAATTTTTTCAGCGTAAGATGATGTTTGCAATAAGTAAGGGAAAGCACTAAAGAGATAATTGTTAAAAATTTCTGTTGTATTCAGATTCTCTGTGAGAGATTGACTTGATAGGTATTCTTCAAATGATAAAGGAAGAACTTCTATCTCAACATACCGACCAGTCAAGTTTGTTGCTAATTGGCTACTCATAAAGTAGGCGTTGGATCCAGTCAAATAGAGATCTACATTTGGCAAGATGAATAGACTATCTGCTACTAGTTCAAATTTTTCAACATGTTGAATTTCATCTAAAAAGATATAGTATGTTTTCTCCTCAACTAACCGCTCTTTTATATAAGTAAATAATGTTTGAAAATGTCGCAGGTCATAGTAACTCAAATCTTCGAAATTGATGGATATAATCTGATCTTCGTCTACCCCAGTTGCTAGTAACTCCTCTTTATAGAGTTGAAAAAGCACAGATTTACCAGCTCGTCTAACTCCACTCACAACCTTAATGATTTGTCGGTCACGATGTCTTCTTAAAAAGTCTAAATAATGTGGTCTTTTAATATAGTTCATAATAGATACCTCAAAGATAGTATAATACAAATAGATATTATTTTCAAATTTTTAGAAATAATCTTCTATTGGTTTTGTTATTTCTAATTATTTAGAAATAATTTTTCTGCAATCAAAAAATAGTCCATTTTGTTATGGCCTGACAGTAAATTTTGTGAGGTTTTGTAGCAAGTATTCAAATAAAAAGCGCATATTATCAGGTTTCTTTGAACTGCACCCCAAAAGTTAGATTTTTTCTGTCTAACTTTTGGGGGTGCAGTTCAGTAAAAGCTTGATAGTATACGTTTTATCCTATTATCCTAGAAATATTTACTGGATTTTCTTTTCAAACTGACTTTTTAAGAAGTTACCTTATCAGCAATTTCAAATAAGTTTATGGAGCTATTTTTGGAAAAACTGTAGAATTTCAAAAATTACTACAGATCTTGAATTTTACTTATCATTTCAATGATTTAGATTGCTTACATTTTGTTTTGATAAGTTTTACGGTAATCTCCAGGAGAAAGTCCAGTTCTTTGTTTAAAAATTTTAGTAAAGTAAGAATAATTATCATACCCTACTTGACAGGATGCTTGTGATATCGAGATATTTGTTTGAGATAGGAGAGATTTAGCAGCATTAATGCGCTTATCCGTTATATATTTAACAAGAGTTTCTCCAGTTTCTTTTTTAAAAATTCTAGCTAAATGATCTGCACTGAGATAAACCATATCTGCTAATATAGAACGATTTATATCTTCATAGTAGTGATGATCTATGTATTCGACGATGCGTTGAATACTATTTTTCTGGTTTTCAAGGTTTGTTGCAAATTTCTTAGCATGTGACCAGTAATAATCAAAGTAATCCTGAAAAGATTCAATTGAATGAAAGCGTCGTTGGAATAAGAAATCATGAGTGCTATTTTGGAATAATTTATGTGCCGAGATTCCATTTTGATCTAGATATATTCCTATTTGTTGAGTCCAATCTAGTAAAATTTGTTGTAGCGTGAAAGTAGGGATTTGAGAATTATAGACGAGTGAATTAATTTTTTCTCTTAATTCATATTCGCTTAAGCTATCTAAAAACGTAATTGAAAGAGTTTCTGTTTTGAAAGAAGTTGGAAAACTATGTGGAACACATGTAATAGTATTCCAATAAGAAACATACTGTTCATTATAAGTGTAGAGTTCTTTGGTATGAAATAAAATATCGGATATTTTATGGCAACTCTTATATATAATATTTGAGTATTTACTAAAATTATTAGAAATTTGAGAATGAATTTCATATGCCAATTTGTCACTACGTTTGGATGAGTCTACTCTAAAGAGACAAACATATTGATCAACCTGGCTTTCCATCTTGAACAAACTTATCAGCTTATAAGAAGGTTGTGAAATTCTTTGAAGTTCTCTTTTTAGTTGAGAAGTCCATGATGGAGTTTCTGCAGAATAATCTTCTTCATTAAGATTGATTGTTAAAACTGCAAGGAAAAAATATTGGTGTTTTTGAAGAATAAAAGCTTGTTTACTTGCTATGTTTTCTAGCTCATCAATGCGAGAAATTTGAGGTTTTCTAAGGTAATCATACCAGAAATTATCTTCTATTTGTAAAAGTGCATCATTTTTCCCGTTTGAGTTATGATTCTCAATTTTACTAATGGCTTTTTGAATAATAAATTCTAATTTTTCAAAATTAATAGGTTTTAGATAGTATTCGAAACTTTGCAATTCAATTGCTTTTTGAGCATAGTTGAAGTCGGCGTAATTGGTTAAAAAAATTGTTTTTATATCATATTTTTCATTTCTAATCCACGATAAGAGTTCGAGACCGCTACCTTGAGGCATTTCTATATCACTTATCATGAGATCAATAGGATGCTCTCTAATAATATTTTGAGCTTGAGTGAGGCTATAGGCAACATAAACAATGTCAATGTGTAGTTTAGCCCAATTTATTTTCTCTCGTAAAGCTTCAATGATAAAACGATCGTCATCAACTAATAAGATGTTCATTATAACCTCCGTCTATAATCTTGTATGGAATAAGTAAAAGAATTTTAGCCCCACCTTCTTCATTATTTTCAAATGTAATAGTATAGTCGTTGGGATAGAGAAGATTTAAACGTTCGATGGTGTTCGTTATCCCAATATGATGCCCATCTTCTGTTATTAGAGACTGTTTCTGATTTAGTTTTGATAAAATTTCTTCAGAGAAACCTGGACCATTATCTTCGATACAAATCTGAATATAATCTGAGTTCTCAGTTTTTACTTTTTTTATTGATAGTAAAATTGTAAATAAATCCTGAAATGAAAAACCGTGTTTGATTGTGTTTTCAATAAATGTTTGTAAAAGTAATGATGGGACAAGAGTATTTTGTAGGTCATCATTGTAGTTTAGTGAAAAGTAGATGCTATTTCCATATCGAATTCGTTGTATTTCTAAATAATCTTTAATATGCTGAACTTCATCTTTAAGTTCTGAAAAATCTTGATTAGCCATAAATAAATGACGGAGATAATTTGAAGTTAAGATAGTTAACTCTTCAATTTCCTTATAGTTTTTTGTTTGGAGCATACTATGAATCATTGATAACATGTTTAAGTAGAAATGTGGACGGATTTGGTTCTTAAGATAATTAAGTTCGATCTTCTTAAGTTCTAGTTGTGAATGGTATTCCCGTATTTTTAATTCTTGCATGTCAAATATTACTTTATTAAGTTTATCATTTGCCTTATCAATTTCTAGTATACCTTCAGATATAAAAAATTCAGAAGGGGGGATGGAGTCCCCAAGTTGAGAGAGTCGTTCAGTGAGTCTTGTTATCGGTTTAATCATCCACTGACGAATATACAGGATAATGATGATTGATAAAATGGTGATAATGATAGGAACGGCTGACAAAAATACTTCTAAGAGTGTGATATTTCGAAAGACTTCGGCATAATCGACTAAAACATAAATATCGAAAGGTAAATGCGTTTTTTCATTTTGAGCATGAATTAGGTAGTTTTCGGAGGGTATATTGTTAGGCTCTTTTAGGGAAAGTTTACCATTATTTCCAATATTGAGTTTTCTGAGAGGTTTTAGGATATCTTCTGAAGATATGACGGCATAAATGATTTTTCCTTCGTAATGAACAGATTTAACTAAGTATTCGCTGTTTTTAGTAGTTACATTTTTCCATTTACGGTCACTTATATCACTACGCAATGATTTTAGATTTGATTTTAACAGTAGATAATCTTCATATGGAATATAAAGATTGGAGACATTTATAAAATAATCAGTACTATCGGTTTCTAATAAGAATGTCATATGAGTTTCATTTTGATATTCAAACTCTGCAAAGCTAGTTTGAACTTTTTTGAGATCTTCTTGATAGTCAAGAAACGTTTGTACATGATTTAATTTCTCTAAAGATTCATTATGCGTTATTGTTGAGTACATAAAGCGTTCTACAGAATGCAATTTCTCATTAACAGAGTCAGCATAAATTTCAATTGAACTACGTAAGTGTACTATATTTTGGTTTTTAATAAAATTTCTGGTTATGTTACTCATAGCAATATTGATTAAAATATTTATCAATAGTAGTACAAGTAGGAGTTTAAAGAAAAAATGAATAGAATGTTTTTTTGATAAGTCGTGATTTAATTTCATATACTAGTCTCCTATTAAAATTATAGCACTTTGAAAATATGATATCATGTAACAAAACAGATATGTTTTATTAAGATGTCGGAAAAGTAATAGTTCTTAAAATTAAAAAACTGAAAAATTGATAAACCTAGTCCAAAAAGTTATATTAAGGGAATTCTTTATGGTGTAAAATAATCGTAGAAAATCAGATAGGAGGAAAAAAATGAAAGTAGCATCTCAACTTCATAAAATAAAATTAAAGCATAGTATTCCGTTATACATATTACTTTTTCCTTCAATATTGCTATTAATTTTATTTTCCTATATTCCCATGTTGGGATTAATTATCGCATTTAAAGACTACTCACCAGCCAATGGTATTTTTGCTAGTCAGTGGGTAGGATTTAAGTACTTTACTCAATTTTTCTCATCATTCCAATTCGGGACAACTATGTTCAATACATTAAAAATTTCACTTTATAGTATTGTAGTAGGATTCCCCTTGCCTATTATACTAGCTATCATTAGTAATCAGTTAAGAGTTGGGAAATTTAGAAAAATATTTCAAGTAACAACTTACTTACCCCATTTTATCTCTACAATGGTTATGTGTGGGATGATTATCTTATTTTTATCTCCTACTAGCGGTTTGTTAGCGAATGTATTTAAGTCTGTTGGAATTACTATTCCAGATTTTTTATCAAAACCTACTAATTTTGCAGGTGTTTATGTTTGGAGTGATGTATGGCAACATATTGGTTGGGATAGTATTATTTATCTAGCAGCGCTTTCTGCAATTGATCCTACATATTATGAGGCTGCAACTATGGATGGTGCCTCTAGGTTACAAAAAATTCGGCATATAGAATTACCATTGCTTTTGCCTACTGCTATGATTCTATTAATATTAAGAGCAGGTAGTTTATTAAGTGTAGGTTTTGAGAAAGTGTTACTACTACAGAATCCTCTTAATTTAGCAGGAAGTGAGATAATTTCGACCTATGTTTATAAAGTTGGTATGGTGAACTTTCAGTATAGTTATTCGACAGCTATAGGGTTATTTAACACGGTAGTTAATCTAATAATTTTGTTATCTGTTAACTGGTTCTCAAAAAGATATACCAGAACGGGTCTTTTTTAAAGGAAGGAGTGCTTAAGGTGAAATGGTTTCATAAATCAAGAAAAACGAACTCTGAATTATTATTTGATATAGTTACCTATGGTTTAGCAATTTTCCTTATCCTGTTAATTGTTTATCCGTTATGGTTTGTAGTGATTGCATCTTTTAGTAACCCTTCAGATGTTGCAAACGGGAAGGTATGGTTTATTCCAAGAGAATGGAAATTAGATGGATATTTACGTCTTATTCAACAACCTTTATTTTTGCGTAGCTATTTAAATACAATTTTATATACTGTTGTTGGTACCTTAGTTGCTTTAGTAGTCAATATTCCAGCTGGTTATGCTTTATCTAGAAAAGAATTAGTTGGTAGAAAATGGATGAGTATTCTATACATAATCCCTATGTTCGTATCAGGTGGCTTGATTCCTACCTACTTAACAGTAAAGAATGTTGGCCTAATTGATACATTTTGGGTAATGGTAATACCTTTTGCGGTTTCATCATACAATATTATTGTTGCTAGAACTTTCTTTAATAATAGTATTCCAGACGGGATGTGGGAGGCTGCACAAATTGATGGATGTGGTACAATTCGTTATTTTATTAAGATAGTCGTTCCTTTATCAAAAGCTATTATAGCAGTTATTGGACTTTGGACTGCAGTTGGTATTTGGAATTCGTGGTTTAATGCTTTAATTTATTTAACGAATGAAAAT
The DNA here is from genome assembly GCF_946190375.1 of Streptococcus mitis. Lineage (GTDB taxonomy): Bacteria > Bacillota > Bacilli > Lactobacillales > Streptococcaceae > Streptococcus > Streptococcus mitis_CJ. The sequence continues at coordinate 59,065 of NZ_CAMIAF010000005.1, read as the reverse complement.
TTACAACCATTGCAATTAATTTTACGACGTTTACTAATTAGTAACCAAATGTTACAATCGCAAGCAACAGGAGAAGTGGCATCAGATCTTCGTATCAAGGCCGATATGATGAAATATGCAGCAATTGTTATTTCAACCGCTCCGATTATGTTGTTGTATCCCTTTGTTCAAAAATATTTTAATCAAGGCGTAATGATTGGCGCCTTGAAAGAATAGGAGAAAAACATGAAACATAAATCATTTACATATTTGTTCTTAGGAACAGTTACACTTGCTGGCTTAACAGCCTGCGCAAATTCCAATAATGCGAATAAGGACGATAAGTCTGGAGAAGATTCTTATAAAATCACAACTGTTCGTTGGTCTGACTGGGGAGAAGATTATCATAAAGGTTTTCTAACAGATTCTGCCAAGGAAGCGGGTATTGATGTTAAATGGGACACACTTGTAGCTGCAGATTGGGCAGATAAGAAATCTGTTTTGGTTGCTAGCGGAGATTTACCAGATGCATTTTTAGGTTCAAATGCTTTTACAGATTCAGAAATTGCTCAGAACCAATCTTTGTTTATTCCATTGGAAGATTTAATCAAGGAGAACATGCCTAATTTAACTAAGGCTATGGAGAAAGAACCTAAGATTAAAGCGATGATTACTTCACCAGATGGTCATATCTACAGCCTGCCTAAAAAATTACCGATGCGCCCTACTGTAGCTAATCAGCTATTTATTAATAAAAAGTGGCTAGACAATTTAGGATTAAAGGTTCCAGAAACTTATGATGATTTAGTAAAAGTACTACAAGAATTTAAGGATAAAGATGCGAACGGAAATGGAGACGCTTCTGATGAAATTCCATTCGGAGCAGGAAACTTTGATCCAACATTCTCATATATTCTTCCGTTCAATAATCGTTTAGGGGCAGATAATACATATGAAATGTCTGTAAAAGATGGAAAACCAGTCTACCTTCGTACAGAAGAAAGTTATAAACAAGGGATTGCAGCAATGCACGAATCTTATAAAAAAGGTTTGATTGATCCGGAAATCTTTACAGAAGATACCTCTATGAGTGTAGCAAAACGTATGGATAAGGGAGTATCTAGAGTAGGTGTTTCTAGTGGTTGGACAGCAGATGCAACGTTTGGTTTACATTCAAGTGAGTATATTGCTCTACCTGCTTTAAAAGGTATGGATGGAAAACAATATGTCTTTTCTGATCCAGATCATTACAACTACGGTCGCAATGAAATTTTGATTACAAATAAGAGCAAAAACCCTGCTAAATTATTGAAATGGTTGGATAAATTATATACAGATGAAGCAAGTATTCAGAATTTCTATGGATCATTTGGAATAGCTACTGAAAAGAATGGTGATAAGTTTAAAGTGTTACCTCCTAAAGATGGTAAATCAGCCGATGAGTATGCATGGATTAATTCACTTCGAGATTTTGGTCCTAAATACGTAAGCGATGATATCAATAGTCGCGTAGAAATCGATCAAACACAAGGTGATGGATTGAAATTGAAGATGGACCAAGATTTGAAACAATTTGCGTTGCCAGCTTACCCTAATGTGATTTATTCACAAGAAGAGCTTAACAAATTATCATCAATCTATGTGAGTATTGAATCTTATGTCAAACAACAAGCATCTAAATGGGTAGTTGAAGGTGGCATAGAAAAAGAATGGGACTCATACAAAGAAACTCTTAAGAATATGGGATTGGACGAATTTATGAAGATTCAACAGGAAGCATATAATCGTTACCAAAAAGAAGTCAAAGAGTAATACTTTATATGAACTCTTGGTTGTATGAACAAGGGACTAGCTAATTATAGGAAGCGAGACTGATAACATCAAATTATCTCGCTTCCTTTATTCTAATTTTTAAAGAAATTTGGAAATGTTTTTTAAATAATTTAGGTAATATTTTTGTGCAACTGACATTCTAAAATATAGAGTTAAGACGATTGATTTTATGGAGAATATATTATGCAAAAATTATTTTCATTAGATGGAAAAGTGGTTAGAATTTTAACTTTTTTGACAGATTTAATTATTTTAAATACTCTATTTATTGTTAGTTGTATTCCAATAGTTACAATTGGGGCATCACTAACTTCTCTTACGACAATGTGGTATCGTATTTTAAAAGGTAAAGATACCGATATTGCTTATCATTATTTTCGGATCTTTAGACGAAATTTTAAACAGTCAACTTTTATTTGGTTGTTTATCCTCCTAATAGAATTACTTTTATATGTGAACTATTGTCTTTGGGGCTATTCAAGTTTACTTTCAGAGTATAGTTTATTGTTAGTGTTGCCCTTTTTATTTGTTATAATACTTTTTATGAGTGTTGTTTTTCCCTATATTGGTCTATTTAAAGATAATCTAAAAAATAGTATTGTAAATAGCGTATTAATTTGTATTTTAAATCCAATACAAGCTATCATGTTGGTTTTATTTAATATTTCTGTACTGTATATGAGTTTTAGTAGTCCAGAACGAGTTTTAACAGCTATTTACGTATTTACATTTGGGGGATTTGCTTTTTGCGGATTGATGAATGTAACGATAACAAATAAAATGTTTGATAAGGTAAAGAAATTTACTAAAAGGAGGGAAACAAATTGAAAATTTTTAAGGGAGAGTTTTATCGAATCTCTGTATTAACAGATAAGTTAGTAAGATTAGAATACTCTCAAACTGGAAGTTTTGAGGATAGGACTACACAACTTATCTATAATAGAGATTTTGGTCAAGTTTCGTTAGATTATATCGAGACATCAAACGTACTAGATATTATGACGGACTATTTTCATCTGCACTTTAATAAAGGAGAATTTAACGCCGAAAATTTATTTATAGAATTAAAAGGAAATTTTGCCGTATATGGTAGTCGCTGGTATTTTGGTGAGTCTATTGAAACGTTAAAAGGAACAGCTCGGACTCTGGATAAGGCAGATGGCGCAATCTCGTTAGAAGATGGAATTATTAGCCGAAATGGTATTGCCTTACTGGATGATTCTCAAGGATTTATTTGGGATGAACAGTCTGGTTATATTGAGAGAGAAAATCAAATTGACCTCTATTTCTTTGCCTATGGGCATGATTATAGAGGAGCAATCAGAGACTTTTACCAATTGACTGGCTCAACACCCTTGCTGCCAAGATATGCTTTAGGCAATTGGTGGAGTAGGTATTGGCCTTATACGTCGGATGAATACTTGGATTTAATAGACAGATTTGAAACAGAGAAAATTCCATTATCTATCGGTGTTTTAGATATGGATTGGCATATAACTGACATTCCAGCTCGTTTTGGAAGTGGCTGGACAGGATATAGTTGGAATAAAAACTTAATACCTAATCCAGAACAGTTATTGCAACAACTTCATGATAGAAAGTTAAAACTCTCCTTAAATGTCCATCCTGCTGATGGTATACGGGCTTATGAAGAAGCTTATCCTCAAGTCGCAAAACGATTGGGGTTAAATGTAGAACTAGAAGAACCTGCTATTTTTGATTTTTTTAATCCTTCTTTTAGGGAAGCTTACTTTAAAGATGTTCATTATGAGCTAGAAAAGCAGGGAGTAGATTTTTGGTGGATTGACTGGCAACAAGGGACGCAAGGTATGTTGGATCCACTGTGGCTTTTAAATCATTATCATTATCAGGATAGTTGTAAAAATTCAGAAGGTGGCTTGATTTTATCAAGGTATGCAGGTCCTGGTAGTCACCGCTACCCTGTTGGTTTTTCAGGGGATACTATTATTAGTTGGAATTCCTTAAGATTTCAACCTTATTTTACAGCAACAGCATCAAATATCGGTTATAGTTGGTGGAGCCATGATATTGGTGGACATATGTTGGGGGATTATGACGAAGAGCTACAAACTAGATGGCTACAGTTTGGTGTTTTTAGTCCGATTACTCGATTACATAGTTCTAGAAGTCCTTTCAATAGTAAAGAACCTTGGTTTTTTTCAGAAACAACATCTAAGATTATGAAGAAATACCTTCGTTTGAGACATCAGATGATTCCCTATCTATACACTATGAATGTAAAGACACATGAGGAAGGTGCCCCATTAATCAGCCCAATGTACTATTTCTACCCAGAGAATGATGAGAGCTATAATGTTCCAAACCAATACTTTTTTGGAACAGAATTGATGGTGGCTCCCATGGTAGAAAAGATGGATTTGGCATTTCAATCTGCAAAAGTAGATGTATGGTTCCCTGAAGGTGAATGGTATGACTTCTTTTCAGAGAAAAAGTACACAGGTGGTGTGAACTTAAGTGTTTATAGAGACATTTCGACTATTCCTGTGTTTGCAAAAAGTGGTGCAATTATTCCCTTGGTTGGTTCTGAGATAGATATGGGTGTTGATTTACCTGAAGTTGTAGATTGGTATGTATTCCCAGGAAAACAACATTCTTTTGAAATGATTGAAGATCAAAATGGTCAAAGATATAAAACAAGATTATCAATCGATTGGGAAATGGGCGTGGTAGAGTTAGCATTACAAGGAGATTCTAGTATCCTTCCAAGCAATAGAAGGCATAGAATTCATTTTAAAGGAACGAATGTGTCTATCATTGAATTGCCAAATAAGAATGCTACAGCTGGATTTGAATATAAAGATAATAAAAGAACATCTCTAAATGACGAAGTTTTTAGGCTACTAAAGACGGCTTCTCTTCCATATGAATTAAAAGATAGATTGTTAAATGAATTCATCAATGCTAAAAATTCTCATGACTTAATGAATATCTTGCATCATCAGGATAAGGAATTGAGAGGACGTTTGTTGGAAATGATATTTACTAGCCAAAACTAATTGAGACATTTCGTACACAATTTCTATTCTTTAATTACTAATTATTTATTTTTTAATGTGTAATAGTTTTACATCTCTATGCTTATTGACTTGTCTTTTAGTAATTACAAGTTTGGCATAGGGATGTTTTTATGATTTTAAAGACTTTTTGCCCAGCCTCTTTTTTAAACTAAACAAGAGAAATTTTTCAAACTAACTTCCACTTGCCTGACCGAAGTAGAAGTTAGTTTGAAATGAATTTTTATGGTGGAATTAATACTCTTCGAAAATCAAATTCAAACCACGTCAGCGTCGCCTTACCGTACTCAAGTACAGCTTGCGGCTAGCTTCCTAGTTTGCTTTTTGATTTTCATTGAGTATAAGTATGAGACGTTTGATCTTTTCAGAAAATTTTCTAAAAGGGATAGAATTTGTTTGACATTTGTTTGAAAATTCTGTAAAATGAATTATTATATCGTTAAAGGAGAATATATATGGAAAAACAGAAAACATTTTTTGGACATCCTATGGGCTTGTCCACCCTCTTCTTTACAGAGATGTGGGAGCGCTTTTCTTACTATGGGATGCGAGCTATCCTACTTTACTATATGTACTATAGTGTGCAAGATGGTGGGTTGGGTATGGATAAGACCACAGCTGCATCGGTTATGGCGATTTATGGCTCGCTGGTATTTTTGTCCTCGGTTATCGGTGGTTTTGTCAGTGACCGTATTTTAGGAAGTCGTAAGACTGTCTTTTACGGTGGGATTCTGATTATGCTAGGGCATATTGCTTTGGCAACACCTTTTGGGCAAGTGGCTCTCTATCTTTCTATTGCCTTGATTATCTTTGGAACTGGATTTTTAAAACCCAATATATCAGATATGGTTGGGGGAATTTATGAGAAAGAGGATGATAGACGGGATGCAGGTTTTAGTATCTTTGTCTTTGGTATTAACTTAGGTGCCTTCGTTGCCCCTTATCTAGTGGGTTATCTAGGTCAGGAAGTCAATTTCCACCTAGGTTTCTCATTAGCTGCTGTTGGGATGTTCTTTGGTCTGGTGAAATATGTTTTAGATGGGAAGAAATACCTGCCTGAATCAAGTCTTTACCCCACTGATCCACTTTCACAGAAGGAGCAGCAGACCTTGATTAAACGCTTACTGATTACACTTGTCATGGTTGTTCTGGTGGTTCTAGGTTTAGTCTTTACTCACCAGTTTAACGTGGATATGATTGTTAATATCTTTACAATAATTGCGGTAATCATTCCAATCTACTATTTCTTCAAAATTTTATCTAGTCAGAAAATAACTGCTACTGAGAGATCCCGAGTATTTGCCTACATTCCTCTATTTATCGCTGGAGTACTCTTCTGGTCTATTGAGGAGCAGGGTTCTGTTGTTCTCGCTCTATTTGCGGATGATCAGACTCGACTCTACTTTAATGTATTTGGAAATCAGATTCAGTTTCCATCTAGCTTTTTCCAAAGTATCAATCCACTTTTCATTATGATTTATGTGCCGATTTTTGCGTGGTTGTGGGGGAAAATGGGTAACAAGCAACCGTCCTCTTCTAAGAAATTTGCTTACGGTTTATTTGCGGCAGGTCTATCCTTCTTGTGGATGATGTTACCGGGGATGCTTTTTGGAACAGATGTTAAGGTCAGTCCTTTCTGGTTGATTATGAGTTGGGCTATTGTGATTGTGGGGGAAATGTTGATTTCGCCTATTGGTCTATCAGTCACTACTAAGCTAGCACCAAAATCCTTCCAAGCACAAATGATGTCTATCTGGTTCTTGAGTAATGCTGCTGCCCAAGCTATCAATGCTCAAATTGTAAAATTTTATACAAGCGAAACTGAAGTGGCTTACTATGGAATTGTTGGAGGAATTACGATTGTATTCGGTATTATCTTACTCTTCTACGTTCCACGTATTGAAAAACTAATGTCTGGTATCAAATAGAGAAAAACTGGAATTTCTGTAGGGATTCTAAAAGTTAGATCAATTATTTATTCAAAGGATTTAGTTCTGTATTGTATAGGGCTAGGTCCTTTTAGTTTGATTAATACTCTTCGAAAATCAAATTCAAACCGCGTCAACGTCGCCTTGCCGTACTCAAGTACAGCCTGCGGCTAGTTTCCTAGTTTGCTCTTTGATTTTCATTGAGTATAAAATTCACGATGTTTCTGATATTCCTAGTAGACATTTGTTCACTTTTTTTATATAATAAAACTAAACCATATTGGTTGAATTTTAAAAATATGGCTTCAAGCATCGATTAGTCTTTCTAAGGGAGATAATGTCCATTAAAGTATCATAATAGGAGGTGAAGTATGTATCAGCCAGAAAAATTAAAGGCTCGGAGGAAAGAGTTAAAACTAACACAGAAGGAAATTGCAGAGCAACTTGGGATTAGTTTTCAGGCTTACTCAGCTTGGGAACGTGGAGTCAAGGAACCGTCCAAGGAGAAGGTGTTCCAGTTAGAGAATATTTTAAAGGTACCCAAAGGATATTTTACTCAGATCGAGATTGTCCGTCTCTACCATAGCCTTTCCAAGCAAGGGCGGGAGAAGGTTGTTCTCTATGCTCGCAACCTATCTCAAGAGGAGCAAGCCCAGAAAGTGACAGCTATGCCAGAGCGCCTCTACGAGTACCGTGTTTATGAACGCATGTCAGCAGGGATTGGGGCTTCGGTCTACGATGATCAGAATTTTGATACGGTTTACTTTAATGAGGAGTTGGCTCATGATTTTGCGTCATGGGTGTCTGGGGACTCCATGGAACCTAAATACCAAAATGGCTCAGTAGCTCTGATTCGAGAGACAGGATTTGACTATGATGGAGCAGTTTATGCAGTGGTTTGCAACAACCAGACCTATATCAAACGGGTCTATCGAGAGGAGAATGGATTGCGTCTGGTATCGATCAATCCTAAATACAAGGATATTTTCATCTCCTATGAGGAAGATCCTCGGATTGTGGGCATTATCGTTGGGAACTTTGTGCCAATGGAGGGCTAGACTATGGGCTACTTTGATTATTCCAGAGAGCCCAAAAGTGACATTGCCTTTGTTGATATGAAATCTTTTTATGCTAGTGTTGAGTGCGTGAAAAGAGGATTGCATCCGCTGAAAACCTCGCTTTGTGTCATGAGTCGCGCGGATAATTCAACTGGTCTTATCCTAGCCTCCTCTCCCCTGTTTAAGAAGATTTTTGGCAAGTCAAATGTTGGTCGGGCTTATGATCTGCCCTTTGATATCAAGACCCGCAAATTTTCCTATTACAATGCTCGAAAGCAAGGGCTACCTACCGACTCAGACTATGTTCGCTACATCGAAGATTGGGCTCAAGTGACCTTGATTGTGCCTCCTAGGATGGATGAATACATAGCAGTCAATATGGAAATTCAGCGAATCTTTCAAAACTATGGCAGTCCAGATGATATTTATCCTTACTCTATCGATGAGGGCTTTATTGATCTGACTAGTTCGCTCAACTATTTTATCCCAGATAAGAGTCTCTCTCGCAAAAACAAGCTGGATATGCTTTCTGCTCGTATTCAGAGGGATATTTGGAGGCAGACAGGGATCTACTCTACAGTAGGCATGTCAAATGCCAATCCTTTACTGGCCAAGTTGGCTCTGGATAATGAGGCCAAGCACACTCCGACCATGAGGGCCAACTGGTCTTACCAGGATGTGGAAGAGAAGGTCTGGTCCATTCCCAAGATGACCGACTTTTGGGGAATTGGCAGGCGGATGGAGAAACGCTTGCATGCTCTGGGGATTTTTTCTATCAAGGAATTGGCAACCAGCAATCCAGATCAGTTAAAGAAAGCTCTGGGTCAGGCTGGTCTGCGTTTGTGGTTTCATGCCAATGGGATTGATGAGAGCAATGTTCATAAGCCCTATAAAGCCAAATCCAAGGGCTTGGGGAATTCTCAAATCTTGCCGAGAGACTATGTGAAGCTACGGGATATTGAAATTATTCTTCGAGAAATGGCGGAGCAGGTGGCTATTAGATTGAGAAGAGCGGGCAAGAAAACAACCCTTGTCTCTATCTATGTCGGTTTCTCTAGACAGGAGGTCAGGTCGTCTATTCACACACAAATGAAGGTCGAACCGACCAACAATACAGCTGTTTTAACAGATTATGTTTTGAAGTTATTTCATAGCAAATACACTTCTGGAGCAGTCAGAAGTGTCGGTGTAAACTATTCAGGCTTTGTAGACGAGTCCTTTGGTTTGATATCTCTCTTTGATGATGTTGACAAGTTAGAAAAAGAAGAAAGGCTCCAGACGGCCATTGACTCCATTCGGGAACAATTTGGTTTCACTTCTCTCTTAAAGGCCAATGCACTGGAAGAGGCCTCTAGGAGTCTTGCTAGAAGCAAGCTGATTGGAGGACATTCTGCTGGAGGATTAGATGGATTACAATGATTGATCGTTCTTATTTACCTTTTCAATCTGCGCGAGATTATCAAGATCCAGGTATGCAGAAGTGGATGGGATTTTACCTCTCAGAACACACCAGTTCGCTCAGTGAAGAAAAAAACCGTGTTGATTTTTCGATAGATTTGGACCCAGTTGAGAAACTACATTTACTTTCTCAGCTTTATGTTGGTCAACTGAAGGGAAGTTTTGTGGTTAAGGAAAAGAGCCAGAAGGCGACTATCATCGGTGAGGTGAGGGAGTTATCACATCAGACTCTATCTATTAGGACAAACGAGGGGTATAGGTTGATAGAGGTTGCAGATATCCTAGAAATTCGGCTGTGGGAGGAGGGAGTTTATGACTAGAAAAGAGCTGTATGAAAACAAACTGCAGATGGATTATTTTTCAGATAACTATATTCGTTTTGAAGAGGATTTTCAAAAATACTCTGCCATGAACGTACCCTTGACTTTCTTGATTGATGACATCCTACGAACCATGGCGATGAACCAGAAAAACTACTTTGTCTTAAACAAGGAAAATGCCAAGGATGGGCGAGAGCATAGCTTTTATTTTAGGGTGGTAAAGGAAAAAGCGTGTCCTAGAAATAGGACCTATACATATTCAGGAGTCAAGAATAGCAGTCAGTAGTGCCTTGTCTGCTATGAATGTATCATTTTTACAACACTTCATGTTTCATATCATGGAGTGTTTTTCTATTAAGTCAAAGCCCATCAAAAAATCCCACTATTCAATAGGCTAAAGGAAACCTAATCATAGTGAGATTGTGAAATTATAGTAGGGTTTGTATCGCCTCTTCAATTTGTTTTGGGTCTGTTTTTGAAGAGAAGCGTTCAAAGACCTGCCCATCACGACCGATGAGAAACTTAGCGAAATTCCATTCGACTCGTTTTCCCAGTGGGCCAGATTTTTGTTCTTTCAACCAAACATAGAGAGGATCTGCTTCCTTACCGTTGACCTTGATCTTGGCAAAACGTGGGAAGGTGGTTTGATAATGTAGGCTACAGAAGCTGTTGATTTCCTCTGCGCTGCCTGGTGCTTGTCCCATAAACTGATTGCAAGGGAAGTCTAAGATTTCAAAACCTTGTTCTTGATAGCGATCATAGAGTTCTTGAAGTCCTTGGTACTGGGGCGTTAAACCACATCCAGTAGCAGTGTTGACAATCAAGAGTACCTTACCACGATAGATATCTAGTTGAGTTTCTTGATTGTCTTGGTTCAAGACTGAAAAATCGTATAGTGAAGTCATTGCTTGCTTTTCTCCTTCTGTTTGGTATTTTTAGGAGTTTTCTCCTCCTGTAATGATAGAAATCCGTAGGTCAGGGTTCCAAAAATGCTGCCGATAATCAGGCCATACATTAGGAAAGGACCACTTTTATCAAATTGCGTGAGTAACTTAACAAAATCTGGAAGGGACATCTGCTGAACGAAGACTTTATGAAAGATGAGTAAGGTAAAGAGGCCAATCTGAAGACCGATAAACACAATCCAGCTTCGGAATTTGATTTGGGCTTTGCTGTAGGTTTTGAGGATGATTTCTGACTTGTCATCTTTTTCCAAGTGGAGTTCTTTGACGGCTCTTTGAGTTTTTAAAGTAATGAAAAAAATGAGTCCAGAGTAGACGTAGGGCATGGCATAGCGAACGACCTCTATGAAGCGTCCAAATAATAGATAAAACAAGAAGAGAAAGAAGGAAGAATAAACGATTTGGACCATGGAACGGGCACAAGCTTTGTAGATAATCTCTTGCCGGCATTCATCAAAAGGGCCTTGGATGTGAAAGAGATTTCGAAGTAGGCGAGTGGTGAAGTCTTCTTTTTTCATGCTGGTAACCTCCTAAATGAGCGGTTTTACTGACTTTCTTTTATGAATTGATAGAGATAATAAAGATAAGTGATAGAAGAAAGGATAGCGATAGTGAACAGTAAATAATATTTCCAACCGCTTGATATGAGCATCAGTTGTGGTAAAGATAGAATTATAAAGTATAGTGCTAAGTTGAGTATGCGCGTTTTTTGGGAGTCAATCTTTAGATAAGTCAGTCCTTTGTTAAGGGCTGGAATAAAGACTAGCCCGAGGAATATCTCGCTGATTGGCAAGTTCCCTGAAACGATGATGAAGATGAGCAGGGAACTGAACAAAAGATGATAGGTCAGTAAAGTTAGTAATGATTTCATAGGTACCTCCTAATCCTGGTCTTTTTTAGCTCTTGCAATACGAAGTGAGTCGACAATATGTATCATCACTCCGAAAAAGAAAGCTCCCAGTATAGTTTTAAAAATATGTTTTGTATTTAGAAGAGAACTGATAAAATTTGGATTTTCACTTGTTAGGGTATCAATGAGTGGAATTATAAAAAATATCACTGTTCCATAAATCGAACCTGCTTTCAGACCATGATGACGTAACTGTTTCTTTTCTTTTTTCATGAGTTTCCTCCTAATCATTATCCTGATCTTTCTTGGCTTTTGCAATGCGACGGGAGATGAGGAACTGTATGCTTGCCCCGAAGAAGATAGAACCGAGAATGCTTGATACAGCATTTCTTATAGTGAGAAGAGACTGAAAATAGTCCTGACCTTCACCTATGAGTATATGGAGAAGAGGAGTTATAAAAAACATCCATAAACCAAAGAACAAACCAGCTTTCAGACCAGGGGAATGTAGTTGCTTGCTTTCTTTCTCACTCAGCACATCTGGATCAATAGCTGTAATCCCTGTGTTTTTCATTTGGTAGGTGACATAGCCAGCAGCGATGAGAGCAATCGCTAAAATCAGAGGAGGATAGACTAGAGCCACTAGTTGAGGGTATTTATAGGCCAGAAGGAGTGGAATAAGATTGCCGAAAATCATCAGATAAAAGAGGAAGATAAAGACTTGATTGCCGATACGATCAGCCTCGCGTCGTTTGTATTCGTCAAGTGGATCAGAAATACCGTATGTGCGTTTGATCAGTTTTTCAGTGAATGTTTCTTTTTTCATGAGTTTGCTCCTTTTTTAAAAATTATCCTCCCAAAAGAGACTGTTGAGGTCAGTTTGGAGGCTGCGGGCGAGATTGAGACAGAGTTCCAGTGTTGGATTGTACTTGTCGTTCTCAATCATATTGATGGTTTGTCTCGAGACACCGATATCCTTGGCGAGTTCGAGCTGGGAAATGCCCAGTTCCTTGCGAAATTCTTTCACACGATTCATCTGGTCTCCTTTCTGATTTGTGTCGTATATATTTGACTACATTATATTCTTCTATAGAGCGAATGTCAAGCATATTTGACATATTTCTTAAAGAAATTCTTACTTTTTTTGACCTATTTGTCTGACTAGTGCAAGCTAGTCGGATTTGTGGTAAAATAGATAAGATATGACAAAAGAATTTCATCATGTAACGGTCTTACTCCACGAAACGGTTGATATGCTCGACGTAAAGCCTGACGGTATCTACGTTGATGCGACTTTAGGTGGAGCAGGCCACAGCGAATATTTATTAAGCAAATTAAGTGAAAAAGGCCATCTCTATGCCTTTGACCAGGACCAGAATGCCATTGACAATGCGCAAGAACGCTTGGCACCCTACATTGAAAAGGGGATGGTGACTTTTATCAAGGATAACTTCCGTCATTTACAGGCACGTTTGCGCGAAGCTGGTGTTCAGGAAATTGATGGAATTTGTTATGACTTGGGAGTGTCTAGTCCTCAATTGGACCAGCGTGAGCGTGGTTTTTCTTATAAAAAGGATGCGCCACTAGACATGCGCATGAATCAGGATGCTAGTCTGACAGCCTATGAAGTGGTGAACCACTATGACTATCATGACTTGGTTCGTATTTTCTTCAAGTATGGTGAGGATAAATTTTCTAAACAGATTGCACGTAAGATTGAACAAGCGCGTGAAGTTAAGCCGATCGAGACAACGACTGAGTTGGCAGAAATTATCAAGTCGGCCAAACCTGCCAAGGAACTCAAGAAGAAGGGCCATCCTGCCAAACAGATCTTCCAGGCTATTCGGATTGAAGTCAATGATGAACTGGGAGCAGCAGATGAATCTATCCAGCAGGCTATGGATATGTTGGCTCTGGATGGTAGAATTTCAGTGATTACCTTTCATTCCCTGGAAGACCGCTTGACCAAGCAATTGTTCAAGGAAGCTTCAACAGTGGAAGTTCCAAAAGGCTTGCCTTTCATCCCAGATGATCTCAAGCCCAAGATGGAATTGGTGTCCCGTAAGCCAATCTTGCCAAGTTCAGAAGAATTAGAAACCAATAACCGCTCGCACTCAGCCAAGTTGCGCGTGGCCAGAAAAATTCACAAGTAAGAGGAAAAAATGGTAGATAAAAAAGAAACAACCAGTCAATTCTTGCAGAATCGTATAAAAAAATTCTCCCGTGTGGAGAAGGCTTTTTATCTTTCCATTGCGTTTACAGCTCTCGTTTTGGCGCTGAGTATTATCTTTATGCAGACCCGACTCCTACAAGTACAAAATGATTTGACAAAAATCAATGCGCAGATAGAGGAGAAGAAGACAGAGTTGGATGATGCCAAACAAGAGGTAAATGAATTGTTGAGGGCAGAACGCTTGAAAGAAATCGCAAATTCTAAGGACTTAAAATTGAATAACGAGAATATTCGATCAGCGGAGTAAGATATGAAGTGGACAAAAAGAATAACCCGATTTGCGATTAGAAACCGTAAATCTCCAGCAGAAAACCGTAAAATAGTAGGGAAGTACATCAGCTTATTAGCTGTCGTACTTTTCGCTGTCTTTTTGGTCAATTTTGCTGTTATTATCGGGAGTGGTAGTAAATTTGGAACGGATCTAGTCAAAGAGGCCAAGAAAGTTCACCAAATAACCCGTACAGTCCCTGCCAAACGTGGGACTATTTATGACCGAAATGGAGTCCCGATTGCTGAGGACGCAACCTCCTATAATGTCTATGCTGTTATTGATAAAAAATACAAATCAGCAACGGGTAAAATTCTTTATGTAGAAGATGCCCAGTTTAATAAGGTAGCAGAGGTCTTCCATAAGTATTTGGATATGGACGAGGCTTATGTTAAAGAACAATTGTCTCAACCGAATCTGACCCAAGTTTCTTTTGGTGCCAAAGGAAATGGAATTACCTATGCCAATATGATGGCTATTAAAAAGGATTTGAAAGATGCTAGTGTTGAAGGAATTGACTTTACAACTAGCCCTAACAGAAGTTATCCAAATGGACAATTCGCTTCTAGTTTTATTGGTTTAGCTCAACTCCATGAAAATGAGGATGGTAGCAAGAGTTTGCTGGGAACTTCTGGGATGGAGAGTTCCTTGAATAGTATTCTCGCAGGGAAAGACGGTATTATTACCTATGAAAAAGATCGTCTGGGTAATATTGTCCCCGGAACGGAACAAGTTTCCCAACAAACGGTAGATGGCAAGGATGTTTACACAACCATTTCCAGCCCCCTTCAGTCCTTTATGGAAACCCAGATGGATGCTTTTCAAGAGAAGGTAAAAGGAAAGTACATGACAGCGACTTTGGTCAGTGCTAAAACGGGAGAGATACTCGCAACGACACAACGACCGACCTTTGATGCAGATACAAAAGAAGGCATTACAGAGGACTTTGTTTGGCGTGATATCCTCTATCAAAGTAACTATGAGCCAGGGTCAACCATGAAGGTTATGACGCTCGCTGCTGCTATTGATAATAATACCTTTCCAGGAGGAGAAGTCTTCGATAGTAGTGAGTTAAAAATTGCAGATGTCACGATTCGAGATTGGGACGTCAATGAAGGATTGACTGGTGGCAGAATGATGACTTTTTCTCAAGGTTTTGCACTCTCAAGTAACGTTGGGATGACCCTCCTTGAGCAAAAGATGGGAGATGCTACCTGGCTTGATTATCTTAATCGTTTTAAATTTGGTGTTCCGACCCGTTTCGGTTTGACGGATGAGTATGCTGGTCAGCTTCCTGCGGATAATATTGTCAACATTGCGCAAAGCTCATTTGGGCAAGGGATTTCAGTGACTCAGACGCAAATGATTCGTGCCTTTACGGCTATTGCCAATGATGGAGTTATGCTAGAACCTAAATTTATCAGTGCCTTATATGACCCAAATGACCAATCTGTTCGGAAATCTCAAAAAGAGATTGTAGGAAATCCTGTTTCTAAAGATGCAGCCAGTCTAACTCGAACAAACATGGTTTTGGTAGGAACAGATCCAGTTTATGGAACCATGCATAACCACAGCACAGGCAAGCCAACTGTAACTGTTCCTGGTCAAAATGTAGCCCTCAAGTCCGGTACGGCCCAGATTGCCGATGAGAAAAATGGGGGTTACTTGGTTGGTACGACCAATTACATTTTTTCGGCTGTATCGATGAACCCTGCTGAAAATCCTGATTTTATCCTCTATGTGACGGTTCAACAGCCTGAGCATTATTCAGGTATCCAGTTGGGAGAATTTGCCAATCCTATCTTGGAAAGAGCAGTGGCCATGAAAGATTCCCTTAACCTCCAATCTACCGCTAAAACGTTAGATCAGGTAACCAATCAAAGCGCTTATGCCATGCCTAGCATCAAGGACATTTCACCCGGTGATTTGGCGGAAGCCTTACGTCGCAATATTGTGCAACCAATCGTTGTAGGAACAGGAACAAAGATTAAAGAATCATCTGTAGAAGAAGGGACCAATCTTACACCTAACCAGCAAGTTCTCCTCTTATCTGATAAAGCAGAGGAAGTTCCAGATATGTATGGTTGGACAAAAGCAACCGCAGAAGCTTTTTCTAAGTGGTTAAATATAGAACTTGAATTTGAAGGTTCAGGCTCTACTGTGCAGAAGCAAGATGTTCTTGCTAATACAGCTATCAAGGGCATTAAAAAAATTACATTAACTTTAGGAGACTAATATGTTTATTTCCATCAGTGCTGGAATTGTGACATTTTTACTAACTTTGGTAGGAATTCCGGCCTTTATCCAATTTTATCGAAAGGCGCAAATTACAGGTCAGCAGATGCACGAGGATGTCAAACAGCATCAGGCAAAAGCTGGCACGCCAACTATGGGGGGACTTGTTTTCCTCATTGCTGCAGTTGTAGTGAGTTTCCTCGTTGCTCTTTTTTCAAAACAATTGACCAATAATGTGGGAATGATTTTGTTCATCTTGGTCCTTTATGGACTTGTCGGATTTTTAGATGACTTTCTCAAGGTCTTTCGTAAAATCAATGA
Organism: Streptococcus mitis; assembly: GCF_946190375.1. Lineage (GTDB taxonomy): Bacteria > Bacillota > Bacilli > Lactobacillales > Streptococcaceae > Streptococcus > Streptococcus mitis_CJ. The sequence continues at coordinate 42,564 of NZ_CAMIAF010000005.1, read as the reverse complement.
GGGGCTTAATCCTAAGCAAAAATTGGCTCTTCAGCTCCTAGGTGGGGTCGTTTTCTACCTTTTCTATGAGCGCGGTGGCGATATGCTTTCAGTCTTTGGCTACCAAGTGCATCTAGGGATTTTCTATATTGTCTTCGCCCTTTTCTGGCTAGTTGGTTTTTCAAACGCAGTAAACTTGACAGACGGCATTGACGGTTTAGCTAGTATTTCCGTTGTGATTAGTTTGTCTGCCTATGGAGTTATTGCCTATGTGCAAGGTCAGATGGATATTCTTCTAGTGATTCTTGCCATGATTGGTGGCTTGCTCGGGTTCTTTGTTTTTAACCATAAGCCTGCTAAAGTCTTTATGGGAGATGTGGGAAGTTTGGCTCTCGGTGGAATGCTGGCAGCTATCTCTATGGCCCTCCACCAAGAATGGACTCTCTTGATTATCGGAATTATTTATGTCTTTGAAACAACCTCAGTCATGATGCAAGTAAGTTATTTCAAACTGACAGGTGGTAAACGTATTTTCCGTATGACGCCTGTGCATCACCATTTTGAACTTGGAGGATTTTCTGGTAAAGGAAATCCTTGGAGCGAGTGGAAGGTTGACTTCTTCTTTTGGGGAGTAGGGCTTCTAGCAAGTCTCCTGACACTAGCAATTTTGTATTTGATATAAGAATGGCACCCTGATGTTTCAGGGTGTTTTTGCTTTTTAAAAAATATTGGTCAATTAAAGTCAAAATCCTTGACCTTTTCTGACTAATGTAGTATATTATGAACGTAAGGTAAATGAAAGCCTTACTAGAACACTTATTTAAAGTAAAAAAGAAAGAGGTGGGGTCTATGTTTAATCTAGAAATCTTCAGAAGTAAAGATAGTCTACTCCTGCTTGAAAAAGAAAAACCAGAAATAGTACGTAGAGTAGCGATTTAGCTAGTCTAAATTTTTAAAAAAAGGTCAAAGATAGTCAATATCAGTAATCATAACTAAGTAAACAAAATGAGGTAAAGAATATGAACAACAACTTTAATAATTTTAACAACATGGATGATTTATTTAACCAATTGATGGGTGGTATGCGAGGATACAGTTCTGAAAACCGTCGCTACTTGATTAATGGACGTGAAGTAACATCTGAGGAATTTGCTCACTATCGTGCAACAGGTCAATTGCCAGGAAATGTAGAAGTTGATGGACAAATGCCACAACAGGCTTCAAGTATGAAACAAGACGGTGTCCTTGCAAAACTTGGACGTAACTTGACTGCAGAAGCACGTGAAGGTAAGTTAGATCCTGTCATCGGACGAAACAAGGAAATTCAAGAAGCATCTGAAATCCTCTCACGCCGTACCAAGAACAATCCTGTTTTGGTCGGAGATGCAGGCGTTGGTAAGACAGCCGTTGTCGAAGGTTTGGCACAAGCTATTGTGAATGGTGATGTTCCAGCTGCTATTAAGAACAAGGAAATTATTTCCATTGATATCTCAGGCCTTGAGGCTGGGACTCAATACCGCGGTAGCTTTGAAGAAAACGTTCAAAATCTAGTAAATGAAGTGAAAGAAGCAGGGAATATTATCCTCTTCTTTGATGAAATTCACCAAATTCTTGGTGCTGGTAGCACAGGTGATGGTCAAGGGTCTAAAGGTCTTGCTGATATCTTGAAACCAGCTCTTTCACGTGGAGAATTGACCGTGATTGGGGCAACGACTCAAGACGAATACCGTAACACCATCTTGAAGAATGCAGCTCTTGCTCGTCGTTTCAACGAAGTCAAGGTCAATGCTCCTTCAGCAGAGGATACATATAAAATCCTTCAAGGAATTCGTGACCTCTATCAACAACACCACAATGTCATCTTGCCAGACGAAGTTTTGAAAGCAGCGGTGGATTATTCTGTTCAGTATATTCCTCAACGTAGCTTGCCAGATAAGGCTATCGACCTTGTAGATGTAACGGCAGCTCACTTGGCGGCTCAGCATCCAGTAACAGATGTTCATGCTGTTGAACGTGAAATTGAGGCAGAAAAAGACAAGCAAGAAAAAGCAGTTGAGGCAGAAGATTTTGAAGCAGCTCTAAACTATAAAACACGCATTGCAGAATTGGAAAAGAAAATCGAAAACCATACAGAAGATATGAAAGTGACTGCAAGTGTCAACGATGTGGCTGAGTCTGTAGAACGAATGACCGGTATTCCAGTATCACAAATGGGGGCTACGGACATCGAACGTTTGAAAGATATGGGTCATCGTTTGCAGACGAAAGTTATTGGTCAAGATAAGGCCGTTGAAGCAGTAGCAAAAGCTATCCGTCGTAACCGTGCTGGTTTTGATGAAGGTAACCGTCCAATCGGTAGCTTCCTCTTTGTAGGTCCTACTGGTGTTGGTAAGACTGAGTTGGCTAAACAATTGGCTCTAGATATGTTCGGAACGAAAGATGCTATCATCCGTTTGGACATGTCAGAATACAGCGACCGCACAGCTGTATCTAAATTGATTGGTACAACTGCAGGTTATGTTGGTTACGATGACAACAACAATACCTTGACAGAACGCGTCCGTCGCAATCCATACTCAATCGTCCTTCTCGACGAAATTGAAAAGGCTGACCCTCAAGTCATCACCCTTCTCCTTCAAGTTTTGGACGATGGTCGTTTGACAGATGGTCAAGGTAACACTGTCAACTTCAAGAATACGGTGATTATCGCAACTTCAAACGCAGGCTTTGGTTACGAAGCCAACTTGACAGAAGATGCGGATAAACCAGAATTGATGGATCGTTTGAAACCTTACTTCCGTCCAGAATTCCTTAACCGTTTCAATGCTGTCATCGAATTCTCACACTTGAGCAAAGAAGATCTTTCTAAGATTGTAGACCTTATGTTGGTTGAAGTTAACAAGACGCTTTCTAAGAAAGACATTGACTTGGCAGTGAGCGAAGCTGCTAAAGAATACATGACTGAGGAAGGCTACGATGAAGTCATGGGTGTTCGTCCACTCCGTCGTGTGGTTGAACAACAAATCCGTGACAAAGTCACAGACTTCCACTTGGATAACCTTGATGCTAAACACCTAGAAGCTGACATGGAAGATGGTGTTTTGGTCATTCGTGAAAAAGCCTAAGACAGAATTTTGAGAATAAAAAGAAGGAACCAGCTGAAAAACTGGTTCCTTTTTTGTGTTTAAATCACATGACGCTCAAATGCATCATCTGAAATCCCTTGTTCAAGGATGAGTTTAGCCCATTCTTTAGCAGAGAAGAGGCTGTGGTCCTTGTAGTTTCCGCAAGATTCGATGGTTGTTCCAGGGACGTCTTCCCAAGTAGTAGTTTCAGCGATTTCCTTGAGCGAATCCTTGATAACAGCTGCGATTTCAGCACTGGTGTGACGTCCCCACATAATCATGTGGAAGCCTGTACGGCACCCAAATGGTGAACAGTCAATCATACCGTCAATGCGGGTACGGATGAGTTTGGCTAAGAGGTGCTCAATAGTATGAAGGCCAGCAGTAGGGATAGAGTCTTCGTTTGGTTGCACCAAGCGAATATCATAATTGGAGATGATGTCTCCCTTTGGCCCTGTTTCTTCCCCGATCAAGCGAACATAAGGTGCTTTAACAATAGTGTGATCAAGTTCAAAACTTTCAACAATAACTTCTTTTGACATGGTAAATCCTTTCAGTTTTCTCCTATCATTATAACATAAAGCTGGCTCCTGAGACAGAGAGAAAACCTCTCCGAGAGTGGAGAGGTTGAAATCGTTACTTGCGATACAAGCGGTCGTATTGGTAGTAAGGGTCAAAGGTTACATTGATACCCAATTTTCGAAGGACATTCTTGTCTTCATCTGTCAAGATGATAGTTGAGTGAGCTTCGCTTCCTTTGAGGTTACCAAGTTCTTCCATAGCACGGGCAGCATCAGGATTTTCTGTAGCTGTGATAGCAAGTGCAATCAGAATTTCATTTGAATGAAGGCGTGGATTGCGGCTACCGAGATGATCGATTTTAAGACCTTGGATTGGCTTAACAACTTCGGGTTCGATTAATTTTACTTCTTTAGCAATGTCAGCTGATTTTTTGATGGCGTTAATCAAGGCAGCGGCTGTAGGGCCAAAGAGTTCTGAGTTCTTACCTGTGACGATTTCCCCATTTGGCAATTCAAGGGCTAGGGCTGGTCCGCCAGTTTCTTCTGCTTTTTGGCGTGCAACGACAGCAACCTTACGGTCTGCAGGTGTGATGCCGAGGTCGTTCATAAGCAACTCGATTTTCTTGACAGCAGCTTCACCAACTTTTTCGGCTTTAAAATCAAGAACAGTTTGGTAGTAACGGCGGATGATTTCTTGTTTAGAAGCTTCGACAGCAGCTTCATTATCTGTAATAGCGAAACCAACCATGTTGACACCCATATCTGTCGGAGAAGCGTATGGAGATTTACCAAGGATACGTTCTAACATGCGCTTGAGCACTGGGAAAATCTCGATATCACGGTTGTAGTTGACAGTGGTTTCTCCATAGGTTTGGAGATGGAAGGGGTCAATCATGTTGACATCATCAAGGTCAGCTGTGGCAGCCTCGTAGGCCAAATTGACTGGATGATGAAGGGGAAGATTCCAAACTGGGAAGGTTTCAAACTTAGCGTAACCAGACTTGATACCATTGATTTGGTCGTGGTACATATTGGACATACAGGTTGCCAATTTTCCAGAACCAGGTCCAGGAGCGGTTACGACAATCAAGTTGCGACTGGTTTTGATGTAGTCGTTTTTCCCCATACCTTCTGGAGAAATGATGTGATCCATATCTGTTGGATATCCTTTGATTGGATAATGAAGATAAGAATCAATTCCGTTTTTCTCAAGTTGGTTGCGGAAGGCATCTGCAGCTGGTTGGCCAGCGTACTGTGTGATGACAACGGAGCCGACAAAAATTCCCAATTCATTGAATTTATCAATCAAACGAAGAACTTCTTGGTCATAAGAAATGCCCAAGTCACCACGTGCTTTGGAATGCTCGATATTACTTGCATTAATAGCAATCACGACCTCAACCTGCTCTTTCAACTCCTGCAAGAGCTTGATTTTGTTGTCAGGCTCATAACCAGGAAGGACACGAGCAGCGTGGAAATCTTCTAACATTTTGCCACCAAACTCCAAGTAGAGCTTGCCGTCAAATTGGTTAATGCGCTCCAAAATGTGGTCGCGCTGTAGATTCAAATATTGTTCAGAACTAAAAGCTTGTTTTTTCATTTTTTTACCTCTGACCTCTATTATAATAAAAAATTGGAAGTTAGGAAACTATGGAGTTAAAAAAGGAATCAAAAAGATTAGGCAAACGCTTGCACAAAACTCTAAAAAGCGCTATCATAGACTACAGATTATTAAAATAATGAGGTAAGAAGATGCAAGAAAAATGGTGGCACAATGCCGTAGTCTATCAAGTCTATCCTAAGAGTTTTATGGATAGCAACGGAGATGGAATTGGCGATTTGCCAGGTATTACCAGTAAGTTAGACTATCTAGCTAAGTTAGGAATCACAGCGATTTGGCTTTCTCCTGTTTATAACAGTCCTATGGATGATAATGGATATGATATTGCTGATTATCAAGCGATTGCAGCTATTTTCGGAACTATGGAGGACATGGACCAACTGATCGCGGAAGCTAAGAAGCGTGATATCCGAATTATCATGGACTTGGTGGTCAATCATACCTCAGATGAGCATGCTTGGTTTGTCGAGGCATGTGAAAATCCTGACAGCCCTGAGCGAGACTACTATATCTGGCGCGATGAGCCCAACGATCTAGATTCTATCTTTAGTGGTTCTGCTTGGGAATACGATGAAAAGTCAGGTCAATACTATCTTCACTTCTTCAGCAAGAAACAGCCCGATCTCAACTGGGAAAATGAAAAACTTCGCCAGAAAATTTATGAGATGATGAACTTCTGGATTGATAAAGGCATTGGTGGTTTCCGCATGGATGTCATTGACATGATTGGGAAAATTCCTGACGAGAAGGTAGTCAATAATGGTCCTATGCTTCACCCCTATCTCAAGGAAATGAATCAGGCGACCTTTGGAGATAAGGATCTCTTGACAGTAGGGGAGACTTGGGGAGCAACGCCTGAGATTGCCAAGTTCTACTCAGATCCAAAGGGACAAGAATTGTCTATGGTCTTCCAGTTTGAACATATCGGTCTTCAGTATCAGGAAGGGCAACCTAAGTGGCACTATCAAAAAGAGCTGAATATCGCTAAGTTGAAAGAGATTTTCAACAAATGGCAGACAGAGTTAGGAGTTGAGGACGGTTGGAATTCGCTTTTTTGGAACAATCATGACCTTCCTCGTATCGTCTCAATCTGGGGAAATGACCAAGAATACCGCGAAAAATCTGCCAAAGCCTTTGCAATCTTACTTCATCTCATGAGAGGAACTCCTTATATCTACCAAGGTGAGGAAATAGGGATGACCAACTATCCTTTTGAAACACTGGATCAAGTAGAAGATATTGAATCCCTCAACTATGCGAGTGAGGCTCTTGAAAAAGGCGTTCCGATGGAAGAAATCATGGACAGTATCCGTGTCATTGGACGTGATAATGCCCGTACCCCTATGCAATGGGACGATAGCAAAAACGCCGGTTTCTCGACAGGTCAGCCTTGGTTGGCAGTCAATCCAAACTATCAAGCAATTAATGTTCAAGAAGCACTGGCAAATCTAGATTCTATTTTCTATACTTATCAGAAGTTGGTTCAAATCCGTAAGGAAAACAGCTGGCTGATTCGAGCTGACTTTGAACTCTTGGAAACAACTGACAAGGTCTTCGCCTATATCCGTAAAGATGGGGACCGTCGTTTCCTAGTTGTGGCCAACTTATCCAATGAAGAGCAAGGCTTGACAGTAGAAGGAAAAGTCAAGTCTGTCTTGATTGAAAACACCCTAGCTCAAGAAGCGTTTGAAAAACAAATCTTAGCTCCATGGGATGCTTTCTGTGTGGAATTACTATAAATATTTTTTACAGAAAAATTTAAAATTGAAATCGTATAAAAACAAGGGAGGACTGTATGAAAGGCAGAAATCCTTTGTTTTTTTATAACCAAGGTTTATAAATTTTCATTCTCAAAATTCAATTAACTTTACAAATTTCCACTATTTTGGTAAAATAAACTTATGTTATAAAAACTAACATAAAGGAGAAAGAAGATGACTACAAAAAAGCGTGTCCTTAGTGCAGGCCTGACTTTTGCAGCTGCCCTGCTTTTAACTGCTTGCGGACAATCTGGTTCAGATACAAAAACTTACTCATCAACCTTTAGTGGAAATCCAACTACATTTAACTATTTATTAGACTACTACGCTGATAATACAGCCATTATTACTAACCTAGTTGATGGCTTGCTTGAAAATGATAACCATGGAAACCTAGTTCCGTCTTTAGCAGAAGACTGGTCTGTTTCAAGCGACGGTCTGACTTATACCTATAAACTGAGAAAAGATGCCAAATGGTTCACGGCTGACGGTGAAGAGTACGCCCCAGTCAAAGCACAAGATTTTGTGACAGGGATTAAGTACGCAGTGGACAATAAATCACAGGCCATTGACTTGATTCAAAACTCGATCAAGGGCTTGAATGATTATATTACAGGAGCGGATTCTGACTTTTCTAAGGTTGGAGTGAAGGCTATTGACGACCAGACTGTTGAGTATACTTTGGCACGTCCAGAGCCTTACTGGAACTCAAAAACAACCAACAGTATTCTTTTCCCAGTAAACGAAGAGTTTTTAAATTCAAAAGGGAAAGATTTTGGTACCCTATCTCCAGATAGTATTCTCTACAGCGGACCTTATTTGTTAAAAGATTTCACATCAAAATCATCGATTGAGTATGTGAAGAATCCGCATTACTATGATCATGACAAAGTATCGATTGAACATGTGAAATTGGCTTACTTTGATGGTTCAGACCAAGAATTGACCATCCGTAACTTTGAAAGTGGAGCCTATTCTATCGCTGGGGTTTATCCAAATAGTTCTAACTTTGCTAAGACTAAGGAAAAATATAAGGATAATATCGTCTATAGCTTGCAGGACAAGACTTCTTGGTACTTCAATTTCAACGTCAACCGTAAGGCTTACAACCATACGTCTAAAACGACAGATGAGCAGAAGAATTCAACTGAGACAGCTGTATTGAACAAGAACTTCCGCCAAGCAGTGAACTTTGCCTTGGACCGCACAGCCTATTCTGCTCAGTCAAATGGGGAAGAAGCAGCTAGCAAGACCCTTCGTAACACCCTAGTACCTCCTACATTTGTCCAAGTTGGAGACAAGACCTTTGGAGAAGTAGTCGCTTCTAAATTGGTCAACTATGGCACAGAATGGTCAGGTATTAACTTGGCAGATGCTCAGGATGCCTATTTCAACAAAGAAAAGGCCCAAGCAAAATTTGCGGAAGCTAAAAAAGAATTGGCAAGTCAAGGTGTGACTTTCCCTATTCACTTGGATGTGGCTGTTGATCAAACAAGTAAGAATGCTGTGACAGGTATGAACTCTGTTAAGCAGACCCTGGAGTCAGTTTTAGGTGCTGATAACATTGTCATTGATGTTCAACAACTTTCAACAGATGATTTTAATAACGTAGCTTTCTTGGCACCGACACCAGCTGATCGAGACTATGATTTGAACTTTGATGGTTGGGTAGGTGACTACCAAGATCCGTCAACTTATCTTAATCCTTTCAATGCAGAGGATGGATTCTATCTCAAAATCTTTGGTCTAGATGCTCAAGAAGATAAAGCTAAGATTGCTAGCTTGGGGCTAGATACTTACACCAAGATGCTCAAAGATGCAGATAGCGAAAATAAAGATGTAGCCAAACGCTATGAAAAATATGCTGAAGCACAGGCTTGGATGATTGACAATTCTCTGATTATGTCAGCCATGTCAAGTGGTGGTACAGCATCTGTAACCAAAGTAACGCCATTTACAAGAGGCTATTCACTGGTCGGTATCAAGGGTGACGGCAATAACTACAAGTACATGAAACTGCAAAAAGACACTGTGACAACCAAACAGTATGAAGAAGCGAAGACCAAATGGGAGCAAGAAAGCAAAAAAGCAATCGAAAAAGCTCAAAAAGAAGCAGAAAATCATGTTAAATAATGATGAGCAGTTCTATTGGATGATTTTTATAAAGTCGTCCTAATAGGACTGTTTTTTGCTGTATGGGCTAGTAGTTGTCTAGTTATGTTGAAGTGTAAATGAAATGCTGTATTGATTTTGATGGTTTAATGCTCAATGAAAATCAAAGATCAACTAGGAAGAGATACACAGAATTTCAAAGACTTGTTTTGAGATTGTCTCCAGTAACATATAACCATTATACGGTGGTGTTGGTATACTTTGAAGAGATTTTCAAAGAGTATAAGTGCTTATGATGTCCAAATAACCTATATCGAAGGATGTTTATAAACTGGCTAGATGTAGAACTTATCGTAAAAAGGTGATATAATAGTAACATTAAATGTATAGGTGTTAATCATGAGTAGACGTTTTAAAAAATCACGTTCACAGAAAGTGAAGCGAAGTGTTAATATAGTTTTGTTGACTATTTATTTATTGTTGGCTGGTTTTTTATTGTTTTTAATCTTTAAGTACAATATACTTGCTTTCAGGCACGTTAATATAGTGGTCGCAGTTTTTGCCTTGATGGTTGCTGTGATTGCCGGATTATTAATAATCTATAAAAAAGCAGAAAAGTTCACGATTTTCTTTTTGACACTAGCTGTTTTAGTGAGTTCAGTTTCGTTATTTACTCTGCAGCAATTTGTAGGATTTACAGGTCATATTAATGCAACTTCAAATTATTCAGAGTATTCTCTCAGCGTCGTCGTTTTAAAGGATAGCGATATCAATAATGTTACCCAATTATCTAGTGTTATGGGGCCAACAGGTACGGATAATGAGAATATTCAAAAGCTAATCGCTGATATTAAGACGAGTCAAAATAAAGAATTGACAGTTGAAGAAAGTAGCTCCTATCTTGCAGCCTATAAGAGCTTGCTAGCCGGTGATACAAAGGCAATCATTCTAAACAGTGTCTTTGAAAACATTATCGAATCGGAATATCCTGACTATGCTTCAAAAATTAAGAAAATCTATACCAAAGAATTAACCAAGACGGTTGAAACTCCAAAAGATGTCAAAGGTGACAGTTTCAACGTTTATATCAGCGGAATTGATACTTACGGTCCAATCAGTTCAGTTTCTCGTTCGGATGTCAATATTATTATGACAGTTAATCGTGAAACGAAAAAGATTCTCTTGACAACGACACCTCGTGATTCCTATGTTCCAATTGCAGATGGAGGCAACAACCAAAAAGATAAGTTGACCCATGCGGGGATTTATGGAGTAGATGCTTCCATTCATACACTGGAAAATCTCTACGGTATTGACCTGAACTATTATGCTCGTTTGAATTTCACCTCTTTCTTGAAGTTGATTGATCTTCTCGGTGGAGTTGATGTCTATAATGACCAAGAATTTGATGCACATACAAATAACGGAAAACATTACTCTGTAGGCACATTACATTTGGATTCGAAAGACGCTCTTGGCTTTGTGCGTGAACGCTATTCTCTGGCAGATGGGGACCGAGACCGTGGTCGCAATCAGCAAAAGGTCATTGTGGCTATTCTGCAAAAATTAACCTCTACAGAAGCTTTGAAAAATTATGACAGTATTATTAAGGGGCTACAGGATTCCTTGCAAACCAATATGCCGCTTGAAACTATGATGAATTTAGTTAATGCCCAGCTAGAGAGTGGTGGAACTTATAAGATCAATTCGCAAGATCTTAAAGGAACAGGGCGTATGGATTTACCGTCTTACGCCATGCCTGAGAGTAATCTTTACATGATGGAGATAAGTGACAGCAGTTTAGAGTCAGTCAAGGATGCAATTAATGATGTGTTGGAAGGAAAATAAAACAAAATGATTGATATTCATTCGCATATTGTATTTGGTGTGGATGATGGTCCTAAAACGAAGCAAGAAAGCAAGGCGCTTCTGACAGAAGCCTATAGGCAAGGGGTAAGGACTATTGTATCGACATCACATAGACGAAAAGGAATGTTTGAGACACCTGAGGAGACAATAGCAACAAATTTCCAAGAAGTTAAGGAGATAGCCAAGGAAGTGGCTCCAGACTTGACCATTCTCTATGGAGCAGAGATTTATTATACCCATGATGTGCTTGAGAAGTTAGAAAAACAGGTGATCCCAAGTCTCAATGGAACGCGATACGCACTCATTGAGTTTAGCATGGCTACCCCTTACAGGGAAATCCATACTGCTTTGAGCAATGTTCTCATGCTTGGGATAACGCCTGTAGTTGCTCACATTGAACGTTATCATGAATTAGAAAATAACGAAAAACGAGTAAAAGAGTTGATTGATATGGGCTGTTATACACAAATCAACAGTTCAAGTGTTTTAAAACCAAAGTTGTTTGGGGATAACTACAAATTTATGAAGAAAAGAGCTCGCTATTTTCTAGAGCGTGATTTGGTTCATTTTGTTGCTAGTGATATGCACAATTTAGACCAAAGACCGCCTTATATGAAAGAAGCCTATGAACTTATCTCAAAACAATACGGTGAAAGAAGAGCGAGAGAATTATTTATTGAAAATCCTCGTTTCATCTTAGCGGATCAAATTATTTAGGAGTTGACATGAAAGAAAATAAAGAAATCGCAATTGACGTTGTTCAATTATTTAAAATCCTTTGGAAGAAGAAAATCGCTATTATCCTAACGGCGATTGTGGCGGCTTTAGTTGCTTTTGGTGTAAGTAGTTTTGTACTGACACCTGAGTATTCGAGTACGACACGGATTTATGTGGTCAATCGAAATCAATCAGAAAATGCAGGGTTGACCAACCAGGATTTGCAGGCTGGTACTTACCTGGTAAAAGACTATAAGGAAATTATCCTTTCGCAAGATGTACTGGAGAAAGTCATTTCAAATCTTAAATTAGAGCAATCAGGCAAAGGATTAAGCAAGAAGATTCAAGTAACAGTGCCTTTAGATACTCGTATCGTATCGATTGTTGTAAAGGATGATCAACCAGAAGAAGCCAGTCGTATCGCAAACGCTCTTCGTGAGGTGGCTGCTGAAAAAATTATTAAAGTTACTCGTGTATCAGATGTGACAACACTAGAGGAAGCGAGACCAGCTCTAACACCATCCTCACCTAATATTCGTCGAAATACCTTACTTGCTTTTCTAGCAGGTGGAGCAGTGATGGTTATTTTGGTCTTATTACTTGAATTATTGGACGATCGTGTCAAACGACCAGAAGACGTGGAAGAAGTAATGCATGTTGCACTTTTAGGAATTGTTCCAGATTTGAATAAGTTAAAATAAGGGAGAAAATATGCCAACATTAGAAATCGCACAAAAGCATTTGGTTTTTGCCAAAAAAGCTGAAGAACACTATAATGCTTTGCGCACCAATATTCAATTAAGTGGTGATGATTTGAAAGTTCTTGCCATTTCATCTGTCAAACCTGGTGAAGGGAAGTCTACAACGTCAACTAATATCGCCTGGGCTTTCGCGCGTGCAGGCTATAAAACATTACTAGTAGATGCGGATATCCGTAACTCAGTTATGTCTGGTGTCTTCAAGTCAAGAGAAAAAATTACTGGATTGACTGACTTTTTGGCAGGGACCGCAGACCTCTCTCATGGACTTTGTGATACCAATGTTGAAAATTTATTTGTTATTCAGGCAGGTCCTGTATCACCTAACCCAACAGCCCTCCTGCAGAGTGAAAATTTCCATACCATGATTGATACCCTGCGTAAGTATTTTGACTATGTCATTGTCGACACGGCACCGATTGGGATGGTCATTGATGCTACCATCATTACGCAAAAATGTGATGCTTCTATCTTGGTAACGGCAGCTGGGGAGACAAAACGACGTGATGTCTTAAAGGCTAAAGAACAGTTAGAACAAACAGGAATTCCATGTTTAGGTGTAGTTCTAAATAAATTTAACACAGAAGTTGAAAAATATGGAGCTTATGGAGTCTATGGTTCCTATGGAGCTTATGGGAAGAAATAATTAGTTAAAAATGTATTTGATTTTAAAAGATACTTTAGATAGATTTTTGGCGTTTTTTCTATTTATTACCTTGATAATCATACCGATTATTCCTATAACGATTCTGGCTATTTGGATAGAAGATCCAGGAGATGTTTTCTATTTACAAGATAGAGTTGGTTTAAATGGAAAAAAATTCAAAGTAATAAAGTTTCGTAGCATGTACAAAGATGCTGATCAGAGAATAAAGGAAAGCATTAATAGTGGTAAAACTGATCGTCTAAATTTTAAAGAACATTCTCAAAGTATGACTACAAAAGTCGGTAAAGTGATACGAAAACTTTCAATTGATGAATTACCTCAATTAGTGAATATTATAAAGGGTGATATGGCTATAGTGGGACCCCGTCCATTACAAGAGTTTGAGATAACTCATCATATTTTTACTCATAAAGAAACGGATAATACTTTAAAGATGTCTAAAAGATTGTCTGTGAAACCTGGTTTGCTTTGTTATTGGCAAGTTACGCCAAATAAAAATGACATGCCTTTTGGTGATAGAATGAATCTAGATTTATTATATATTGACAATGTATCTTTTAAGACTGATTTTTTGCTTATTTTGAAGGGATTTTATACAGTTTTAATGGGTAATAATAATTAATATGAAAAATATAAAAATATTAGTAGCAACACATAAAAAATATAAAATGCCCAGTGATACAAGTATGTATCTGCCAATTTACGTAGGATGTGAAGGAAAGGAAAATTTAGGATTTCAAGGTGATAATTCTGGAGAAAACATTTCAACCTTAAACCCGTACTATTGTGAACTTACAGGTCTCTATTGGGCTTGGAAAAATTTAGAGTGCGACTATTTAGGTTTGGTACACTATCGTCGTTATTTTACTAAAATGACTAAAGGGTACAACGAATCAATAAATATTGATGATGTAATTTTAAATAGGTTTGAAGTGGAGAAATTGTTAGAGAACTCAGAAGTCATCGTTCCTAAAAGAAGAAAATATTATATTGAAACTCTTTATTCTCATTACGATCATACTTTTGATGGTACTCATTTAGATTTAGCTAGAAAAATGATTGAAATGAATAATCCAGAATATCTCTCTAGTTTTGATAAGGTAATGAAACAAAGAAGCGGATGCATGTTTAACATGTTCATCATGAAAAAAGAACTGGCAGACAATTATTTTTCTTGGTTATTTCCTATTTTGGATAGTATGTATGAAAGTATGGATTTATCAGATTTAACTGATTTTGAGGCTAGATTATTTGGAAGAGTTAGTGAGATACTATTTAATGTGTGGTTAGATAAAAACGATCTAAAAATTAAGGAAGTCCCTTTTATGTACATGGAAAAGGTTGACTTGTTTAAAAAAGGAATATCATTTTTAATGGCAAAATTTTTTGGAAAGAAATATGGACAGAGTTTCTAATAATTATATAGACTATTTAACTAGAAAATATTGAGAGAAATTGGTCAACAAATGAAGTCAGATATAGAAATTATTCAAAGTAAAATTATAGAGTTGTTAAGATTATTCATCGATATCTGTGAAAATAATGATTTGACTTATTACGCCTTGGGTGGAACCTTATTAGGAGCTGTGAGACATAAAGGATTTATACCTTGGGATGATGATATCGATTTGGGTATGCCAAGAGAGGATTATGAACGATTTAAACAAATTGCTACTGAACAAATTAATGGTAAATATCAGTTTTTGAGTGAGGATACACCAGGATATAGAAAAGCATTTTCTGTGATTCGAGATACTTCAACAAGAATAGTGATGAATTATAGTAATGTCGAACAAGAAGAAAGTTTGTGGATTGATATATTTCCAATAGATGGTTTACCCAGTAAAGGTATAAAGAAAAAAATTCATGAAAAACGGTATTTATATAGACGAATGATGGTTCAATTATCTCAATTTAATAGTATTGTAAATCAGAATAAAGCTGATAGACCTTGGCATGAAAAATTGATAATCAAAATAGCAGATCGTTTAAAAATAGAAAATATTTTATCGTTTGAAAAACAACAGTACAAATATTTAAAAACGATAAAGAAATATTCAGTAATGGAGGGTTATGCAGGTAATTTTACAGGGGCATATAAACTTCGTGAGTTAGTACCAAGTTGTTATTTTGGTGAACCTGTTAAATTAGATTTTGAAGGAATAAAACTGAACTGTCCAAATAAATATAAAGATTACCTCAAAGCAATATATGGTAATAATTATATGACATTACCTCCAATTGAACAAAGACTTCCTCATCAATATAGAGTTATAAGTTTAGGAGAGAATATAGGTGAGTAAGATTAGAAAAGCACAAGCTTACTATTTAGATATTAAAAATAAGAAAAAATATTTTCCTTCAAATGTTTTAAATTGGCAACTTTTAGGAAAATTTTTGGGACAAGTACCAAACGTAATAGGTGAAAATCAAGCAAGATTTTTTTGCGAAAAACGTCACCAGAAAACAAAAGAATTTCTAAAACTACATTTTGATGAATTTGTAGAAAATTATAATTTTACTCAAGATAATCTCGAAAATAAAAAAATTATTTGGACATTGTGGTGGCAAGGTTATGATAATGCTCCTGAAATTGTAAAGTATTGTTTAGATAACATGAAAAAAATTAGCTCATGAAAATGGTTTTGAATTTTATTGTTTAGACGAATCCACCTTTGAGCGCTATGTTAAAATTCCTGAATATCTAAAATTAAAAATTAAAAAAGGCTATATTTCAATTGCAAATATTTCAGATATGATACGTGTTTGTCTTCTTTCGCAGTATGGTGGAACTTGGATTGATTCAACAGTGTTCATTCATTCGTCTTTTAAATGGGATAACTTTTCTAAATCTTATTTTACAATAAAGACAGGTGAGATGACAGATTATTCTCCAAATGTTTCCAAGAATCGATGGAAGACTTTTTTATTATCAGGGAATAGTTCGCTATACGAATTTACTCGTGATTTTTTCTTTGAATATTTTAAAAAATTTGATTATGTCATTGATTATTTGTTGATTGACTATATTTTTGATATAGCATTTGATACAGATGCCGAGATAAAAAAACAAATGTTGGAATTAGAATCAACAAATCTGAATTTGTTTTGGCTTGAAAATCATTTTTCTGAAAAATTTGATAGAAATATATGGGAACATATTTCAGAAAACACGAAGATTTTTAAAACGACATATAAATTAGATACAAAAATAAAATGTGATCCTGAAAATAATTATTCGGCGTTAATTAAAAGTAAATTGAAATGATGGTAAAAAATGAAAAAAATAGCTTTAGTAAGATGGATTTTGGATGATTCTGGTGGCGGTGAGCGAGTTGCGGTATCTTTGGCAAACGAACTTACAAAAAAGTATGAAGTTCATTTAATTGGAATTACAACAAAGCAATCAGATTTATTCTTTAAAATCAATTCTCAAGTAAGATACTCCAATTTTTTTGACCATAGAGTACGCTTGTCTAAGAATATTCTAAAAATCTCAAAAATGTTAAAAAAATATTTCATAGATAATGAAATAGAGGTTACCTTTGGGATAGGGATAACTGCTAATATATTTTTATCTTTGGCAGGAATAGGAACTCAAACTAAAGTAGTTTTGTGTGATCATACCAATTCAATTGCGGATAATAGTGAATTTTCTCGGAAAATCCAAAGATATGTTGGAACAAAATTAGCAGACAAGATTATTACTCTCACGCAAGAAGATCGTAGAAATTTTATACGAAAATACAGCATTTCTGAGAGCAAGATTGCTTATATTTATAATTGGAAAGAGAACGTTCTTTCCGATATAACTTATAACAATGAGTCTACCAAGATTATAACAGTAGGTCGTTTCGATTATCAAAAGGGCTATGATTATCTTGTTCAAGTTGCTAAGAAAGTACTGAAAGAAAAGACTGACTGGACTTGGGAAATTTATGGTTCTGGTAATCAAGATGAGGTAGATAAAATCAGGGATTTAATCATTAAAAATGATTTGCAAGATAAGTTAATCATAAAAGGACTCGAAAAAAATCAGGATGTGATTTATGGAGATAAAGGAATTTATGTCATGACTTCTCGTTACGAAGGATTACCCTTGGTATTGTTAGAAGCTCAACAATATAATCTTCCCATTGTTAGCTTCAGGTGTCCAACGGGACCTAATGAGATTGTTGAAGATGGGGTCAATGGTTATCTAATTGATTGTTATGATACCGATAAGATGAGTGAGAGACTACTTAAATTGATGGAAGATTCGAACTTGCGAACTTCCTTTGCTAATCATGCCAAGGATAATATGGATAAATTTGATAAAGATAAAATAATTCAACAGTGGATTGATTTAATTGAGGAAATGACTGGAGGGAATAATTTTGAAACCTAAAATGTTAATTTGTATAACTAGTTTAACAGGTGGGGGAGCTGAAAAATCACTTGTTAACTTTGTTCAAGAATTTGAAAGTATGTTTGAAATTAGCATTCTAGTATATACGGGAAAAAATAATTTTTATGGCTCAAAATTAAGTCATTTAAGGCTTGATTATTTTATTAGAAAGAATACACCAGCTATTATTGAAAAAATAGTGAATAAGCTTGTTAAGTTTTTGCCACCGTCATTTGTGAATAGATGGATTATACAGAGAAGTATTTTTAAAAATGAAAAATTTGATTATGAATTTGCATATATAGAAGGAAAACCAACAAAAATCATAGCGGGATCATCGAATAAAGATAGCTTAAAACTGGCTTATATCCATTGCGATTTCTCAAAAAATTGGTATTCAAAACGATCGTTTAAAAATTTTAAAGAAGAATTGACTTGTTATCAAAAGTTTAATTCAATCTTAGCTGTTTCTACTCCACAAAAAGAATCCTTTGAGGAGATTTTTCCAAAGACAAGTTTAGAAGTAATCCCTAATTTACTTAACATTGATGAAATAAAAAATTTAAGTAAAGAGGAAATAGAATTAGAAAATATTCCTTATTTTTGTGCGATAGGAAGATTAGAACTTGTTAAAAATTTTGAATTATTAATAAATGCTTTTCATTTATTTAGAAAAAAGTATTCACAATATCATTTAATTATTTTGGGAGATGGTAGTTTATATGATCATTTAAAGAATCAAATTAACAATCTAGGAGAGAGCCAATATATAAAATTATTAGGTTTTCAATCTAATCCATATAAATATATAAAGAATAGTGTGGGATTAATTCAAAGTTCAGTATCAGAGTCTTTTAGTTATGTATTAGCAGAAGCAGCTGTTTTAGGCATTCCTAGTATTTCAACAAAAACTCAAGGTTCTGAGGTTATGGCAAAATATTTTGAAGTAATCCAGGTAGAGCATACGAGTAACGAATTAGCAAAAGGGCTAGAGGAAGTCATTGCGAATAACTTTGCTAATGTTAATTTTAATTTTAATGAAGAAGCTTATTACAAATTTTTAGAGATATTTAAGAAAGGAAGTGGAAGTTTTGAAATTCGAAGAGAAATATAACACATTGTTCAATATAATTTTTTCTCTGTTAACAATATTGTATCTACTGAAATTTGTAAATATTGACAGAATTGATGGAATTTCGATTGTAATCTTTATATGTATATTATTCCTGTTTATGATGCATAGTCTTAAGTATGGAATAAATGGATTAAAACTAACTTCCTTAATATTGTTTTTTTTAACATTTATTTTAAATCTTTTTAATGGTTTTACATTTCTAGAAATACCGTACTTCTTCTTATTATATACAATTATATTAAAAGATAATAAAAATTTTTTCAAAATACATTTTATTACACTTACAGTTTTCGTGTTAACAATTATATTATTGTCCCATTTTGGCTATATTAGTAATTTTGTAATATATAGATCAAATGGTGGTATTAGGAATAGTTTAGGATTTGTACACCCGAATTCATTAGGGTTAATGATTTATTCATTAACGGTTTGTAGTTTAAATCTTTTTGAAATAAAACGATTTAAATCCTTCTTTTATTTATTTTTATTATTGATGAATTTATGGGTATTACAGTTAGCGGACTCTAGAACTTCAGGATATATAAGTATTTTAGTAATTCTCCTTTGTTACTTTTTTGATAAAATGGGTAAGTTAAATAGACCGTTAAATAGTTTTTTTATTAACTTAGCTATTACTGTGTCTGTTTTGTTTATAACTCTAATGTCAATTAATTTTGAAGCCAATAGCATTTTTCAATTTTTAAATAAATTGTTCACTAATCGAATTTTTAGTAGTTATATATTTTTTAGAGAATATGGGATTAGTTTATTTGGCAAAAGAATTGATGCAATTGTCTCATTAGTTCAAGGAACAGTCATAATTGACAGTGGTTATATAGGATTGCTATTACAGAAAGGAATTATTTTTTTTGTATTATTTTTGATATTTATTTTTTCTAGAATAAAGAAATACTCATTTACACTAAGAGAAAGTATTCTACTGATTAGTGTATTTATTTCTCTAATGTTTGAGAGCTATGGTTACACCGTATTTCTATTTCCAATATTATTTTTTGATTATTTAGGAAAAAGGAAGGAAAGTATTAATGAATAAAATTACCGTATTTACACCAACTTTTAATAGAGGGTATTTAATGAATAAGTTGTTTCATTCATTAAACAGTCAAACAAATAAACATTTTGAATGGCTTATTGTAGATGATGGTTCCATAGATCAGACAGGTGAGCTTGTTGAAACATTTAAGGAACAGGCAGATTTTGAAATACGATATTTTTATCAACAAAATGGGGGTAAGCATAGAGCAATTAATCATGGTTTGGATTTAGCTAGAGGGGAGCTATTCTTCATCGTTGATTCCGATGATTCATTGACAGATGATGCTATTGAGAAAATTTTTAATTACTATTCTGGAATTGCCTTTGATAACAGTTTTGCAGGTATAGCATTTAATAGAGGTTTCTCTAAAAAAAGAATAGTTGGAGAGACCTTTGAAGGAACATATATAGATTGTGACAATTTACATCGAGCTAAACATAATATTTTAGGAGATAAGGCGGAAGTATATCGAACAGCTATTTTGAAGAGTATTAAGTTTCCAGAGATAGATGGAGAAAACTTTATGAGTGAAGTTGTCTTATGGAATGAAGTTGCAAGAAGAGGTTATAAATTACGTTGGTTTAATGACATCATTTATTTTTGTGACTATTTAGAAGACGGATTAACCAAAAATAGTGAAAAAATTTTATTTAATAATCCAGTTGCACATCAAATGATGACCAAGGAATTGTTACAAATTGATTTTACATTAAAGAGAAAATTTGGGATGATCTATAATTATCATAAAATTAGAAACCAAAGAATTAAGCAAACCGCTATTAATCTTGAACAGCCTTTAATTTTAGTATATATGGTAGTAATGATGGCTAGAATTAGAAAAATTGTTAAGAGGGTGAAAAATGAGTAACTTATATTATATTGATGAAGAGTTTGGTAGTGATTCAACAGCAGCTACAAAAGCACCAAATGATCTACAGAAAATATTTCAAGACTGTAAATTTAAACCACTAGTAACATTAAAAAAAAATAGTAAGATAGTAAGAATATTTGATTATGCGTTTAAATTGTTGTTGTGTCTTATTAGAATTAGAAGTAATGATATTGTGATATTTCAATTTCCTTTTGCTACTCATGGGAAACTAAAAAATTTTTTAATGAAATTACTACAATGTAGAAAAGCTAAAATGATCTTTTTAATAAACGATTTAGAGTCGTTAAGGTATTCGGGAAATAAAAAAAATCTAATTTCTAAGGAACAGTATGTTAAAAATGCTGATGTGATTATTTGTCATAACCAACGAATGAAGGAGTTTTTAATAGAAAATAAGATCGGCAGTGAAAAAATAGTTGTACTCGGTATTTTTGATTACTTACTGGATAATTTTAATAAAGAAAAAGCATCTTTTGATAAAACAGTTGTAATTGCAGGGAATCTTTCACCCCAAAAAAGTGGTTATTTAACTGAGTTATTAAAAAATGAAAATAGAATAAAATTTAATTTATATGGACCTAATTTTACTTCATCGACTAACAATAATGATTATGTATCATATAAAGGAAGTTTTTCGCCTGAAAAAATTCCTTTTGTACTTGAAGGTGATTTTGGATTAGTTTGGGATGGCGATTCTATATTAACTTGTTCAGGGATTACTGGGGAGTATTTAACATACAATAATCCTCATAAAGTGTCGTTATTTATAGCTTCAAAAATACCGGTTATTGTTTGGAAACAATCTGCCTTGAGTGATTTTGTTAAAGAAAATAATATTGGAATTGTAGTAAATGATTTAATTGAAATGCAAGAGATTATTACTAATATGACTGAAGAGCAATATGAGATTTTTAGAGAAAATATTGAACAGTTGTCCAAAAAGGTAAGGCAAGGTTATTTTACGAATTTAGCGATTGAAAAATCTTTAAGCATAATAAAAAATAATCTCAATAATTATTTTGAGGAAGATTGATGTGAAAAAAGAAGAATATAATTTTTTAAAAGTACTCACAATATTATTGGTAGTATTAGGACATAGTACATATTATGTTATCACAACAAATTTTGGTGGGATTGATTATCATCACTATATAAATAACAATCATTCACTTATAGTAATAAAGGTTTTGAATGTATTAACAGAAATTATCTATTATTTCCATATGCCATTATTTATGGCTATATCTGGGGCATTTTTTAGAATTCAAGTTGAAAAAAATAAGTGGCAGAGTCTTTTCACTTTATTTAAAAATAAATTTAAAAGACTAATAATCCCCTTTATTGTTTTTACAATCTTATATACGCTTCCTGTAAAATATATTTCAAATTATTTTGTACAAACGAGTATTTTGAATGCCATCCTTGGCCAACTGTTTTTATTTGGAAATACTCATCTGTGGTATTTATTTACATTGTTTATTATTTTTATGATTGCATACTTCGTCTTGAGAAGAGATACGGGGATTGGAATGTTACTATTCCTATTTGTACTTCATTTAATCAGTTATAAAATTAATGTTCCTTTAATAAAAAGTTCGTTTCAATTTTTATTTTATTTCGCGATTGGCTTTAAATTTGAACAAAAAAGGGAGGTATACAACCATTTATTGAATCATACCAAGAAATTTGTATATTTCCTCTTAATCGGATTTGTTTTGTTAATTTTCATGAATTTGGGTATTAAAAGATACTCAATTATTCTTTCAAAGGTATTTGTAGAAATTTTAGCAGTGTATGGGAGTTTAGTAACTTATACCATTGCTTATTATTTAACAATAAACACGAAATGGATGAATACCAGAATATACCAGCTTATTTTAGTCAATGGTCTAGGAATTTATATTTTTTCGGATACTCTTAATTATTTGATATTAAAGTGGGGCTTTATTGTTGCTGAGGATTTAATGATTACACCTCATGGAATTATTTTAATGGTAATTTTTCGATTTTTGGTAACATTAATTTTAAGCTTGCTGATTACTTTAGCATTTAAAAAACTACTTCCGAAGTATAAATGGTTAGTGAATTAAAAAAATTTTATAGAGCGTAAAGGAGAAAAAATGGGTATTAAAAAGTTTCTTAAAAAGAGTCGTCTGACCAAAGGAATTTATCATCAATTACAAAGAAAAAAGAATCAATATCGCTTAGAAAAAAAATTTAAATATACAGGGAAATTTATTGACCGTAAAAAAGATAGTAAAGATTTATGTATCATATTAGCGGGGTATAAAGAATTTTTATATGACGATGTGCTAGGAAGAGTAAAGACATTTGCACCAGAAACAATGGATATTTGTGTCCTATCTTCTGGCATCTATTCAGAAAAATTAAACCAAATTTGTGAAGAAAATAATTGGTCGTATTTGAGTACGGAACAGAACAATATATCTTTAATTCAAAACGTAGCTATTAATCTACATCCTCAAGCACAATATATTTATAAAATTGATGAAGATATTTTTATTACAGAACATTATTTTGAAAATTTAAAAGAAGCATATATTTTTGCACAAGAAGGGGATTATGCACCAGGTGTGGTAGCACCACTTATTCCGGTTAATGGTTATGGACATAAAAGAATCTTACAAAAATTAGGCTTGGAAGATGTTTATTATGAAAAATTTGGAGAAAAATCGAAATATATAGCTGGACAGCCTCGTTTTATAGAGAGTAATCCCGAAGTAGCGAAGTTTTTCTGGGGCGATGGAGAAGTAATTCCTACCATAGATACATTGAATGCACAATTTTCAAAAGAAGAGAAAAAAGTTAATCCGTGTGCAATTCGCTTCAGTATCGGTGCAATTTTATTTGAGAAAAGCTTATGGGAATTGATGGATCATTTTAATGTTGAGTTTGAGGGAGCTGGACTTGGAGTGGATGAAGTCCAAATTTGTAATTTTTGCATCTTAAATTCAAAACCATTGATGGTCAGTGAAAATGTGGTTGTGGGACATTTATCGTTTGGTCCTCAGAATAAGGCTATGTTCGAGTATTATAAAGAACATCCAGAAAAATTTTCTATTTAGATGAGGGATAATATGGCAAGTTATAAAGTTAAATCCATCAGATATAATTTTATAATGAATTTTATTTTGACTGTTTCAAATTTCATCTTTCCGTTGTTAACATTTCCCTATGTTTCTAGAGTACTTCAAGTTGAGGCGAATGGTACGGTAGCATATGTATCATCTATTGTATCTTATTTTATGATGATTGCTTCACTTGGTATTCCAACGTACGGCATACGTGCTGCAGCAAAAGTACGTGATGATAAAAGAAAATTATCTACCATTGTCCAAGAACTATTGATTATTAATGTAATTCTTGTATTTTTAGTACTCATTGCATATTTTATAATGTTGTTCACTTTACCATCAATGTACGTCTATAAAGAATTATTTTATATCAATGCAATAGGCATACTATTAAATGTCATAGGAGTTGGTTGGTTTTTTCAAGCAATTGAACAATATGATTATATTACTCTTAGATCGATTTTCTTCAGACTTTTATCATTAGCTATGATTTTCTTACTTATCCATAGTCCTGAGGATTATATTATGTATGCAGGAATTTCTGTTTTTGCTAGTGTGGGATCAAATATTTTAAATTTTAAACGATTATTTAAATATATATCATTTAAAAAGACAGAACCTTATCATTTTAAACCACATATAAAGCCTATTTTGATTTTATTTGCTCAGACATTAGTAGTGTCGATTTATACGAATCTTGATACCGTTATGCTAGGAAGTATGAAAGGAACATATGATGTGGGATTATATACTGCAGCAACAAAACTAAAGGGAATTCTCTTGAGTGTTGTTACCTCATTAGGAAATGTTTTGCTTCCAAGAATGTCCTACTATGCTAATAATCAAATGAAGGATCGGTTTTTGGAAATCATGACAAAAGCTTTGAACTTTACGTTATTCTTATCGCTTCCATTGTCAGTATTCTTTATTTCAGTATCAAAGGAAAGTATTTTGCTACTTGCTGGGGAAGGATATTTGGGTGCTGTTATAGGAATGCAATTTTTAATGTTTGCAGTTATTCCTAATGCACTTACGGGTGTATTAGGTATTCAAGTATTAACACCTTTAGAAAAAGAAAAGTACGTATTACTTTCAGTGACTTCAGGAGCGTTAATAGATTTACTACTAAACTTCATTTTAATTCCATCTTATGGTGTAAGTGGAGCAGCGTTTGCCACTATGATTGCTGAATTCGTTGTTTTATGTGTTCAGATTTACTATACGAGAGATTTACTCTTTAAAATAATACATCAAATAGTTGGGATACGCTATCTATTTACTGTAGGTATAAGTACTTTAGGAATGATTCTTGCAAAGAACTTACAACTAAGTTATTTTTGGTTATTATGTGTGGAAGGAATTATTTTCTTCGGAAGTTATGCTGTGATTCTAGTATTATTAAAGGATGATTTCATTATTAATTTTCTTGAAAATTTTTATAAGAAATTAAAGAAAGTTTAACTAAATATTTTTGAAAATTTAATTTTAAAGGAGCATAAAATGTACGATTATCTTGTTGTTGGTGCTGGATTGTCAGGTGCAATCTTTGCTTATGAAGCAACTAAGCGGGGAAAAAAAGTAAAAGTTATTGATAAACGTGACCACATTGGTGGGAATATCTATTGTGAGAACGTTGAAGGAATCAATGTTCACAAATACGGTGCGCATATCTTCCATACTTCTAATAAAGAAGTTTGGGATTATGTGAATCAGTTTGCTGAGTTTAACAACTATATTAACTCACCAGTAGCTAATTACAAGGGTAGCCTTTATAATCTACCTTTCAATATGAATACTTTCTATGCTATGTGGGGAACAAAAACTCCTCAAGAAGTCAAAGATAAGATTACTGAGCAAACGGCTCACATGAAGGACGTTGAACCTAAAAACTTGGAAGAACAGGCCATCAAGTTGATTGGTCCAGATATTTATGAAAAGTTGATTAAAGGATACACTGAAAAGCAATGGGGACGTTCTGCGACTGATCTTCCACCCTTTATCATCAAACGTCTACCAGTTCGTTTAACATTTGATAATAATTATTTTAATGATCGTTATCAAGGAATTCCAATCGGTGGCTATAATGTCATCATCGAAAATATGCTGAAGGATGTAGAAGTAGAACTTGGAGTTGACTTTTTTGCCAATCGTCAGGAATTAGAAGCTTCTGCTGAAAAAGTTGTCTTTACAGGGATGATTGATAAATACTTCGATTATAAACATGGTGAGTTAGAATACCGTAGTCTTCGTTTTGAGCATGAAGTGTTAGATGAGGAAAACTATCAAGGAAATGCAGTTGTAAACTATACAGAACGTGAAATTCCATATACACGCATTATTGAGCATAAACATTTTGAGTATGGAACACAAGATAAAACGGTCATTACTCGTGAATACCCAGCTGATTGGAGACGTGGAGATGAACCTTATTATCCAATCAATGATGAGAGAAACAATGCCATATTTGCTAAATATCAAGAAGAAGCATCAACAAATGACAAGGTTATTTTCTGTGGTCGTTTAGCAGATTATAAATACTACGACATGCATGTAGTCATTGAACGTGCACTTAGTGTAGTAACAGAAGAGTTTGGTTACTGAAACTTGTATTTTTAACAATTTGATTATTGTACATCAACAAAGAAAGGTACTCTACTATGAAAGGTATTATTCTCGCGGGTGGTTCAGGAACTCGCTTGTATCCTTTGACTCGAGCTGCATCAAAGCAACTGATGCCGGTTTATGATAAACCGATGATTTACTACCCACTTTCAACATTGATGTTGGCTGGGATTAGAGATATTTTGATTATCTCAACTCCACAGGATTTGCATCGATTCAAAGAGCTTCTTCAAGATGGCTCTGAGTTGGGGATTCAATTGTCTTATGCAGAGCAACCGAGTCCAGATGGTTTGGCACAAGCCTTTATTATTGGTGAAGAATTTATTGGTGATGATAGAGTTGCTCTGATCTTAGGCGACAATATCTATCATGGGCCTGGCCTTTCTAAAATGCTACAAAAGGCAGCTAGTAAAGAGTCAGGAGCAACTGTCTTTGGCTATCATGTGAAGGATCCAGAACGCTTTGGCGTTGTTGAGTTTGACAAGGATATGAACGCTATTTCTATCGAAGAAAAGCCAGAGCATCCACGTTCAAATTATGCAGTTACAGGTCTCTATTTCTACGATAATGATGTAGTAGAAATTGCTAAAAGTATTAAACCAAGCCCGCGTGGTGAATTGGAAATTACAGACGTTAACAAGGTTTACCTAGATCGTGGAGATTTATCCGTTGAGGTTATGGGACGTGGCTTTGCTTGGTTGGATACTGGGACTCATGAAAGTTTATTAGAGGCTTCGCAGTACATTGAGACAGTGCAACGGATGCAAAATGTTCAGGTAGCAAACTTGGAAGAAATTGCCTATCGCATGGGTTATATCAGTCGTGAAGATGTATTGGCTTTAGCCCAACCACTTAAGAAAAATGAATACGGACAGTATCTACTCCGTTTGATAGGAGAAGCATAGATGACAGATAATTTTTTCGGAAAGACGCTTGCAGCACGCAAGGTTGATGCAATTCCAGGTATGCTGGAGTTTGATATTCCTGTTCATGGAGATAATCGTGGCTGGTTTAAAGAAAATTTCCAAAAGGAAAAAATGCTCCCACTTGGATTTCCAGAATCTTTCTTTGCAGAAGGAAAATTGCAAAACAATGTATCCTTCTCACGTAAAAATGTCCTCCGTGGCCTACATGCAGAACCTTGGGATAAGTACATCTCTGTAGCAGATGGTGGGAAAGTTCTGGGTTCTTGGGTTGATCTACGCAAGGGAGAAACATTTGGGAATACCTATCAGACAGTAATTGATGCAAGCAAGGGAATCTTTGTTCCTCGAGGTGTGGCTAATGGTTTCCAAGTCCTATCAGATACAGTGTCTTATAGTTACCTGGTCAATGACTACTGGGCTCTTGAACTCAAACCCAAATATGCCTTTGTGAACTACGCTGATCCAAGCCTTTGCATTGAATGGGAAAATCTTGCAGAAGCAGAGGTTTCAGAAGCAGATAAAAATCATCCACTACTTAAGGATGTAAAACCTTTGAAAAAAGAAGATTTGTAAAAAGGAAAGAATATGACTGAATACAAAAATATCATCGTGACAGGTGGAGCAGGTTTTATCGGTTCTAACTTTGTTCATTATGTTTACAAGAATTTTCCAGAAGTTCACGTGACAGTCTTGGACAAGTTGACTTATGCTGGAAATCGTGCTAATATTGAGGAAATTTTAGGTGATCGTGTTGAGTTAGTTGTTGGTGACATTGTTAATGCGGAGTTGGTGGATAAGTTGGCAGCTCAAGCCGATGCTATCGTTCACTATGCGGCGGAAAGTCATAATGACAATTCGCTGAATGATCCATCGCCATTTATCCATACTAACTTTATCGGAACCTATACTCTTTTGGAAGCTGCTCGTAAGTATGATATTCGCTTCCACCATGTATCAACAGATGAAGTTTATGGGGATCTCCCTCTACGTGAGGATTTGCCAGGTCATGGTGAAGGACCAGGTGAGAAATTTACTGCTGAAACAAAATACAACCCAAGCTCTCCGTACTCATCAACTAAGGCTGCTTCAGATTTGATTGTCAAAGCCTGGGTACGATCGTTTGGTGTCAAGGCAACGATTTCTAACTGTTCAAATAACTACGGTCCTTATCAACACATTGAAAAATTCATCCCACGTCAGATTACTAACATCCTAAGTGGAATCAAGCCAAAACTTTACGGTGAAGGTAAGAATGTTCGTGACTGGATTCATACCAATGACCATTCTTCAGGTGTTTGGACAATCTTGACAAAAGGGAAAATTGGTGAAACCTACTTGATTGGGGCTGATGGCGAGAAGAATAACAAGGAAGTTTTGGAGCTTATCCTTAAGGAAATGGGGCAAGCTGCGGATGCTTATGACCATGTGACTGACCGTGCAGGACATGACCTTCGCTATGCGATTGATGCAAGCAAACTCCGTGATGAGTTGGGCTGGAAACCTGAATTTACCAATTTTGAAGCTGGGCTCAAAGAAACAATCAAGTGGTATACAGATAATCAAGAATGGTGGAAAGCAGAGAAAGAAGCTGTTGAAGCAAATTATGCTAAAACTCAGGAGATTATCAAATTATAAAAAGCAGGAAATCGCTGCTTTTTATTGCTATATTGGGAAGAGTTGAAAATTAGAAAGGTATAGAGATGATTTTAATTACAGGATCAAAAGGTCAATTAGGAACGGAACTTCGCTATTTATTGGATGAGCGTAATGAAGAATACGTAGCAGTAGATGTGGCTGAGATGGACATTACCAATGCAGAGATGGTTGAGAAAGTTTTTGAAGAGGTGAAACCAACCTTAGTCTACCACTGTGCAGCCTATACTGCTGTTGATGCAGCAGAGGATGAAGGGAAAGAATTGGACTATGCCATTAATGTGACGGGGACAGAAAATGTCGCAAAAGCATCTGAAAAGCATGGCGCAACTCTAGTTTATATTTCTACGGACTATGTCTTTGATGGTAAGAAACCAGTTGGACAAGAGTGGGAAGTAGATGACCGACCAGATCCACAGACAGAATATGGACGCACTAAGCGTATGGGGGAAGAGTTAGTTGAGAAGCATGTGTCTAATTTCTATATTATCCGTACTGCCTGGGTATTTGGAAATTATGGCAAAAATTTCGTTTTTACCATGCAAAATCTTGCGAAAAATCATAAGACTTTAACAGTTGTAAATGACCAGCACGGTCGTCCGACTTGGACTCGTACCTTGGCTGAGTTCATTACCTACCTGGCTGAAAACCGCAAGGAATTTGGTTATTATCATTTGTCAAATGATGCTACAGAAGACACAACTTGGTATGATTTTGCAGTTGAAATTTTGAAAGATACAGATGTGGAAATCAAGCCAGTAGATTCCAGTCAATTTCCAGCAAAAGCTAAACGTCCTCTAAACTCAACGATGAGCCTGGCTAAAGCCAAAGCTACTGGATTTGTTATTCCAACTTGGCAAGATGCTTTGAAAGAATTTTATAAACAAGAAGTAAGATAAGCAATAGAATGATTTTCTAGTCTAATAAAAGAGGCAGATAATGAACTCCAAAGGAGCTTAAGATGTACGATTATCTTGTTGTTGGTGCTGGTCTCTTTGGTGCAGTCTTTGCCCATGAAGCAGCCTTAAAAGGAAAAAAAGTAAAAGTCATTGAAAAACGAAATCATATCGCGGGTAATATCTATACTCGTGAAGAGGAAGGAATTCAAGTTCATCAGTATGGTGCTCATATTTTCCATACTTCTGATAAGGAGATTTGGGATTACGTCAATCAGTTTGCAGAGTTTAACCGTTATACAAATTCTCCTGTCGCAAATTATAAGGGTGAGATTTATAACCTCCCTTTTAATATGAATACCTTCAATAAACTCTGGGGAGTTGTAACGCCAGCAGAAGCACAAGCTAAGATTGAGGAGCAACGTGCTATTTTAAATGGCAAAACTCCTGAAAATTTGGAAGAACAGGCGATTTCTCTTGTAGGTACAGATATCTACGAAAAATTAATCAAAGATTATACAGAGAAACAGTGGGGCAAGCCAACTACGGAACTTCCAGCTTTTATCATTCGCCGTTTGCCAGTACGTCTGACCTACGATAACAACTATTTTAATGATACCTATCAAGGGATTCCAATTGGTGGCTACACTCAAATAGTTGAAAAAATGTTGGATCATGAAAATATTGATGTAGAAACAAATGTTGATTTCTTTGCCAATAAAGAGCAATATATGAAGGACTTCCCTAAGATTGTCTTTACCGGTATGATTGATGAATTCTTTGACTATAAGTTGGGTGAACTAGAGTATCGTAGTCTTCGTTTTGAAAATGAGACCTTGGATATGGAGAATTACCAAGGAAATGCAGTTGTGAACTATACAGATGCAGATACCCCATATACTCGCCTTATTGAACACAAACATTTTGAATTTGGAAATCAAGCAAAGACGATCATTACTAAAGAATATTCTAAAACATGGGAAAAAGGTGATGAGCCTTATTATCCAGTTAATAATGATCGTAATAATCATTTATATAAATCATATAAAAAATTGGCTGATGAGCAAGGGAAGGTTATCTTTGGTGGTCGTTTAGGACACTATCGCTATTACGATATGCACCAGGTAATCGGAGCAGCTTTGCAGTGTGTAAGAAATGAGTTAGATTAAACAACTCAAACTGCTTACAGAAATATGATTGATCATTCCTCGACTACCTAATGTAGTTGAGTTTTTTTGATAATATTCATATTTTTGCAACCTTATTGTTTAAAAAATAAGTTTCTAAAATTCAGAAAATTGTATTGACAGGACTTGAAAAAGGGTCTATAATGAATAAAAAAACAAAGGAGAAGACTATGAAAACAAGAAAAGTATTGGCTCTTGCGGGAGTGACTTTATTAGCAGCGGGTATTTTAGCTGCTTGTTCAGGGGGCTCAGGCGCTAAAGGTGAGCAGACTTTTGCATTTACCTACGAGACCCACCCAGATAATCTCAACTATTTAACAACTGGTAAGGCAGCTACTGCCGACATTACTAGTAATGTGATTGATGGATTGCTTGAAAATGATAAATATGGGAACCTTATTCCCTCAATGGCAGAGGACTGGTCAGTTTCTAAGGATGGCTTGACTTATACTTATAAGATTCGTCAGGATGCCAAGTGGTATACATCTGAGGGAGAAGAGTATGCTCCTGTTAAGGCTCAAGACTTTGTGACAGGTCTTAAATATGCAACAGATAAGAAAGCAGAAGCCCTTTACTTGGTACAGGATTCAATCAAAGGACTAGATGCCTATGCTAAAGGGGAAATTAAAGATTTCTCTCAAGTTGGGATTAAAGCACTTGACGATCAAACAGTCCAATACACTTTGAACAAACCTGAAAGCTTTTGGAATTCTAAAACAACTATGGGTGTGCTTGCGCCAGTCAATGAAGAGTTTTTGAACTCAAAAGGGGATGATTTTGCCAAAGCTACGGATCCAAGTAGTATCTTGTACAATGGTCCTTATTTGTTGAAATCTCTTGTGACCAAATCCTCTGTTGAATTTGCGAAAAATCCGAACTACTGGGATAAAGACAATGTGCATATTGACAAGGTCAAATTGTCATTCTGGGATGGGCAAGATACCAGCAAACCAGCAGAAAACTTTAAAGATGGTAGCCTTACAGCAGCTCGTCTCTATCCAACAAGTGCAAGTTTCGCAGAGCTTGAGAAGAGTATGAAAGACAATATCGTCTATACGCAACAAGACTCTGTTACGTATCTAGTTGGTACAAATATTGACCGCCAATCTTATAAATACACATCTAAGACCAGCGAAGAACAAAAGACATCTACTAAAAAAGCTCTCTTAAACAAGGATTTCCGTCAGGCTATTGCCTTTGGTTTTGACCGTACAGCCTATGCCTCTCAGTTGAATGGAGAAACTGGTGCAAGCAAAATCTTGCGTAATCTCTTTGTACCACCAACATTTGTTCAAGCAGATGGGAAGAACTTTGGCGATATGGTCAAAGAAAAATTAGTAACCTATGGGGATGAATGGAAGGATGTGAACCTTGCTGATGCTCAAGACGGTCTGTACAATCCTGAAAAAGCTAAAGCAGAATTTGCTAAGGCTAAGACTGCTCTTCAGGCAGAAGGTGTGACTTTCCCAATTCATTTGGATATGCCTGTTGACCAAACAGCAACTACAAAAGTTCAGCGCGTGCAATCTATGAAACAATCCTTGGAAGCGACTTTAGGAACTGATAATGTCATTATTGATATCCAACAACTACAAAAAGACGAAGTAAATAATATTACATATTTTGCTGAAAATGCTGCTGGAGAAGACTGGGATTTATCAGATAATGTCGGTTGAGGTCCAGACTTTGCCGATCCATCAACTTACCTTGATATCATCAAACCATCTGTAGGAGAAAGTACTAAAACATATTTAGGATTTGACTCAGGGAAAGATAATGTAGCTGCTAAAAAAGTAGGTCTATATGATTACGAAAAATTGGTTACTGAAGCTGGTGATGAGGCTATAGATGTTGCTAAACGATATGATAAATACGCTGCAGCTCAAGCTTGGTTGACAGATAGTGCTTTGATTATTCCAACTACATCTCGTACAGGACGTCCAATCTTGTCTAAGATGGTACCATTTACAATACCATTTGCATTGTCAGGAAATAAAGGTACAAGTGAGCCACTCTTGTACAAATACTTGGAAATTCAAGACAAGGCAGTTACTGTGGATGAATACCAAAAAGCTCAAGATAAATGGATGAAAGAAAAAGAAGAATCCAATAAAAAAGCGCAAGAAGAACTTGCCAAACATGTCAAATAAAGGTAAAGGAGTTGGTTTGTAGCCGACTCCTTTATATTCTTCGAAAATCTCTTCAAACCACGTCAGCGTCCATCTGCAACCTCAAAACAGTATTTTGAGCAACCTGCGGCTAGCTTCCTAGTTTGCTCTTTGATTTTCGTTGAGTATTAGCTATCTTGTAGTAAAAAATCCTGAGAATTTCTAACTCTCAGGATTTTTTGTGTTTACTGTTGTGGTTGTTGAAATTGAGGGGCCTGTGGTTGTTGTTG
This sequence comes from Streptococcus mitis, assembly GCF_946190375.1. Classification (GTDB taxonomy): domain Bacteria; phylum Bacillota; class Bacilli; order Lactobacillales; family Streptococcaceae; genus Streptococcus; species Streptococcus mitis_CJ. The sequence goes on along the minus strand of NZ_CAMIAF010000005.1, from coordinate 9,187 downwards.
GATTTGTTGGCCAGGCTGTCCCTGATTTGGATTCGTTGGAGCAGGATTATTTGATTGTTGACCAGGAGTAGGTGTTACTTGTGTACTTGTATTTTCATTTGTGGTAGAGGGATTCTCTACTTCTGATTGTGTTTGTTGTGTGTCAGGAGTATTTAATGTATTTCTTGCTCCATTTTGGAATACGAACTGGCCGCTTCGGTATAGTCCTTCAGGCATTGTCCAATCTCCAGGATGGTTATTTTGAGCAAGGTAGCTCATCATAGCGCGATAGACTCTAGCAGCAACTGTGAGACCGTCGCCTAGAATAGGAGTGAGACGGTTGCTATAACCTGTCCAAACAGCCATTGAATATTTACGAGTATAACCGACAAACAGTTCATCTGGTGCTACAAATTGACTAGTCTTAATATGGTTTTCAATTTCTTCGTCGGTATAGTTGGAAGTCCCTGTTTTCCCTGCTTGAGGAATTCCAGGCAGATAGGCGTTGTAACCTGTTCCAGATGTCAAAACTGTTTTCATCATTTCTGTCATCATGTAGGCAGTAGACTCTTTCATAGCTCTTGTACCAACGTCAGAAAATTCTTTTTCACTACCGTCACTAAAGACGATTTTATTGATGTACATTGGTTTGTGATAAGTACCGCCATTTGCGAATGCAGCGTAGGCTGCAGCCATTTTTTCACTGCTTGCCCCGTATTGTTTACTAGATTCAGTTGTATTACTTGAAATAGCATTTGAATAGTGTATTACAGGATAGTCGATTCCTAAACCATTTAGGAAGTTTTTGGCTCTGTCTAAACCAACCTTGTTTAGTGTCTCAACGGCAGGCACGTTACGAGATTGTTGAAGGGCATATTGCAGGCTAATGTTACCAAAATATGCTCGATCCCAGTTGTAGACAGGGGTACTTGTTCCAGGATAGTTATAAGGAATATCGTGGACAGTAGTTGCAGTTGAATCGTATACACCGTATTCCAAGGCTGGGGCATAATCAGTGATTGGTTTCATGGTTGATCCCCAGTCACGGTTGGTTTCCACAGCTTGGTTGGTACCAAATGAAACGTTACTTGCTTGGTGACGTGCTCCAAGTTGAGCGATGACTTTACCATTGGAAGTATCAACGATAGTTGAGGCTACTTGAAGGTCATTATCTGGATAAGAGACATACTCATCTGTATTGTAAATATCCCAAAGTCGTTGTTGAATTCCCTTGTCTACATTTGTGTAGACTTCCATCCCAGTAGTAAGAAGATTATATCCAGTTTCGTGCTCTACTTGTTCAATAACCTCTTTTAGATAGTTATCCATATATGCTGGATAAGTAGCAGCCGACTTAAGACTTTGTAAACCATCAGTGATAGGTGTGTTGACGGCTTTTTCATATTGTTCAGCACTAATGTAACCTTGCCCTCTCATTTCTGAAAGAACTAAATTACGACGGTCTAGCGCTGCTTCCGGATGAGAGTATGGATCGTATTGGTTGGGTGCCTGAGGCATACCTGCTAGCAAAGCTAATTGAGGTAAAGATAGATCCTTTAGATCTTTTCCATAGTAATTTTGGGCTGCTGTCTGCATTCCATAATTACCATTTGACATATAGACCTTATTGATGTAGTAGGTAAGGATTTCTTGTTTGGTAGCTTTTTGTTCCAATTGGAAAGCTAGCCAAGCCTCTTGTGCTTTTCGGGAGATGTTTTGATCCGAAGTTGATGTTGAGAAATAGGTCAACTTAATCAACTGTTGGGTTAGGGTTGATCCCCCCTGTAAAGAATTACTTTGTAAGTTACGTAAGAAGGCTCCCATAATCCGAATCGTATCGATCCCTCTGTGGTCAAAGAAACGATGATCTTCGATAGACACGATAGCTTTGACTAAATCAGTAGGAATTTCGTTGGCCTGAGCGTTTACTCGGCGTTCAGAGCCCAGATCGGCAATGAGTTCGTTATTATTGTCATAAATCTTGCTAGAAGTTGTTGCAACTAATTTACTATCTGATAGGGCTGGAGCTTTGCTCACAAAATAGAGGAAAACACCCCCGCCCAATAGAAATAATGCGATAAAGAGAGTTAGGAAAAAGATTCCAGTATACTTTAATATTCGCATAAGAATGTATTTATTCATCTTGTTTACCACCTAGTAAATGTTCTTTGATAACATCGAGATAGGGAATTTGTGGGAATGCCCCTAGTTTTATCTGGTAACCGTATTCTCGTATGTATCCAAGTGGCATTGATTTTTGTCCCTTATCTTGATGATAGAAGCGAATCAAATCGAATGCCGGCAATAAGTAGGTTTCTTGCTGGGAAGAAAAGTGAAGAAGGACAAAGCAGATTCCTTGTTGGGCAAGGACTTGTTCCATATGCTGAATCTGATGTGGATGAAAATTTTTCATCGGAATCGCACGTTTTTGTTTTGTTTCCTTAGCTTCAAAGTCGATGTAATATCCATTATAAACGCCAGAATAGTCTGTCGTTGAAGCTTGTCGAAAATAGGCTTCAACAATCTTGGCACGACTTCGTTGTGGATAGTCCACTCGTACGATTTGAATAGGAGTTGGTTTCTTGTGTATAACTGCCAATCCCTGAGACAAATAGTAGTCGTTGGTAGCATTGATCATCTTTTCAAAAGACATTCCTCGATTTGCGAAATTTTTGGGTTGAGAAAGAGATGTTTGTCTTTTTTGTGATGAAATTTTATGAGGATAGTTGACCATAATTCTCCTTATTGGTACAATAACATCACTCTATTATATCATAAATTTGCACAGGAAGGGTTAAAAATGACTACAGCTTTGGTTTTAGGCTATTCTGCTTTTGATTTGGGTTTGTTTTCTGACAAGGATCCTCGTCTTAAATTGATTAAAAAAGCGATACGTAAAGATTTAGAAGCTATGGCAGCAGATGGGGTGACTTGGCTTGTATTTACAGGGACTTTGGGCTTTGAATATTGGGTTTTAGAGGTTGCTCAGGAAATGAAGACCGAATATGGTTTCCACTTGGCCACCATTTTTGCTTTTGAAACCCATGGGGAAAATTGGAATGAAGGCAATCAGATGAAACTGAGTCGCTTTAAGCAGGTAGACTTTGTCAAATATGCCTATCCTCGTTATGAACACAAGGGGCAGTTAAGAGATTACCAGCAGTTTTTACTGGAAAATACGAATAGTTCCTATCTTTTTTATGATGAAGAAAATCAAACGAAACTAGCTTATTTTTACCAAAAGATGAAAAATCAAGAGGACTATTTTATAAAGAGATTAACATTTGATCAGCTAAATGAACTTGCTGAAAATTTTTCCGAAAATTGAAGCTTTGACCTTGATTTTTGTTTGGCTTTTTTTATATAATAATACTAGCAAGCGAGAATGGAGAGAGACATGGCAAGTATTATTTTTTCAGCGAAAGATATTTTTGAACAAGAGTTTGGACGTGAAGTTCGTGGCTATAGTAAAGTAGAAGTTGATGAGTTTTTAGACGATGTCATTAAGGATTATGAAACCTATGCTGCCTTGGTCAAGTCACTTCGTCAGGAAATTGCGGATTTGAAGGAAGAACTGGCTCGTAAACCGAAATCTTCACCAGTTCAAGCAGAGCCTATTGAAGCGGCAACTACAAGTTCTATGACGAATTTTGATATTTTGAAACGCCTGAATAGATTGGAAAAAGAAGTTTTTGGTAAACAAATTTTAGATAACTCAGATTTCTAAGTAGTTATTTGAGATGTGCAATTTTTGGATAATCGCGTGAGGAGGGTTGCTTCTCATGAGGAAAGTCCATGCTAGCACAGGCTGTGATGCCTGTAGTGTTTGTGCTAGGCGAAACCATAAGCCTAGGGACGAGAAATCGTTACGGCAGTTGAAATGGCTAAGTCCTTGGATAGGCCAGAGTAAGCTTGAAAGTGCCACAGTGACGGAGTCTTTCTGGAAACGGAGAGAGTGGAACGCGGTAAACCCCTCAAGCTAGCAACCCAAATTTTGGTCGGGGCATGGAGTACGCGGAAACGAACGTAGTATTCTGACTGCTATCAGCTAGAGCTGTTAGTGGTAGACAGATGATTATCGAAGGAAGTGGTCCTAGTCACTTCTGGAACAAAACATGGCTTATAGAAAATTGCATATAGGTTGGGGCTGAGAAATTTTCTCAACCTCATTTTTTAAAGTGGACATATAGAAAGGTCTTGCAAGACTGTAACATGAAAAAAGAATTTAATTTAATTGCAACTGCTGCAGCGGGTCTTGAAGCTGTCGTTGGTCGTGAAGTGCGAGAGTTGGGCTACGATTGTCAGGTTGAAAATGGACGTGTTCGTTTTCAAGGAGACGTGAGAGCTATTATCGAAACCAACCTCTGGCTTCGAGCAGCAGATCGTATCAAAATTATCGTAGGAACTTTCCCAGCTAAGACTTTTGAAGAGCTGTTTCAGGGAGTTTTTGCTTTAGATTGGGAAAATTATTTACCACTCGGAGCTCGGTTCCCGATTTCCAAGGCCAAATGTGTTAAATCTAAACTTCACAATGAGCCGAGTGTTCAGGCTATTTCTAAGAAAGCTGTTGTTAAGAAATTGCAGAAACACTATGCTCGCCCAGAAGGTGTCCCTCTGATGGAGAATGGCCCAGAGTTTAAGATTGAGGTCTCTATTCTAAAAGATGTGGCAACTGTCATGGTTGATACGACAGGGTCTAGCCTCTTTAAACGTGGTTATCGTACCGAAAAAGGGGGAGCCCCTATCAAGGAAAACATGGCGGCAGCCATTTTACAACTTTCTAACTGGTATCCAGACAAGCCTTTGATTGATCCGACCTGTGGTTCGGGGACTTTCTGTATTGAGGCAGTTATGATTGCTCGAAAGATGGCACCAGGACTTCGTCGCTCTTTTGCTTTTGAAGAATGGAACTGGATTAGCGATCGCTTGATTCAAGAAGTGCGCACAGAGGCGGCTAAAAAAGTGGATCGTGAGCTGGAACTGGATATCATGGGCTGTGATATTGATGCTCGCATGGTGGAAATTGCTAAGGCCAATGCCCAGGCAGCTGGTGTTGCAGGAGACATTACTTTTAAGCAGATGCGCGTGCAGGATTTGCGTTCTGATAAAATAAATGGAGTGATTATCTCCAATCCGCCTTATGGAGAACGTTTATCAGATGATGCAGGAGTTACCAAGCTCTATGCTGAGATGGGGCAAGTATTTGCACCACTGAAAACTTGGAGTAAGTTTATCCTAACTAGTGATGAGGCATTTGAAAGCAAGTATGGTAGTCAGGCGGATAAGAAACGTAAGTTATACAACGGAACCTTGAAAGTAGATCTGTATCAATATTTTGGTCAGCGTGTTAAACGCCAAGAGTTAAAATAGAAAGGGATACTCATGAGTAAGAAAAGACGGAATCGGCATAAAAAAGAAGTCCAAGAACCGCGATTTGATTTTGATGAAGCAAAAGAGTTAACAGTTGGTCAAGCGATTCGTAAAAATGAAGAAGTGGAAGCAGGAGTCTTGCCTGAAGATTCCATTTTGGACAAGTATGTCAAGCAACACAAAGAGGAAATCGAAGCAGATAAGTTTGCGACTCGCCAATACAAAAAAGAGGAGTTAGTCGAAACTCAGAGTCTGGATGATTTAATCCAAGAAGTGCGTGAAGCTGTAGAGGAGTCGGAAACCTCTTCAGAGGAAGTTCCATCTTCTGAAGCTATCTTACCTCCACTGTCTTTGGATGATGAGGATAAAGACTGGGATCCTATAGTGCTAGAGGATGAAAATTTAGCAGAAATGACTGAGGAGGTGGAAGAGGAGAAAACTTTTTCTCGTCTGGATCAAGAGGACTCAGAAAAGAAAAGTAAAAAAGGCTTTGTTTTGACCGCTTTGGCGCTTGTGTCAGTGATTATCTGTGTCAGTGCTTATTATGTCTATCGTCAAGTGAATCGCTCGACCAAGGAAATTCAAACTGCTCAATCAACTACAGCCAATCAATCAGATGTGGATGATTTTAATACACTTTATGATGCCTTCTATACAGATAGCAATAAAACGGCTTTGAAAAATAGCCAGTTTGATAAGTTGAGCCAACTTAAGACCTTGCTTGACAAGCTAGAAGGTAGTCGTGAACATACGCTTGCCAAATCTAAGTATGATAGTCTAGCAACGCAAATCAAGGCCATTCAAGATGTCAATGCACAATTTGAAAAACCAGCTATTGTGGATGGTGTCTTGGATACCAATGCCAAAGCTAAATCTGACGCTAAATTTACAGATATTAAAACCGGGAATACGGAGATTGACAAAGTGCTAGATAAGGCTATCAGCCTCGGTAAGAGCCAGCAAACAAGTACGTCTAGCTCAAGCTCAGGTCAAACTAGCAGTTCTAGTCAAGCAAGTTCAAATTCTTCTACAGAGAGTAGTACAAGTAACACCAGTCCATCTTCAAGCGCCTCATCAAACAATTCAGTTTCTGCGCGTGATGATAGTCATGGCGGTCTATCAAGTTCTGGAGTTAACCTACAAAGAGCTTCAAGCCGTGTGCCGTTCAATCAGTCTGCTATTGATGATAGTAACAACTCTGCCTGGGATTTCACTGATGGCGTCTTGGAACAAATTCTAGCGACTTCACGTTCACGTGGTTATATCACTGGAAATCAATACATCCTCGAACGTGTCAATATCGTTAATGGCAATGGTTATTACAACCTCTATAAGCCAGATGGAACCTATCTCTTTACCCTTAACTGTAAGACAGGATACTTTGTTGGAAATGGTTCTGGGCATGCGGATGACTTGGACTACTAAGCAGTCGTTACAAAATTCTTTCTTTTCAAAAGTAAAAATGATAAAATAAAACAAATTAAACAAGAGGAGTGTCAAATGACAAAAGCTAACTTTGGTGTTGTTGGTATGGCCGTAATGGGTCGTAACCTTGCCCTTAATATTGAATCTCGTGGTTACACAGTTGCTATTTACAACCGTAGTAAAGAAAAAACTGAAGATGTAATTGCTTGCCATCCTGAAAAGAACTTTGTACCAAGCTATGACGTTGAAAGTTTTGTAAACTCAATCGAAAAACCTCGTCGTATCATGCTGATGGTTCAAGCTGGACCTGGTACAGATGCTACTATCCAAGCCCTTCTTCCACACCTTGACAAGGGTGATATCTTGATTGACGGTGGAAACACTTTCTACAAAGATACTATTCGTCGTAATGAAGAATTGGCAAACTCAGGTATCAACTTTATCGGTACTGGGGTTTCTGGTGGTGAAAAAGGTGCCCTTGAAGGTCCTTCTATCATGCCTGGTGGACAAAAAGAAGCCTACGAATTAGTTGCAGATGTTCTTGAAGAAATCTCAGCTAAAGCACCAGAAGATGGCAAACCATGTGTGACTTATATCGGCCCTGATGGAGCTGGTCACTATGTAAAAATGGTTCACAACGGTATCGAGTATGGGGATATGCAATTGATCGCAGAAAGCTATGACTTGATGCAACACTTGCTAGGCCTTTCTGCAGAAGATATGGCTGAAATCTTTACTGAGTGGAACAAGGGTGAATTGGACAGCTACTTGATTGAAATCACAGCTGATATCTTGAGCCGTAAAGACGATGAAGGCCAAGCCGGACCAATCGTAGACTACATCCTTGATGCTGCAGGTAACAAGGGGACTGGTAAATGGACTAGCCAATCATCACTTGACCTTGGTGTGCCATTGTCACTAATTACTGAGTCAGTATTTGCACGTTACATCTCTACTTATAAAGAAGAACGTGTACATGCTAGCAAGGTTCTTCCAAAACCAGCTGCCTTCAAATTTGAAGGAGACAAGGCTGAGTTGATTGAAAAGATTCGTCAAGCCCTTTACTTCTCAAAAATCATTTCATATGCACAAGGTTTTGCTCAATTGCGTGTAGCTTCTAAAGAAAACAACTGGAACTTGCCATTTGCAGACATCGCATCTATCTGGCGTGATGGCTGTATCATCCGTTCTCGTTTCTTGCAAAAGATCACAGATGCTTACAACCGTGATGCAGACCTTGCCAACCTTCTTTTGGATGAATACTTCTTGGATGTTACTGCTAAGTACCAACAAGCAGTGCGTGATATCGTAGCTCTTGCAGTTCAAGCTGGTGTACCAGTACCAACCTTCTCAGCAGCTATTACTTACTTTGATAGCTACCGTTCAGCTGACCTTCCAGCTAACTTGATCCAAGCACAACGTGACTACTTTGGTGCCCACACTTACCAACGTAAAGACAAAGAAGGAACCTTCCACTACTCTTGGTATGACGAAAAATAAGTAGGTCTGCCATGGGAAAACGGATTTTATTACTTGAGAAAGAACGAAATCTAGCTCATTTTTTAAGTTTGGAACTCCAAAAAGAGCAATACCGAGTTGATCAGGTTGAGGAGGGGCAAAAAGCCCTCTCTATGGCTCTTCAGACAGACTATGACTTGATTTTATTGAATGCTCATCTGGGGGATATGACAGCCCAAGATTTTGCAGACAAGCTGAGTCGGACTAAGCCAGCCTCAGTGATCATGGTTTTGGACCATCGCGAAGACTTGCAAAATCAGATTGAGGCAATCCAACGCTTTGCCGTTTCTTACATCTATAAGCCAGTTATTATTGAGAATCTGGTAGCTCGTATTTCAGCCATTTTCCGAGGTCGGGACTTTATCGACCAACACTGTAGTCAGATGAAGGTTCCAACGTCTTACCGAAATCTGCGTATGGATGTAGAACATCATACCGTTTATCGTGGCGAAGAGATGATTGCTCTGACGCGTCGTGAGTATGATCTTTTGGCTACTCTTATGGGAAGCAAGAAAGTCCTGACGCGTGAGCAGTTGTTGGAAAGTGTCTGGAAGTATGAAAGTGCGACCGAAACCAATATCGTGGATGTCTATATCCGTTATCTACGTAGCAAGCTTGATGTAAAAGGTCAAAAAAGCTACATTAAAACCGTGCGTGGTGTTGGTTACGCTATGCAAGAATAGAAAAGCAGTTTCAGTTTTTGTAACTGCTTTTTATATGAGTTCTTTATATATTGACATGCGATTTTGTATTTGCTACAATCAGTTATGGAGGATACATCTAATGAAAGTAATAAAAAAAAGGTACTACTTTAACCAGAGTCCACTGAAAAAATAGGCCTCTTACTTTTAATGAAATGAAAACCGAGGAATCTCTCGTTAATTTGAGCGAATTC
>NZ_CAMIAF010000004.1 GCF_946190375.1 Streptococcus mitis | reverse complement strand
CATCAGTCACGACATTCCAGGAACAGACTTAGTGAACCAAGACTTCACTCCAGTGAAACCAGACGAGAAAGTTCCAGAGTATACAAATCCAGTAGGCACAAGTAGTACGGATGGAGAAGGCAATGTCATTACGCCACCAACTGTAGAGATTCCAGCCTACACAGATCCAGTAACTCCAATCACACCTGACACTAATGGAGGTTCTGGTCAAGATACACCTGCACCAACACCAGCTACTCCAACTCCAAATTCAGTTACTCCAAATGCAGATCAGGTAGATACTAAGACTACTGTTGATAATGGAGCTAAGTCAAATGATTCTCAAAATGTATTGCCAAATACAGGAACAGAATCAAATGCGACTCTTGCATCTCTAGGACTTCTTGGACTATTGAGTGGATTTGGACTTGTAGCTCGCAAGAAAAAAGAAGACTAAAAATTTAGTCAGATGAACATTCATTCTTTTGTGTTTTAACAACGAACTAGATTGATTCTGATAGTTGTGTTATCCATAAAATACAAAGAATGTTTAGATAAAGAAAGCGAACAATGCTAGGATTTTGTTAAACGGAATTCTAAGTATTGTTCGCTTTTTGTGGTATAATAATTACTATGCAGAAAAAACCAACGTCAGCCTATGTGCATATCCCGTTTTGTACTCAAATTTGTTATTATTGTGATTTTTCAAAGGTTTTTATTAAGAATCAGCCAGTCGACAGCTATTTGGAGCATTTGCTGGAAGAGTTTCGTTCTTATGATATTCAAAAGTTGAGAACCCTCTATATCGGTGGTGGCACACCGACAGCTTTGTCAGCTTCTCAACTGGAAGTGTTATTGAAGGGCTTGACTAAAAACTTGGACTTGTCTGTCTTGGAGGAGTTGACCATTGAAGCCAATCCAGGTGACTTGGATGCGGATAAGATAGCTGTGTTGAAGAACTCGGCTGTCAATCGTGTTTCGCTAGGCGTGCAGACCTTTGATGACAAGATGCTGAAAAAGATTGGGCGCAGTCATTTGGAGAAAGATATTTATGAAAATATCGACCGTCTGAAACTGGCTGGTTTTGACAATATCTCTATCGATTTGATTTATGCTCTGCCAGGTCAGACTATGGAGCAAGTTAAGAACAATGTGGCTAAGGCCATTGGGCTGGATATTCCTCATATGAGTCTGTATAGCTTGATTTTAGAAAACCATACGGTCTTTATGAACCGTATGCGACGAGGGAAATTACCTCTGCCTAAGGAAGAACTGGAAGCTGAGATGTTTGAGTACATCATCGCAGAGCTAGAGCGAGCTGGTTTTGAGCATTATGAGATTTCCAATTTCTCAAAGCCTGGTTTTGAAAGTCGCCACAATCTCATGTACTGGGACAATGCTGAATACTATGGCATTGGTGCTGGGGCGTCTGGTTATGTAAATGGAGTACGCTATAAAAATCATGGTCCGATTCGCCATTATCTCAGTGCGGTTGAGGAAGGTAATGCTCGGATCACAGAAGAACACCTGAGTCAAAAAGAGCAAATGGAAGAAGAAATGTTCTTGGGCCTCCGCAAGAAATCAGGAGTCTCCATGGTGCGATTTGAGGAAAAATTTGGACGGTCTTTCGATGGACTTTATGGAGAAATTGTCAGAGACTTGGTACAACAAGGTCTCATGCAAATAGAGGGTGACCGAGTTCGCATGACAAAAAGAGGTCTCTTTTTAGGAGACACCGTAGCAGAACGATTTATTTTGGAGTAGGATGATGGGCTTAACTTATCAAATGAAAATGAAAATTCCTTTTGATATGGCTGATATGAACGGTCATATCAAGCTTCCAGATGTGATTTTACTATCCCTACAAGTTTCAGGGATGCAGTCGATTGAACTGGGAGTTAGTGATAAGGCCATTTTAGAAGAGCATAATCTGGTCTGGATTATCACAGAATACGATATTGAAGTGGTTCGTTTGCCTCGTTTTGCGGAAGAAATTACCATCGAAACGGAAGCTCTGAGCTACAATCGACTCTTTTGCTACCGTCGCTTTACCATTTATGATGAAGCAGGACAGGAACTCATTCACATGATGGCGACCTTTGTTTTGATGGACCGAGACAGTCGAAAAGTCCATACTGTTGAACCTGAGATTGTGGCTCCTTACCAGTCTGATTTTGATAAAAAGCTTATCCGTGGACCAAAGTATGAGCCTTTGGAAGAGCCGATCAGCAAGGATTACCATGTCCGTTTTTACGACTTGGATATGAATGGCCATGTCAATAACAGTAAATACTTGGACTGGATTTTTGAGGTCATGGGAGCGGACTTTTTGACCCAATATATTCCCAAGAAAATCAACCTCAAGTATGTCAAGGAAGTTCGACCAGGTGGGGTGATCACATCGGCTGTTGAACGGACTGGACTGGAAAGCAAGCATGAGATTACAAGCGACGGGGCTACCAATGCTCAAGCTATCATCACTTGGCAAGAAATAAAAAAGATTTAGAGGAAAAGTATGAAATATAAAGGCTATTTAATTGATTTAGACGGAACCATTTATAAGGGGAAAGACAGAATTCCAGCAGGAGAGGCTTTTGTTCATGAATTGCAAAAGCGAGACATCCCCTATCTCTTTGTGACCAATAATACAACCCGCACTCCAGAGAGTGTTCAGGAGATGTTGGCTCAGAATTTTAATATCGATACGCCTCTATCGACTGTCTACACAGCGACTTTGGCGACTATCGACTATATGAACGACTTGGGGCTTGAAAAGACGGTATATGTTATCGGAGAAGCAGGACTCAAGGAAGCCATCAAGGAGGCTGGTTATGTGGAAGACAAGGATAATCCTGCCTATGTGGTAGTAGGTCTGGACTGGCAAGTTGATTATGAAAAATTTGCCACAGCAACTCTGGCTATCCAAAAGGGAGCTCATTTTATCGGAACCAATCCTGACCTCAACATCCCTACAGAGCGCGGTCTTTTGCCAGGTGCTGGTTCACTAATTACACTTCTTGAAGTAGCAACACGAGTGAAGCCTGTTTATATAGGAAAACCAAATGCTATCATTATGGACAAGGCGGTTGAGCACTTAGGCTTAGAACGTGAAGAGTTAATCATGGTCGGGGACAACTACCTAACTGATATCCGAGCAGGGATTGACAATGGCATTCCAACGCTCTTGGTGACGACAGGTTTTACCAAGGCAGAAGAAGTGGCAGACCTGCCAATCGCACCGACTCATGTGGTTTCTAGCCTTGCGGAGTGGAACTTTGATGAAAACTAAACTGACCTTTTGGAGCTCTATGCTCTTTCTCCTCTCTCTTTCTATCCTTCTGACCATTTATTTGGCTTGGATTTTTTATCCGCTGGAAATTCAATGGTTAAGTTTAACGGATAGGGTCTATCTAAATCCAGAAACCATTCAGTACAACTTTCATATCTTGATGAATTATCTGACCAATCCATTTAGTCAGGTCCTAGAGATGCCAGATTTTCGTTCGTCAGCAGCTGGTCTGCACCATTTCGCAGTGGTCAAGAACCTCTTTCACTTTGTTCAGCTAGTCTCCTTAGTGACACTGCCAAGTTTTTACGTCTTTGTCAAAGGGATTGTGAAAAAGGGCTTTTTGTCTCTATTTAGTAAAGGGCTTTTGGCTCTAGTAGTCTTACCTGTGATGATTGGACTTGGGGGAGTTTTGATTGGATTTGACCAATTCTTTACTCTGTTCCATCAAATTCTCTTTGTGGGAGATGATACCTGGCTTTTTGATCCAGCCAAGGATCCAGTGATTCTGGTTTTGCCAGAGACCTTCTTCCTTCATGCCTTCCTCCTCTTTTTTACCCTCTATGAAAGCTTCTTTGGATATCTTTATCTGAAAAGTCGTAGGACGTAAAAAGAAAGATGTTTTTAATTTGTATATATAAATGTATATAATTTAAAATCATCGTTAAGAATGAATTAACCAAATCCAAAATGTATCAATCGTTCGCAAACAGTCTATTTTTCTTGAAAAAATAGGCTTTTTTTCTAAAAATCTCTAGTCAAGCGCTTTATTTTTTTGTATAATAGAAGTAGCAAAGTATAGATAAGAAGAGAAAAGCATGATTACACTATTTCTATCACCGAGCTGTACTTCATGTCGTAAGGCAAAGGCCTGGCTAGAAAAACATAAGGTGCCCTTTGAGGAGCATAATATTATGACCAGTCCCTTAACAAGAAAAGAATTGCAACACATCCTTTCCTTGACCGAAAATGGTACTGATGACATCATTTCAACTCGTTCAAAAATTTTTCAAAAATTAGATATTGATGTAGAAAGTATTTCGGTATCGGAATTACTTCATTTGATTGAGCAGTATCCTAGTCTTTTGCGTCGTCCAATTATTATCGATGCTAAACGTATGCAGATCGGTTTTAATGAAGATGAGATTCGTGCTTTTCTCCCTCGTAGTTACCGTAAGCAAGAGCTAAAAGAAGCAAGAATGAGAGCTGGTATTAGTTAATGAACAAACAGTATAGTTACCCACTAGATTTGTCGTGGAGCACTGAAGAACTTGCTTCAGTGCTTTCTTTTTTTAATGATGTTGAAGCCGCCTATGAAGGCAAGGTAGAGGCTAAAAAGTTACTGGACTCCTATAAGGGATTCAAAGCGGTCGTGCCAAGCAAGAGCGAAGAGAAAAGTTTGGGACGAGAATTTGAAACGGTGAGTGGCTATTCGCTTTACCGAGCAGTTCAGGCTGCCAAGGAAAAAGGGGAAGGAAAGATTTCTCTTGGAAAGTAAATTCGAATTTGCCAAAGAGCTTGTTAAGAAGGCGGGCCAGTACATCCTTGACCATATGCAGGAAGATTTGTGTGTTGAAACCAAGTCCTCTCCAACAGATTTAGTGACCAGACTGGACAAGGAAGTTCAGGAACTCTTGGTTGGTGAGATTTTATCCCGTTATCCTGAGGATAAGATTTGCGCTGAAGAAGGCTGTTTGCGAGCCTCGGTTCAAGAGGGCAAGGTTTGGGTCATTGATCCTATTGATGGTACCAATAACTTTGTCGCCCAGCAGGAAGATTTTGCTGTTATGATGGCTTATTTTGAAAATGGTCAGGGACAGTTTGGTCTGATTTATGATGTGGTCAAGGGGGATTGTTATCACGGTGGTGGTAAGTTTCCAGTTTGTCTAAATGATAAGCCCCTAGCTTCCTTTAAATCAAAACCACTTGGAGATTTTCTCATTGCAGGGAATAGTGGTATGCTGGAAACCAATGAATGGGGCTTGGCTGATTTGAGTCGAGCGGTCCTCGGTGTTCGTGTCTATGGGAGTGCGGCCATTAGTTTTGCCAAGATTTTGTCAGGGCGTTTGTTGACCTATGTCACTTATCTGCAACCATGGGATTATGCCGCAGCTAGTATTTTAGGGGAAAGTCTGGGCTATCGGATTGTGACCCTTTCTGGTGAAGCTCCTGATTTTCAAACCAGACAGCCGGTCATGATGCTACCTCTTGAGATGCAGGAGGAAATTCAGTCCTATATTTACGAAAGGAAAAGAACTTAAATGCAATTTCCAGAAGGATTTGTTGAAAAATATGAAGAGATACTAGGAGATGAGGCAAGAGATTTTCTTGCCTCTTTTGAGGAGGAAGCGGTTTCGGCCTTTCGGGTCAATCCTTTAAAAGAAGAGCAACTTTCCTTTCCTGATGCCATTCCTCAAACTCCTTGGGGACATTATGGGAAGGTTTCAGGAAAATCGCCTGAGCATGCTACAGGTTTAGTATATTCGCAAGAGCCTGCTGCTCAAATGGTGGCTCAGGTAGCCCAGCCCAGTCCTGGTATGAAGGTCTTGGATTTGGCCGCTGCACCGGGTGGCAAATCAACTCAACTAGCAGCCTATCTAGCTGGGGAGGGGCTGCTTGTTTCCAATGAAATTTCAAGCAAACGGGCTAAGATTTTAGTAGAAAATATGGAGCGATTTGGAGCGACAAATGTCGTGGTGACCAATGAATCTGCTGACCGCTTGGTCAAGGTTTTTAAGGGCTATTTTGACTTGATTGTCCTTGATGCTCCTTGCTCTGGTGAAGGGATGTTCCGTAAGCAACCAGATGCTATGGACTATTGGAGCTTAGATTACCCGAGTCAATGCGCTAGCTTGCAAAGAGAAATTCTGGAAGATGCAGTAACCATGCTAGCTGAAGGTGGTCGCTTGGTTTATTCAACCTGTACCTGGGCACCTGAGGAAAACGAAGAGATTGTCAATTGGTTGCTGGATGAGTATGATTTCGACTTGCTGCCAGTTGAACATATCAATGGAATGGTAGCTGGGATTGACTTGCCAGAAACGGCTCGTATGTACCCTCATCATTTTAAGGGAGAGGGTCAGTTTGTCGCGCATTTGCAATTTAAAGGTGAAAATCCAGCCCCAAAATGTAAGGCAAGTAAGAGCAATCTCAGTCGTGAACAAGTTGTCTTGTGGCAGGAATTTGCCCAAAACCATTTGAAGGTCAATCTAAGGGGAATTTTGCAGACTTTTGGAGACCAACTCTATCTCTTGCCCGAACTCTTGCCAGATTTAGGAAAACTCAAGATTGCGCGCAATGGTCTACATTTGGGTACTTTTAAGAAGAAACGTTTTGAACCCAGTTTTGCTCTTGGTCTAGCCTTGAAACCGAGTCAGGTCAAGCAGTCGGTTGAAATTGACCAAGAAGCGTTTGTAAAGTATGTCGCTGGAGAAACCGTTCAGCTGGCAGAAAGTCTGCCAAATGGTTGGTACCAAGTTTTGGTTCAAGGAAATGGCTTGGGCTTTGCTAAGGTGACTGGAAATGTTTTGAAAAATTATTTTCCAAAAGGCCTCAGATTCAAGTGAAAATGCTAGTCAAAGTAGCTTGTCTATGTTATAGTGGAAGTATGGATTTTTTTCAAATTGTCTTTCATTTTAAGTCAAAATTGGTGGGCAAGGTAACTAAGCAAATTTCTAGTTAAACCAAGCTAATACTCTTCGAAAATCAAATTCAAACCGCGTCAACGTCGCCTTGCCGTACTCAAGTACAGCCTGCGGCTAGTTTTCTAGTTTGCTCTTTGATTTTCATTGAGTATAAGAACTTCAGTTGGCTCCCAATTTTCAAAAGAAAAACATAAACAAATAGTTGAAAAAATTCACAGCATTCACCATTATTTTCAAGGAGAAAAACAGTGAAAAAAAGGAAAAAACTCGCTCTATCCCTTGCGGCTCTTTTGCTAGCAGGTTCTTTGGCGGGATGTGCTAGCTGGATTGATCGTGGAGAATCCATGACAGCTGTTGGCTCAACGGCTCTTCAGCCCTTGGTCGAAGCAGCAGCAGATGAATTTGGCTCTCTGCACGTTGGAAAAACAGTCAACGTCCAAGGTGGAGGATCTGGTACAGGTCTGTCTCAGGTTCAGTCTGGAGCCGTTGATGTAGGAAATTCAGACGTATTTGCCGAGGAAAAAGACGGTATCAACGCATCCGCTCTAGTAGACCACAAGGTAGCCGTAGCGGGCTTGGCAGTGATTGTAAATAAGGAAGTTGATGTTGAAAATCTGACAACTGAACAACTCCGTAGCATCTTCACAGGTCAAGTGACCAACTGGAAAGAAGTCGGTGGGAAAGACCTAGCCATTTCTATTATCAACCGTGCGGCAAGTTCGGGTTCACGTGCAACCTTTGATAGTGTTATCATGGATGGTCAATCTGCCGTGCAGAGTCAAGAACAGGATTCAAATGGGATGGTCAAAAACATTGTTTCCCAGACACCTGGAGCTATTTCTTACCTAGCCTTTGCCTATGTGGATGACTCAGTTAAACGTATGAAGTTGAATGGCTATGAGCCGATTGCAGAAAATGTTACAAGCAATAACTGGCCTTTGTGGTCTTATGAACATATGTACACCCTAGGCCAACCAAATGAATTGGTTGCAGAATTCCTCAACTTTGTCCTCTCAGATGAAGCGCAAAGCGGAATCGTTAAGGGAATGGGCTATATTTCTGTCAAGGAAATGAAGGTTGAAAAAGATGCTGTCGGAACGGTGACAGCACTAGAAGGGAGTCACTAATGAATCAAGAAGAATTAGCTAAAAAATTACTTTCTCCCTCAAAGAACTCTCGTCTAGAGAAATTAGGAAAGGGCTTGACCTTTGCCTGCCTGTCTTTGATTGTCATCATTGTGGCTATGATTTTGATTTTCGTAGCCCAAAAAGGTTTGTCGACCTTCTTTGTTAATGGGGTTAATATCTTTGATTTCCTTTTTGGACAAACTTGGAATCCTTCAGGTAAACAATTTGGTGCTCTTCCTATGATTTTGGGTTCCTTTATTGTCACAATCCTATCAGCCCTTATCGCAACTCCTTTTGCCATTGGTGCGGCAGTCTTTATGACGGAGGTCTCACCAAAAGGTGCTAGAATCTTGCAACCAGCTATTGAATTGCTTGTCGGTATTCCTTCAGTCGTGTATGGATTTATCGGTTTGCAGGTCGTAGTTCCCTTTGTACGTAGTGTCTTTGGTGGAACTGGTTTTGGAATTTTGTCAGGGATTTTCGTTCTCTTTGTCATGATTTTACCGACGGTAACCTTTATGACAACGGATAGCTTGCGTGCGGTGCCTCGTCACTACCGCGAAGCTAGTTTAGCTATGGGAGCCACTCGCTGGCAAACCATCTGGCGTGTAACCTTGAAGGCGGCACGTTCAGGGATTTTCACAGCAGTGGTTTTTGGGATGGCGCGTGCATTTGGTGAAGCCTTGGCCATTCAGATGGTGGTCGGAAACTCAGCCGTTGTCCCAACTTCACTAACAACACCTGCTGCGACCTTGACCTCTGTTTTGACCATGGGTATAGGAAATACCGTTATGGGAACAGTTGATAATAACGTTCTCTGGTCACTGGCCTTAGTCTTGCTCTTGATGAGTTTGGCCTTCAACAGTGTGATTAAATTGATTACGAAAGAAAGAGGAAAGAAAAACTATGCACGCTAAGAAATTAGATAAAATTGCAACAGCTGTCCTCTACTCGATTGCAGGAATTATCGTTGCCATCTTGGCATCCTTGATTCTTTATATCTTGGTTCGCGGTTTGCCTCATATCTCTTGGTCTTTCTTGACTGGCAAATCATCTTCTTACCAAGCAGGTGGTGGGATTGGAATTCAGCTCTATAATTCCTTCTTCCTCTTGGTCATTACCTTGATTATCTCTGTGCCCTTATCTATGGGGGCTGGGATTTTCCTAGCCGAATATGCCAAAAAAGGTCCTGTAACCAATTTTGTCAGAACCTGTATCGAAATCTTGTCTTCACTGCCATCTGTGGTTGTCGGTCTCTTTGGTTACTTGATCTTTGTAGTTCAGTTTGAGTATGGATTTTCAATCATTTCAGGTGCCTTGGCCTTGACAGTCTTTAACCTGCCTCAGATGACTCGTAATGTTGAGGACAGTTTGAAACACGTTCACCATACGCAACGTGAGGCTGGCTTGGCTCTAGGGATTTCTCGTTGGGAGACTGTGGTCCATGTGGTCATTCCAGAAGCCCTTCCAGGTATTGTGACTGGGGTCGTCTTGGCCTCTGGTCGTATCTTTGGTGAGGCGGCTGCACTTATCTATACAGCAGGACAATCTGCTCCAGCCCTAGACTGGTCTAACTGGAATATTCTCAGTGTGACCAGCCCAATCTCTATCTTCCGTCAAGCAGAAACCTTGGCTGTCCACATCTGGAAAGTCAACAGTGAAGGTACTATTCCTGATGGAACCATCGTATCAGCAGGTTCTGCCGCAGTGCTCCTCATCTTTATCCTCATCTTTAACTTTGGAGCCCGTAAACTCGGAAGCTACCTACATAAGAAATTAACCGCTGCCTAAAGGAGAAGCCATGTCAAAATATAATTGGGATGAAAAGCATATCATCACCTTTCCTGAAGAGAAAGTGGCCCTCTCTACTAAGGATTTACATGTTTACTACGGTAAAAATGAATCTATCAAGGGCATCGATATGCAATTTGAAAAAAATAAAATCACAGCCTTAATTGGCCCATCTGGATCAGGAAAATCAACCTACCTCCGCAGTCTCAATCGTATGAATGATACTATTGATATTGCCAAGGTCACAGGTCAAATCCTCTATCAAGGAAT
This sequence comes from Streptococcus mitis, assembly GCF_946190375.1. Classification (GTDB taxonomy): domain Bacteria; phylum Bacillota; class Bacilli; order Lactobacillales; family Streptococcaceae; genus Streptococcus; species Streptococcus mitis_CJ. The sequence continues at coordinate 105,256 of NZ_CAMIAF010000004.1, read as the reverse complement.
TGATGTCAACCGTCCAGAAATCAATGTTTATGAAATGCGTAAGCATATCGGAATGGTTTTCCAACGACCAAATCCCTTTGCCAAGTCTATCTACCGCAATATTACTTTTGCCCATGAACGTGCAGGGGTTAAGGACAAGCAAGTCTTGGATGAAATTGTGGAAACCTCTCTCCGTCAAGCTGCCCTTTGGGATCAGGTCAAAGACGATTTGCACAAGTCAGCCTTGACCCTATCAGGCGGTCAGCAGCAACGTCTTTGTATCGCTCGTGCTATCTCTGTTAAACCAGATATCCTCTTGATGGATGAACCAGCGTCAGCCTTGGATCCGATTGCGACAGCCCAGTTGGAAGAAACGATGTTGGAATTGAAGAAGGACTTTACCATCATCATCGTGACCCACAGTATGCAGCAGGCTGCGCGTGCTAGTGATTACACAGGATTTTTCTACTTGGGTGACTTGATCGAGTATGATAAGACATCTAATATTTTCCAAAATGCCAAACTACAGTCAACTAATGACTACGTCACAGGACACTTTGGATAGAAAGGAAACAGTATGACAGAAGCGATTTTACAGGTGTCAGACCTGTCCGTTTACTACAATCAAAAGAAGGCCTTGAATAGTGTTTCCCTATCTTTCCAACCTAAGGAAATTACAGCCTTGATTGGTCCATCTGGATCAGGAAAGTCAACTCTTCTCAAGGCTATCAACCGCATGGGGGATCTCAATCCAGAGGTTACTACAACTGGTTCAGTGGTTTACAACGGCCACAATATCTACAGTCCGCGTACAGATACAGTTGAATTGCGTAAGGAAATCGGTATGGTCTTTCAACAACCGAACCCTTTCCCTATGTCTATCTACGAAAATGTTGTTTACGGACTTCGTATCAATGGAGTGAAGGACAAGCAGGTTCTGGATGAAGCAGTGGAAAAAGCCTTGCAACGTGCTTCTATCTGGGATGAGGTCAAGGACCGCCTTCATGATTCAGCTATCGGGCTTTCAGGTGGACAACAGCAACGTGTCTGTGTTGCCCGTGTCTTGGCAACCAGTCCCAAAATCATTCTCTTGGATGAACCGACTTCTGCCTTGGACCCTATCTCTGCTGGTAAGATTGAGGAAACCTTGTATGGACTAAAAAATAAATACACCATGCTCTTGGTTACACGTTCTATGCAACAAGCCTCTCGTATCTCTGACAAGACAGGATTTTTCCTTGATGGAGATTTGATTGAGTTTAACGATACCAAGAAGATGTTCCTCAACCCTCAACACAAGGAAACAGAAGATTATATTTCAGGAAAATTTGGATAAGGAGATAAATGATGTTACGTTCTCAATTTGAAGAAGATTTAGAGAAATTGCACAACCAGTTCTATGCTATGGGACAAGAAGTGCTATCCCAAATCAATCGGACAGTGCGTGCCTTTGTTACGCATGACCGTGATTTGGCCAAGGAAGTCATCGAAGATGATGCAGAAGTAAACGAATACGAAGTGAAGTTGGAGAAAAAATCATTTGAAATGATTGCCCTCCAACAACCGGTTTCTCAAGACTTGCGTACTGTTTTGACCGTCTTGAAGGCTGTATCTGACTTGGAACGTATGGGTGACCATGCTGTTTCTATTGCCAAGGCGGCAATTCGTATGAAGGGTGAGCAACGTATCCCAGCTGTTGAGGAAGAAATCAAGAGAATGGGTCGCGATGTCAAGAACTTCGTTGAAGCAGCCCTGGAACTCTATCTGAATGGTTCAGTAGACCAGGCCTATGAAGTAGCAGCTATGGACGAAAAAATCAACCATTACTTTGATAGCATTCGTGACTTGGCTACAGAAGAAATCAAGAAAAATCCTGATGCCATTGTTACAGGTCGTGATTATTTCCAAGTGATTGCCTTCTTAGAACGTATTGGAGACTATGCTAAAAATATCTGTGAATGGGTTGTTTACTTTGAAACAGGTAAGATTGTCGAACTATAAAACAGGTTCATTCTGTATAAAAAGGAGCTTGAAATCAACTGATAGCTCCTTTTCTTGAATGAAAAAAATATTTTTAAGATAAAAATTCAAAAAACACTTGACAAGTAACTTGGATAGCGTTATAATTATACAAAATTAACAGAGAGGTTGTTTATTTATGAAATCAAAAAAATGGATATTTGTTTTATGTAGTTTTCTTGCAAGTTTCTTCTTAGTAGCTTGTCAGTCGGGTTCTAATGAGTCTCAGTCAGCTGTTGAGACCATTAAGCAAAAGGGGAAATTGGTAGTAGCGACCAGTCCTGACTATGCACCTTTTGAATTTCAATCATTGGTTGATGGAAAAAACCAAGTAGTCGGTGCGGATATTGATATGGCTCAAGCTATCGCTGATGAACTTGGGGTTAAGTTGGAAATTTCAAGCATGAGTTTTGATAATGTCTTGACTAGTCTTCAGACTGGTAAGGCTGATCTAGCAGTTGCAGGAATTAGCGCTACTGATGAGAGAAAAGAAGTCTTTGATTTTTCAATCCCTTACTATGAAAACAAGATTAGTTTCTTGGTTCGTAAGGCTGATGTAGAAAAATACAAGGATTTAACTAGCCTTGAGAGTGCTAATATTGCAGCCCAAAAAGGAACTGTTCCAGAATCAATGGTCAAGGAACAATTGCCAAAAGCTCAATTGACTTCCCTAACCAATATGGGTGAAGCAGTCAATGAATTGCAGGCTGGAAAAGTAGATGCTGTTCACATGGACGAGCCTGTTGCCCTTAGCTATGCTGCTAAAAATGCCGACCTAGCTGTCGCAACTGTCAGCTTGAAGATGAAGGACGGCGAAGCCAACGCAGTTGCCCTTAGAAAAAATAGTGCTGATTTGAAAGAAGTGGTGGACAAGGTCATCCAAAAGCTCAAGGATGAAGGAACCTACCAAAGCTATCTTGAAAAAGCAGCAAGTCTAACAGAAGTTGAAGAATAAGAAAAAGCAGAGTTGGAAGTTATTCCAATTCTGCTTTTAAATAGTCTAAAACATTTTCCAGATTTTCTAGGGACACCTTGGCAAATTGATAAGGGCAGGCGCTCAAATAGGCCTTTTCAAAGAAGTCCAAGCCCAGTTGACTGTGTTTGAGACTGGCAATTTTAGGATACTGTCGTAGGTCTAGCAATACACCATCGTGTAGGGGATAATGAGGAAGGGGACAAGGAGTGTTAGCTAGTCTTTCCTCGATTTGTTTTTGGTAGTCTTCCTGATTGGATAAGCGAGTTAGCCGATTTTTCTCAAATAATTGACTGTCAATATAGAGTGACAGGGCCTTTTGCATGATGAGGTTGCTGTCGTAGTCTAGGATATTTTTGTAGGCCACAAAGGCTTCTTTGATAGCATTTGGAAGGATGAGTGCTGTTATCCGCAGGGCTGGAAAGAGGCTGGTTGAGAAGGACTTGATATAAATGACGCGCTCCTCTGTATCTAGATAGTGGAAGGTCTGGCCCTTCTTGGAGTCCAAATCCCCCAGATAGTCGTCCTCTACAATATAAACACCATACTTAGCTGCTAAGTCAAGAATAGCCCGTTTATCCTGCTCAGAATAGGAATGCCCCAAAGGATAGTGAAAACGAGGAATGGTGTAGAAAAACTTAATTTTTCCTGTTTTGAAGTGGCCTTCCAGCTCCTCCAAGTCAATCCCATCAATGCCTCGTTCTATCGTTTGATAGTCTAATCCCTGAGCAATCAAGAGACGATTCATCCGATGGTAGGTCGGCTGTTCCACCAAGATTTCCTTAGCTTGGCTAGGGAAGGAAATTTGAGAAAGGATAAAAAGGGCTTGTTGGGTCCCAGAAGTCAGTACTAGTTGTTCAGCCTGGCAGTAGAGAGCTTGGTCAAAGAGGAGTTTGTGAATGGACTGTCTTAAGTCTTCTAATCCTTCTTGGTTGTCATAGTAGTTGAAGAGGTAGTTTTCCCGTCCAATCAAGGTTTCATTGACACAGAGTCGGAAATCGTCATAGGCACTGGCATGTTCATCAGTGACTTCGATTTCTAGATCCTGGTGTTGCCCTTGTTCTAGGACGTAGTAACCACTCTGGGGCTTGGCATAGAGGTATTGTTCGTGCCGTAATTCCAGCAGGGCTCGTTGGACAGTATCCTTGCTACAGTGAAAGTCAAGGCTCAGTTGACGGATAGAAGGCAGGCGGCTTCCCGTTGGAAAACGTCCAGACTCGATACCATTTTTTAGATAGGAAGCAACCTCTTGGTACTTACTTTGTTTCTTCATTCCAGACCTCCCTTGATTTTGTTACATTGTACCTTTTTTTTTCTTTCTTGGCAATGTCTAGGGTGTTTCTCTCGTTCACATCTAGGGGCAAATGTGGTATACTTCCATCTTTAATACTTTTTTGAAATCAAAGAGCAACCAAATGCAGATGTGACAGTTTTTCGGAACCTTTTTCTCTTTAAAACAAAATGTGTATTTTTTATCTGGGGTTGATTTGTTTTAAAAAGTTTTCATGCTAATTTCCCCTTATTACTTGCACATATTTTTAGGAAAAACTTGAAATCGCTTTCTTGTTGTGGTATAACAGAATTGAAAAATAAAAGTATACTAATAACTTGTTAGAAAGGAGTTTAAATCATAAAGTCAAGTTATTTTATCAGTAATATACATTTGTGACTTGAAAGGAGTGTTTTTTATGAAATTTTAAAAAATTGTAACTTCAGCTCCTGTTGTATTATCACTATTTTCTATTATGTCTCCTTCTATAGCTTCTGTTAGAGTATTTGCTGATGATGTAACTACTACGGAAGTTTCTGAAATTAGGACCTAAGAACAAAAACAAATCGATGATGTAGCCAATGTTCTTGAACAAATGTTTAGAAATGGAGTTAATGAAAAAAATTTATTGAATATGTTTATAAAAACTTTTCTCAAAAAGATATTGCTCATGCGGAAAATGAATTAGAAACTAATATTAATAATCTCTATGACAGAGTCCCTTGGGATGAGATGGGAGGATGTATAGCGAGAAAAATACGAGAAGAATTTTTTGCTATGACCAATGTTTCGCTAACTGTTAGGTATGCGTAGAAAAAGGCTTGGTCAGAATTAGCTAAAGTGGTACTAAGATTTGTTAAAGCTAATGGACTTAAAACAAATATTTATATCATTGCTGCTCAATTGGCTATTTGGGTAGTTCAGTGAGGTATGGAATAATGCGTGATAAAAACTTTTTAATAAAGGATGGGATTATTAGCTTTTTGATTGGATTTGTATATGCGTATTTAGTGTTACAAAAATTTATCCTTTGGAAAATCCTTTTGTTTGCATTTATTTTTGCAATTATTAATACAATATTTATGTTTACTAGGAACAAAAAATAAATAATGATTTAGTTAAATAAAAAGCGACCCCTAGGGAAGTGTGTTCCTTAGGGGTTGTTGTGCTAGTTCAAGTTTTGTTTCTGTCAAAATCTCAGGCTACCCGTCGAAAATCATCCAGACTCGATACCATTTTTCAGATAGGAAACGACCTCTTGGTACTTGCTTTGTTTCTTCATTCCAGACCTCCCTTGATTTTGTTACATTGTACCCTTTTTTTCCTTCTTGGCAATGTCTAGAGTGTTTCTCTCGTTCACATCTAGGGGCAAATGTGGTATACTTAGGAGTAACATTTATAGAATAACAGACAAGAAAGTGAATGGATAAGAACGTGCAGGAACCAGTGAAATTATTTCAATACAATACCCTTGGAGCCTTGATGGCTGGCCTTTATGGTGGTACCATGACAGTGGGAGAATTGCTAGAGCATGGTGAGCTTGGTTTGGGAACCTTGGATTCTATTGATGGGGAATTGATTGTCTTAGATGGCAAGGCTTATCAGGCCAAAGGCTCAGGAGAGCAACCGGAAATTGTAGAAGTGTCACCAGATGCCCTTATTCCTTACGCTGCAGTAGTACCACATCAGGCAGAAGTTATTTTCCGCCAGCGGTTTGAGATGACAGACAAGGAATTGGAAGAACGGATTGAGTCTTATTATGATGGGGAAAATCTTTTCCGCTCTATCAAGATTCGGGGGGAATTTTCGCATATGCATGTGCGCATGATTCCTAAGTCAACACCAGATACCAAGTTTGCTGAGGTCGCAACCCATCAACCTGAATATAGTCGCGACAATGTGGCGGGAACCATCGTTGGTTTCTGGACGCCTGAGATTTTCCATGGGGTCAGTGTAGCAGGCTATCATCTACACTTCATTTCAGATGACTTGACCTTCGGTGGACATGTCATGGACTTTGTTATCAAGGAAGGCATTATTGAGGTGGGAGCTGTTGACCAGTTGGACCAACGTTTCCCAGTACAAGACCGTCAATACTTGTTTGCTAAGTTCAATGTTGACGAGATGAAAAAAGATATTGAAAAGGCAGAATAGGAGAAGAAAATGACCATTCATATTATCATTACCATGTTGCTGTTGCTGGCTTTCTTGATAGGAAGCATTTGGTATGCCAAAAAGAAATACCAGATTAATTTAGCTGTTTTGGGATTGGGGGCTGTAGCCTTCTTTGTCTCTTCACAGATTTTGGAAAAACTGGTGCATATCTTGGTTTTGCATCCTCAAAAAGACGGTAGTATTGCCCTCTTGCAAGATCATCCGCTTGTCTATATCATCTATGGCCTAGCCATGGCAGCATTTTTTGAGGAAACTGCTCGTCTTGTTTTCTTCAAATGGTTGGAGAAAAAGAGAAGTTTGGAAAAGTCAGACGCTTTGGCTTATGGACTGGGGCATGGTGGCTTGGAATTAATTTTCCTAGGCCTTGCTAGTTTACTCAATCTCTACATCGTGCTTTCGGCGGTTCAAACTCAGGATCCACAGGTCATGCAATTGCTGTCTGAAAATATGTTGAAAACTATTCAGTCTCTATCAGTCTGGCAGATTTATTTGCTTGGTTTTGAGAGAATCTTGGCCCTAGGTTTCCAATTACTCTTGACTGTTTGGGTTTACCAAGCTGTTCGCCAGAAGAAATGGATTTATCTCCTAGCAGCCTATGGCCTACACGCCTTCTTTGACCTAGCACCATCTCTAGTCCAAGTTGGCTGGTTGACAAATCCAGTCTTGGTGGAAGTTGTCCTAGCACTAGAGCTCGTTCTGGTTGCCTATGGAACAAAGGCAATCTTTTGTAAAAAATCATAAGAAAAAGGGGGAAACCTCTTTTTTGTTTAAAATAAGCCCAAGATTTTTTTAGGGTCGTCAAATGGTATTAAAAATGGTATAATGGAATGAATTTTGTAAAAGGAAGAGTGTCATGTTAGTAAAAGAAAAAATGCTTGAAATCTTAGAAGGGATTGATATCCGTTTTAAAGAACCCTTGCATAGCTATAGTTATACAAAAGTAGGTGGAGAGGCTGATTATCTGGTCTTTCCACGAAATCATTTTGAGTTGGCTCGCGTTGTCAAATTTGCCAATCAAGAAAATATCCCTTGGATGGTCCTTGGAAATGCCAGCAACATCATCGTTCGTGATGGTGGAATTCGTGGATTTGTCATTTTGTGTGACAAGCTCAATAACGTTTCCGTTGATGGCTATACCATCGAAGCTGAAGCAGGGGCTAACTTGATTGAAACAACTCGCATTGCCCTCCGTCATAGTTTGACTGGTTTTGAATTTGCTTGTGGCATTCCAGGGAGCGTTGGCGGTGCTGTCTTTATGAATGCGGGTGCCTATGGTGGCGAGATCGCCCACATCTTGCAGTCTTGCAAGGTCTTGACCAAGGATGGAGAAATCGAGACCCTATCTGCCAAAGATTTGGCTTTTGGTTACCGCCATTCAGCCATTCAGGAGTCTGGTGCAGTTGTCTTGTCAGCTAAATTTGCTCTAGCCCCAGGAACCCATCAGGTCATCAAGCAAGAAATGGATCGCTTGACGCACCTGCGTGAACTCAAGCAACCTTTGGAATACCCATCTTGTGGCTCGGTCTTTAAGCGTCCAGTCGGGCATTTTGCAGGTCAGTTAATTTCAGAAGCTGGCTTGAAAGGCTATCGTATCGGTGGTGTTAAAGTGTCTGAAAAGCACGCAGGATTTATGATCAATGTTGCTGACGGAACGGCTAAAGACTACGAAGACTTGATTGAGTCTGTTATCGAAAAAGTCAAGGAACACTCAGGTGTTACTCTTGAGAGAGAAGTCCGTATTTTAGGTGAAAGCAAGTAGGAAGCTGTATTTGAAAAGCTGCTGCTATGTCATGGAAAGGGGGTGAAAGCCTATCGGTAGCGAAGATGTATGCAGGTGGTTTTACTCCCTGCAAGAGGTAGTGGCGGCCTGACAGAGCCCTGATCTGTTAATCTATGAAAAAGAAGGAATTTATGCCAATTGAAAAAACCAATTATCGAATTCAAAAACGTCTCTAAAGTTTTTGAAGACAGCAACACCAAGGTTCTCAAAAACATCAACTTTGAGTTGGAAGAAGGAAAATTCTACACCCTTCTAGGCGCATCTGGTTCAGGGAAATCAACTATCCTAAACATCATTGCAGGTCTACTGGATGCTACGACAGGAGATATCATGCTAGATGGTGTCCGTATCAATGACATTCCAACCAACAAGCGAGATGTTCATACGGTCTTCCAATCCTATGCCTTGTTCCCACATATGAATGTGTTTGAAAATGTTGCCTTTCCACTCCGCTTGCGTAAAATTGACAAGAAAGAAATCGAGAAGCGCGTAGCGGAAGTTCTCAAGATGGTTCAGTTGGAAGGTTATGAAAGACGTTCCATCCGTAAACTCTCTGGAGGACAACGTCAGCGTGTGGCTATTGCCCGTGCCATCATCAACCAACCTCGTGTGGTTTTGTTGGACGAGCCTTTATCAGCGCTGGACTTGAAATTGCGAACAGACATGCAGTACGAACTGCGGGAACTGCAACAACGATTGGGGATTACCTTTGTCTTTGTCACTCACGATCAGGAAGAAGCCCTTGCCATGAGTGACTGGATTTTCGTTATGAATGATGGAGAGATTGTCCAGTCAGGAACTCCTGTGGACATCTACGACGAGCCGATTAACCACTTTGTTGCCACCTTTATCGGGGAGTCAAACATCTTACCAGGTACCATGATTGAGGACTACTTGGTTGAGTTTAACGGCAAACGCTTCGAAGCGGTCGATGGGGGGATGAAGCCAAATGAACCTGTTGAGGTTGTTATTCGTCCAGAGGACTTGCGGATTACCCTTCCTGAAGAAGGCAAGCTCCAAGTTAAGGTGGATACCCAGCTCTTCCGTGGAGTTCACTATGAAATTATCGCTTATGACGAACTTGGGAATGAATGGATGATCCATTCAACCCGTAAGGCCATCGTGGGTGAGGAAATCGGTCTGGACTTTGAGCCAGAAGACATCCATATCATGCGTCTCAACGAAACAGAAGAAGAGTTCGATGCTCGTATCGAGGAGTACGTAGAAATCGAAGAGCAAGAAGCAGGTCTGATCAATGCAATCGAGGAGGAAAGAGATGAAGAAAACAAGCTCTAAACTCTTTGTAGTGCCTTACATGCTTTGGATTGCCCTCTTTGTTTTAGCACCCTTGGTCTTGATTTTCGGTCAATCCTTTTTCAATATCGAAGGTCAGTTCAGTTTAGAAAATTATAAGTCCTACTTTGCGTCACAAAACTTGACCTATCTAAAAATGAGTTTCAACTCTGTACTCTATGCAGGAATTGTGACCTTTGTAACCCTCCTTATCAGCTATCCAACAGCCCTCTTTTTGACCCGTCTCAAACACCGTCAACTCTGGCTCATGCTGATTATCTTGCCAACCTGGATTAATTTGCTCCTTAAAGCTTATGCCTTTATCGGGATTTTTGGTCAAAATGGCTCTATTAACCAATTCTTGGAATTTATCGGAATCGGTTCACAACAGTTGCTCTTTACCGATTTCTCCTTTATCTTTGTCGCAAGCTACATCGAGCTTCCCTTTATGATCTTGCCGATTTTCAATGTCTTGGACGATATGGATAACAATCTCATCAATGCCAGTTACGATCTCGGTGCGACAAAATGGGAAACCTTCCGTCATGTCATCTTCCCTCTGTCTATGAACGGAGTGAGAAGTGGGGTTCAGTCGGTCTTTATCCCCAGCTTGAGTCTCTTCATGCTGACCCGTTTGATTGGTGGGAACCGCGTTATCACTCTTGGTACAGCCATTGAGCAGAACTTCCTGACCAATGACAACTACGGTATGGGTTCAACCATCGGTGTAATTCTCATCTTGACCATGTTCATCACTATGTGGGTGACCAAGGAAAGGAGAGAACGATGAAAAAATTTGCCAACCTTTATCTGGGACTGGTCTTTCTTGTCCTCTACCTGCCGATTTTTTACTTGATTGGCTACGCCTTTAATGCAGGCAATGACATGAACAGTTTTACAGGCTTTAGCTTGAGCCATTTTAAAACCATGTTTGGCGATGGTCGCCTTATGTTGATTGTGACCCAGACCTTTTTCTTGGCCTTTCTGTCAGCCTTGATAGCGACCATTATCGGGACTTTTGGAGCTATTTACATTTACCAGTCTCGTAAGAAATACCAAGAAGCCTTTCTTTCACTCAATAATATCCTCATGGTTGCACCCGACGTTATGATTGGTGCCAGCTTCTTGATTCTCTTTACCCAACTCAAGTTTTCACTTGGCTTTTTGACTGTTCTATCTAGTCACGTGGCCTTCTCGATTCCTATCGTGGTCTTGATGGTCTTGCCTCGACTCAAGGAAATGAACGGTGACATGATTCATGCTGCCTATGACCTTGGTGCCAGTCAATTTCAGATGTTCAAGGAAATCATGCTTCCTTACCTGACTCCGTCTATCATTGCAGGTTATTTCATGGCCTTCACCTATTCGCTAGATGACTTTGCTGTGACCTTCTTCGTAACGGGAAATGGCTTTTCAACCCTATCAGTCGAGATTTACTCTCGTGCTCGCAAGGGGATTTCGCTAGAGATCAATGCCCTGTCTGCCCTCGTCTTTCTCTTTAGTATTATCCTAGTTGTTGGATATTACTTTATCTCACGTGAGAAGGAGGAGCAAGCATGAAAAAACTCTATTCATTTTTAGCAGGAATTGTAGCCATTATCCTCGTCTTGTGGGGAATTGCGACGCATTTAGATAGTCAAATCAATAGCCGAGATAGTCAAAAATTGGTTATCTACAACTGGGGAGACTATATTGATCCAGAACTATTGGAGCAATTCACAGAAGAAACAGGCATCCAAGTCCAGTACGAGACCTTTGACTCCAACGAAGCCATGTATACCAAGATCAAGCAGGGTGGAACGACCTACGATATTGCCATTCCTAGTGAATACATGATTAACAAGATGAAGGACGAAGACCTCTTAGTTCCACTTGATTATTCAAAACTTGAAGGTCTTGAAAATATCGGACCAGAGTTCCTTAACCAGTCCTTTGACCCAGGCAATAAATTCTCCATCCCTTACTTCTGGGGAACACTGGGAATTGTCTATAATGAAACCATGGTCGAGGAAGCGCCTGAGCATTGGGATGATCTCTGGAAGCCAGAGTATAAGAACTCTATCATGCTCTTTGATGGGGCGCGTGAGGTACTGGGACTCGGACTTAACTCGCTGGGCTACAGCCTCAACTCCAAGGATACCCAGCAGTTAGAAGAGACAGTAGATAAACTCTACAAACTGACTCCAAATATCAAGGCCATCGTTGCCGACGAGATGAAGGGCTACATGATTCAGAATAATGCTGCTATCGGCGTGACCTTCTCTGGTGAAGCTAGTCAAATGCTAGAAAAAAACGAAAATCTACGCTATGTGGTACCGACGGAGGCCAGCAACCTTTGGTTTGACAATATGGTCATTCCCAAAACAGTCAAAAACCAAGATGCTGCCTATGCCTTTATCAACTTTATGTTGAAACCTGAAAATGCTCTCAAAAATGCAGAGTATGTCGGCTATTCAACACCAAACCTACCAGCTAAGGAACTACTCCCAGAGGAGAAAAAAGAAGACAAAGCCTTCTATCCAGATGCTGAAACCATGAAACACCTAGAAGTTTATGAGAAATTTGACCATAAATGGACAGGAAAATATAGCGACCTCTTCCTACAGTTTAAAATGTATCGGAAGTAGCAGTTAGCAGTCACGAAACGAATCAGTCAAGCTGGTTCGTTTTTTATGTAAAAGGCAATTTTTGTAACTGTATGTTTTTCTATGATAGTTGCTTATTTGCTTGCCTAGTAGTATACTAAGCTTATCCTAATAGAAAGCGGTATCATCTATGAAAATGTCTACTTTTTTCAAAAAAAGTTTTTGGCCAACCTTTATGATTGTTAATCAAACTGTTATACTATTCCATTTAAAAGATGGCTTGGATCGACAATACCTAACAACTGAGTCCATATATTGAGTGATAGGAACCTTTATATTTGCAAATATTTGTGTAGCTATCTTTAGCAATTCGAAAACTTGGGATAAAAGTTGGGATAAAAAGAAAAATGGCAGTAAGAAAAAGTATATTCTGAAAAAGTAATCTGAGATGTAGGGAATTGCTCTGATTCAACGGAGATGATTTTCAGTTGACGCAAGCTTAAAAAAACGTTATAATAAGAAAGTTGAGAATTGATTTTCACTTGTCTTAGTCCAGAGAAATGGCGGTGCTGCGAGCCATCTAAGCTAGAAAGTCATGCTACTCAATCATACAATTGCATAAGAACAAGAGAATGACAAGTTCATTGAATGAAGGTGGTACCGCGGTTTTTCGCCCTTCGTGATATGAGCTTGTCTTTTGATTTTTGGAGGTGTTGATGAAAACATTTCTTGTAAAACAAAAGTTTCGTCTTGGAGGCGAACGCTTCGCTATCAAGGATGACAGGGGAGAAATAGCCTATCAGGTGGAGGGATCATTTTTTAAGATTCCCAAAACTTTTACCATCTATGATGCTAATGGTGAACAGGTCAGTCAGATCAGTAAAGAAATCTTGACCTTGCTACCTCGTTTTGAGATTCAGCTTAGGGATGGCTCGAGTTTTGTCATTCGTAAGAAGTTGACCTTCTGGCGAGATAAGTATGAGTTTGATAATCTGGGGCTTCATATCGAGGGCAATATCTGGGATTTGAATTTTAAATTGCTGGATGATCGCGATCAGCTGATTGCAGAAATTAAGAAGGAACTCTTCCATTTGACCTCTACCTATACTGTAACGGTTCTGGAGGACGCTTATGCAGATCTAGTCATTTCTCTCTGTGTCGCGATTGACTATGTGGAGATGCTGGAAAGCCAATCACATTAAACAAGTAAATAAGGAGACAACATGAAACAATTATCTAGTGCACAAGTACGCCAAATGTGGCTTGATTTCTGGGCGACCAAAGGTCACTCAGTAGAACCATCAGTGAGCTTGGTTCCTGTAAATGACCCAACTCTTTTGTGGATCAACTCTGGGGTAGCAACCCTTAAGAAATACTTTGACGGGACTATTATCCCTGAAAATCCACGTATTACCAATGCCCAAAAGGCTATCCGTACTAACGATATCGAGAACGTAGGGAAGACTGCTCGTCACCATACCATGTTTGAAATGTTGGGGAACTTCTCTATCGGGGATTACTTCCGTGACGAAGCTATCACTTGGGCTTATGAGCTTTTGACAAGCCCAGAATGGTTTGATTTCCCAGCTGAAAAACTTTACATGACCTACTATCCAGACGATAAAGATTCATACAACCGTTGGATTGAAGTGGGAGTGGACCCAAGTCACTTGATTCCAATCGAGGACAACTTCTGGGAAATTGGTGCGGGACCTTCTGGACCGGACACAGAGATTTTCTTTGACCGTGGAGAGGCTTTTGACCCAGAAAATATCGGTCTTCGCCTTCTTGCAGAAGATATTGAAAACGACCGTTACATCGAAATCTGGAACATCGTTTTGTCACAATTTAATGCAGATCCTGCTGTTCCTCGTAGCGAATACAAGGAATTGCCACACAAGAACATTGATACGGGGGCAGGTTTGGAGCGTTTGGTAGCGGTTATCCAAGGGGCTAAGACAAACTTTGAAACGGACCTCTTCATGCCGATTATCCGTGAAGTTGAGAAATTGTCTGGTAAGGTTTATGACCAAGATGGCGACAACATGAGCTTTAAGGTTATTGCTGACCACATCCGTTCACTTTCATTTGCCATCGGTGATGGTGCCCTTCCAGGAAATGAAGGTCGTGGTTATGTCCTTCGTCGTCTTCTCCGTCGTGCCTCTATGCACGGTCAAAAATTGGGAATCAACGAGCCTTTCCTTTATAAACTCGTTCCAACTGTTGGAAAAATCATGGAAAGCTACTACCCAGAAGTGCTTGAAAAACGTGACTTTATCGAAAAAATTGTTAAGAGCGAGGAAGAATCATTTGCTCGTACCCTTCACTCAGGTCAACACTTTGCCCAAGGCATTGTAGCAGACTTGAAAGAAAAAGGTCAATCTGTTATCGCTGGTTCAGATGTATTCAAACTTTATGACACTTATGGATTCCCAGTTGAATTGACTGAAGAAATCGCTGAAGAAGCTGGTATGACTGTGGACCGTGAAGGATTTGAAGCAGCCATGAAAGAACAGCAAGAACGTGCGCGTGCGTCAGCTGTTAAGGGTGGCTCAATGGGGATGCAAAATGAAACCCTTCAAAACATCACTGTAGAAAGTGTCTTCAACTACAATGCTAGCCAATTGTCTTCTAAATTGGTGGCTATCGTGGCTGATAATGCAGAAGTAGAAGCTGTGTCAGAAGGAACTGCCTCTCTTATCTTTGCGGAAACGCCATTCTATGCTGAAATGGGTGGACAGGTCGCTGACCACGGACAAATCTTGGATGAGTCAGGTAAGGTTGTGGCTACTGTGACAAATGTTCAAAAAGCACCAAACGGACAAGCTCTTCATACAGTTGAAGTCCATGCACCACTTGCTTTGAACCAAGAATATACCTTGGCAATTGATACAAATCGCCGTCACCGTGTTATGAAAAATCACACTGCGACTCACTTGCTTCACGCTGCTCTTCACAAAATCCTTGGAAACCACGCAACACAAGCAGGATCTCTGAATGAAGTTGAATTCCTTCGATTTGACTTTACCCATTTCCAAGCTGTGACTGCTGAAGAATTGCGTGCCATTGAGCAGCAAGTTAATGAGAAAATCTGGGAAGCTCTTGAAGTTAAGACAGTTGCAACGGATATTGACACTGCTAAAGAAATGGGAGCTATGGCCCTCTTTGGTGAGAAATACGGTAAGGAAGTCCGTGTTGTTACTATCGGGGACTACTCTATCGAGCTTTGTGGTGGTACCCACGTTGGTAACACTTCTGAAATTGGCCTCTTCAAGATTGTCAAAGAAGAAGGGATTGGTTCAGGAACTCGCCGTATCTTAGCAGTGACTGGTAAGGAAGCCTTTGAAGCCTACCGCGAACAAGAAGATGCTCTTAAAGCTGTCGCAGCAACTCTTAAAGCACCTCAACTTAAAGAAGTACCTCACAAGGTAGAAGGACTTCAAGAACAACTTCGTCAACTTCAAAAAGAAAATGCTGAGTTGAAGGAAAAAGCCGCAGCTGCAGCCGCAGGCGATATCTTCAAGGATGTGAAGGAAGTCAACGGTCACCGTTACATTGCTAGCCAAGTTTCTGTATCAGATGCTGGTGCCCTTCGTACCTTTGCGGACAACTGGAAACAAAAAGACTACTCTGATCTTCTTGTCCTAGTTGCTGCTATCGGTGACAAAGTCAATGTTCTTGTAGCAAGCAAGACAAAAGACCTTCATGCAGGAAACCTTGTCAAAGAATTGGCACCTATCGTCGATGGACGTGGTGGTGGTAAACCAGACATGGCCATGGCAGGAGGAAGCAACCAAGCTAAAATCCAAGAATTGTTGGATGCAGTAGCAGGTAAATTGTAAACAAACAAAGATCTATCCATTTGGGTAGGTCTTTTTGTGAATACAAAAAAGCCAAATCCGCTTGGATCTGGCTTGGTTATTATGAGCTATTAGATAGTATTGGCTGCCCAGACACTTACCGAAGCAGCTGAGACTGGGAATTGTCCATAACCTTCCTCATCAATTGTAATTTGACCTTGGTGGTTTCCAAGTAAATCTACGAAGGTTTGGTTAGCCCATTCTTGGCCGACAAACATAGACTTGCTGTTTTCTTGGTCATTTGAGATAAGGACTGCGATTGGGGATTGATTTTCAGCACCTGAACGTACCCAACCGATACAGTTAGCATCATCAAAGTAGTCAGTTTGATCTCCATAGGCCAAATCTTTTCGGATGATTAGGAGGCGGTCAAGGACTTCTTTGAAATCTTGTTGAGCATATTGCCCTGAAATCCCATAGTAGTCGCCGTAAAAGACACATGGAAGGCCATTTTGGCGTAACAGAATGAGGGCATAGGCTGCTGGTTTGAACCATTCTTCAACGGTAGACTCAAGAGCCTGACCTCGTTGTGTATCGTGGTTGTCGACAAAAGTCACAGCCTTGTCAGGCTTGAGTTCAACCAGGCTATCTGTGAAAATGCCACGAAGGTCATAGTTTGAACCTGCTCGGCTAGCATCAAAGAGATTCTGGTGGAGACGAACATCGACAAGGTCAAAGCGTTCTTCCGTTTTTTCAAGATAGTCCAGATTGGCTTCCTTGTCTGGATTCCAAAATTCACCAAAAACATAGAAATCCTCACCGTATTTTTCCTTCATATCGCGAATAAAATTGCTCATGAAGAAAGAGTCAATGTGCTTAACGGCATCCAAACGGAAACCAGCAATACCAGTCGTCTCCATGAACCAGTCTGCCCAGTCATAGATATTTTGGATAACTTCAGGATGTTTAAAGTCTAGGTCGGCATACATGAGGTAGTCATAGTTACCGTTTTCATTATCGACTAATTCCTCATTTGCCCAACCCTTGTTGTCTCCTTGAATCAGATAAATCCCAGACTTACGGCGTTTTGCATCATAGTCAGTACCTGTGAAGTGGTACCAGTGCCAGTGGAAGTCATTGTAGGTATCTTGGCGACCATCGAAGGTAAAACTAGTCCAGCCATTGATGGTGAAAGGTTCCCCAAGTTCGACCGTACGGTCTACAGGGTCCACTTCGATAACCTGAAAGGCTTCCATGTGATCGGCTGCAGCCTTGTGATTGAGAACCACATCGGCCATAGGTTGAATTCCCTGTGCTTTTAGGGCTTGAATGGCTTGAAGATAGTCTTCTTTAAAACCATACTTAGTGCGGACAGTCCCTTTTTGGTTAAACTCTCCTAGGTCAAATAAGTCATAGACCCCATAGCCGACATCTTTTTCATTGGTTGCCTTAAAAGCTGGTGGCATCCAGACGTGGCTAATCCCCAGATGAGCTAGGTGTGGAGCATCTTCAGCCAGACGCGTCCAGTGCTGACCGTCGTGGGGCAGATACCATTCAAAGTATTGCATGAGTGTTTGATTTTGCATGATGTTTCCTCTTACTTGTCAATCTTGTTCTTTATTCTATCATAAAGTATTGGTTAGCGCCAACGTTTGCATAAGATAGAAGGAAACTATTTTAACTGCTTAAAATAAAGTATTGATTTTTTTGTATCAAAGTGCTAGTATAATAGTATGTAATATAGATAAAGATAGGAGTCATCCCATGATTGAATTTCAAAATATTAGTAAGTTGTATGGTGATAAAGAGGCTTTGAGCAATCTCAATTTGCAGATTGAAAATGGGGAGATTATGGGCTTGATTGGCCATAATGGGGCTGGAAAATCGACCACCATAAAATCCTTAGTCAGTATTATTTCGCCCAGCAGTGGTCGTATTTTGGTAGACGGTCAGGAGTTATCGGAAAATCGCTTGACGATCAAACGAAAGATTGGCTACGTAGCAGACTCGCCTGACTTATTTTTACGCTTAACGGCCAATGAATTTTGGGAATTGATCGCCTCATCCTATGATCTGACTAGCTCTGACTTGGAGGCTAGTCTAGCTAGGCTATTGAGTGTTTTTGATTTTGCTGAAAATCGCTATCAGGTTATTGAAACCCTTTCTCACGGAATGCGTCAGAAAGTCTTTGTCATTGGGGCACTCTTGTCTGATCCTGATATTTGGGTCTTGGACGAACCCTTGACTGGTTTGGATCCCCAGGCTGCCTTTGATTTGAAGCAAATGATGAAGGAACATGCACAAAAAGGCAAGACGGTCTTGTTTTCAACTCATGTCCTAGAGGTAGCTGAGCAAGTCTGTGATCGGATTGCCATTTTGAAAAAGGGACATTTGATTTATTGTGGTAGTGTAGAGGACTTGAGAAAAGACCACCCAGACCAGTCTTTGGAAAGTATCTACCTTAGCCTTGCTGGTAGAAAAGAGGAGGTTTCAGATGCGTCTCAAGGTCATTAAAAAATTAGTTGATATCAATATCCTCTATTCATCTCAAGAAGCTAATCTGGCTAACCTACGAAAGAAGCAGGCTAAGAATCCTGGGAAAAAAGTAAATGTTTCCGCTAGAGTCCTAAGTTCTTACATTTTTTCAAGTCTCTTGATGCTTTTCATGTTTATAAATATAGCCTTTCGTTTTCCTTTTGAGGAAATGCCAAGTTTTTTTAGTAGCATGGTTGCTATTTTACTGGTGCTTGCTTTTTCAACTTCTTTCACTGCATTTTACAATGTCTTTTATGAGAGTAAGGACTTGGCATCGTATAGGCCCTATGCCTTTAAAGAATCAGAGATTATAATTGCTAAAGGACTGTCTGTTCTCTTGCCAGCTCTAGCTGGAATTGTACCAATCCTAGCTTATTTTCTAGTCCTCTATATTAGGCTAGCTCCTTCTCTTTGGCTGGGCTTGCCTTTGATGTTGCTGTCCTTGGTCTTATTATTTGTCTCTGTTACTTTAGTGATGGTAGTGGCAGTACATTTCTTGGCTCAGACTAGGGTCTTCAGAAAGTATCAGTCTATTTTTTCGAATGTGATGATTGGGATAGGGGTTCTCATACCTTTAATATTTGTCCTCTTTCTACAGTCGACTTTTGGAAGTATTGTTGACAAAGTTAGAGACATTCCATTTCTCCTTTATCCTCTTCATATCTTTTACAAAATAGCAGTGGAGCCTTTTTCGACAGAAGCCATACTGGGTCTGTTAGCTTGGATAGCTTTAACTGTTTTCTTGCTTTACCTGACCAAAAAGAAGGTTCTTCCTCATTTTTATGACGTGATTCTGCTTAACAGTGAGGAGAAGGTCAAGAAAGAACGTCGCAATAAGGAGAGAATTTCAACTACTAATAAAAAGGGCTTTTTCCGTATGGTTTTACGCTACCACCTCACCCTCTTGGGACAGGGAACTGGCGTGATTACAGTGCTTTTTACAAGTGCTTTTCTTCCTTATCTCATGATGATCGGTCTGATTTCCAAAATTCGAGATTCTCAGATAGTTCCAGACATTCATCCTCCATACTGGTTACCCTTGTTTTTTATAGGTCTCTTTCTAGCTGTTGTCAATAACAATATCACCAGCCTGCATTCAATTGCCTTATCCTTGGAGAGGGAAAATGTTGATTTTCTGAAGAGTTTACCCTTTGACTTTGCTCGCTATGTGAAAGTGAAATTTTGGATTATATTTGCTGTCCAGTCCTTTTTACCAGTTCTGACTTTACTTGGTCTTTCTCTATATTTAGGCTTGCCCATCCTTTCGATGATTTACCTTTTTGTAGTCTGGATCCTTGCCAGTGTCATCCTTTCTTGCCACCATTACCTTAAGGACGTGAAAAATTTGTCAACCAATTGGAGTAACATTACGGACCTGGTGAACCGTTCAAATCGTATAGTAGCAATAGTTTTACTCTTAATTTATAGTGTTATCTTAATGATTTTAGTCATAGCAAGTTTGTTCTTGGTTCGGTCTCTAGCCCCTGTCCTTGCCATCAGCTTGGGAGTAGGAGTTCTTATCCTCTTGCTTGCTCTTGCTATTTTTGGCTATCATTACTACCTGTCACGCATATTGACAGAAATAGAAAAAAGATGAGATAGTTGGTCGCTTGCTTGATAAATTTTATAAAAAGAAATAAAGCTGAGCAAAAAATCACTTCTAACTATCAAAAAATGAGTATTTCCGTGGTTGGATATACTCGTTTTTCTATGCCATTTTTCTTATCATAAAAATAAAACGACTAGAAAATTATAACAACATATAAATCCTATAGCATCAATTGCTTAAATTTTGGACTAGATTTTATCTATGATGTTTTGAAGATTAATGGAGCTTGAGATGTTTGCTATTTATGGATAGTGTACAAAGTAAATTGTTACTGGCGAGCTCTCTTATGCTTCTGGGTCTGCCTTTCATCTAGTTATTCTTATAAAAGTCCGTTTTATACTCAATGAAAAACAAAGAGCAAACTAGGAAGCTAGCCTCAGGTTGCTCAAAGCACCGCTTTGGGGTTGCAGATAAAGCTGACGTGGTTTGAAGAGTATTAGACTAATTTCCACTTTGGTAAGTCAAGTGGAAGTCACTTTGAGAAATTAGCCTGAAATAATTCCTATTTGTAAAACTCTGATAAGTCTTGGCTGATTTTGGAGAAATGTGGTATAATTTTCCTTATGGAAAAGATTATCATTACAGCAACTGCTGAAAGTATTGAACAAGTTGAACAACTACTCGAAGCTGGCGTAGACCGTATCTATGTCGGTGAGAAAGATTTTGGCCTTCGTCTGCCAACAACCTTTAGTTATGACCAATTGCGTGAAATCGCTAATCTGGTTCATGATGCTGGTAAGGAATTGATTGTTGCAGTCAATGCCCTCATGCACCAAGACATGATGGATCGTATCAAGCCATTCCTTGATTTCTTGGAAGAAATCAAGACAGACTACATTACGATTGGGGATGCAGGTGTCTTTTACGTAGTCAACCGCGATGGTTATTCCTTTAAGACCATCTACGATGCTTCGACTATGGTAACTAGCAGTCGTCAGATTAACTTCTGGGGACAAAAGGCTGGTGCATCTGAGGCTGTTTTGGCACGTGAAATTCCATCTGCTGAGCTCTTCAAGATGCCTGAGATTTTGGAAATTCCTGCTGAAGTGTTGGTTTACGGTGCTAGTGTTATTCACCATTCTAAACGTCCACTCTTGCAAAACTACTATAACTTTACGCATATCGATGATGAAAAAACGCGTAAACGTGACCTCTTCTTGGCAGAGCCAAGTGATCCAGAAAGCCACTATTCCATTTTTGAAGACAATCATGGGACTCACATCTTTGCTAACAATGACCTTGATTTGATGACCAAATTGACAGAATTGGTAGAGCATGGTTTTACTCACTGGAAATTAGAAGGTCTCTATACACCTGGTCAGAACTTTGTTGAGATTGCCAAACTCTTTATCCAAGCGCGTAGCTTGATTCAAGAGGGCAACTTTAGCCATGACCAAGCCTTCTTGCTGGATGAAGAAGTTCGCAAGTTACACCCTAAAAACCGTTTCCTTGATACAGGATTTTATGATTACGATCCTGATATGGTTAAATAAAGTAAATGGATAGTTGAGAGAAGTAAGATGCAAATATTTCTTCTCTCAATTTTTCTTATTCTCCAATATTTTCAAAAAATTAGCAGGCTAGGATGCTCTGTTTGCTGGGATTTTTAAGAAAGGTAACCTTCTTGAGTTTGAAAATTATCCTATGTTTGCAGGTGCCAAATGGCCCTTTTTTTGGTATAATTTTTTATAATGAAAACGATTGGTAATCGCTATGTTGTGGTGGATTTAGAGGCAACTAGCACAGGTAGTAAGGCTAAAATTATCCAAGTGGGAATTGTTGTGATTGAGGATGGAAAAATCGTCGATCACTATACGACGGATGTCAATCCACATGAACCTTTGGATGCTCATATCAAAGAACTGACAGGACTGACTGACCAACGTCTAGCGCAAGCACCTGATTTTTCGCAAGTTGCAAGAAAAATCTTTGACTTGGTGGAGGATGGGATTTTTGTAGCCCACAATGTTCAGTTTGATGCCAATCTCTTGGCGGAAAATTTATTTTTTGAAGGCTATGAACTAAGAAATCCTCGTGTTGACACGGTCGAATTGGCCCAAGTCTTTTTCCCAGAACTGGAAAAATATAGTTTGCCGATTTTGTGTCGAGAATTAGGAATTCCTCTAAAACACGCCCACACAGCCCTTTCAGATGCCCAAGCGACTGCGGAATTACTCCTTTTTCTACGAGAAAAGATGGCTCAGCTTCCTAAAGGTCTTTTGGAACGCTTGCTGGAGATGGCTGACGCTCTCTTATATGAGTCCTATCTGGTTATTGAAGAAATTTATCGAAACCAATCTATTCTGACTTCTTCTGACTTAGTTGAAGTTCAAGGGATATATTTCAAGAAACCTACAGCTCCCAATAAGCCAAGAAAATTATCTCAAGATTTTTCTAAGAATATTTCTCTGTTGAACCTTGAAGCGAGGGAGAAGCAAGAACGTTTTGCTAAAGAGGTTGGCTTGCTATTGAAGGAGGAGCCTGTATCATTAATTCAAGCGCCGACAGGGATTGGGAAAACTTATGGCTACCTCTTACCCGCTTTGTCCCAAGTACAAGAGCGTCAAATTGTTCTTAGCGTTCCGACGAAGATTCTTCAAAATCAAATCATGGAAGAAGAAGGTAAATGTCTCAAGGAAGTGTTCCATATAGATATTCATAGCTTAAAGGGACCACAAAATTACCTGAAGTTGGATGCCTTTTATCGTTCCTTACAGGAAAATGATGAAAATCGCTTATTTATACGCTTTAAAATGCAACTCTTGGTTTGGCTGACAGAGACAGAAACCGGGGATTTGGATGAGATTGGTCAACTCTACCGTTACCAACATTTTCTAACAGATCTTCGTCATGATGGGAATTTATCATTTCAAAGCTTATTTGTGACGGAAGATTTTTGGAAACGTAGTCAAGAAAGGGCACAAACCTGCAAGCTTTTAGTGACCAATCATGCCTATCTTGTAACCAGACTTGAAGATAATCCTGAATTTGTCAGTGACCGTTTATTGATTATTGATGAAGTTCAAAAGATTTTGTTAGCCCTAGAAAATCTGCTTCAGGAGACCTACGATATCCAGTCTATTATCAATTTGCTTGATAAGGCTTTACTGGAGGAGCAAAATAAGGTCCAGCAACGAATACTAGAAAGTATTCGCTTTGAGTGCCTTTACTTGATGGAACAATTTCAGTCTGGCAAATCTAGTAAAAATATCTTGGATTCTCTGGCCAATCTCTGCCAGTATTTTTCAGAATTAGAGGCAGAAGGCTTTGGGGAACTGGTCCGCTATTTTACAGCTGACCGAGATTACTGGCTTGAAGCAACTGAAACGAGTCAAAAGAAAATTCAGATTTCTTCTACAAAATCAGGCCGTATTCTTCTATCTTCCTTAGTACCTGATTCATGTCAAGTCTTGGGAGTGTCGGCCACTCTTGAGATTAGTCAAAGAGTTTCTTTGGCAGACCTGTTAGGTTATCCCGAAGCCAAATTTGTTAAGATTGAAGCTGGTAAAAAACAGGATCAAGAAGTGGTCTTGGTCAAAGATTTCCCCTTGGTAACAGAAACCTCCTTAGAAGTCTATGCCAAGGAGGTAGCTGATTTGCTAGTGGAAATTCAAGCTTTCCAACAACCGATTTTGGCTCTCTTTACTGCCAAAGACATGCTTCTAGCAGTATCGGATTTACTTCCAGTTAGCCATCTGGCCCAGTATAAAAATGGGGATGTTCATCAACTGAAGAAACGCTTTGAAAAAGGTGAACAACAAATCCTGCTTGGTGCCGCAAGTTTCTGGGAAGGGGTCGATTTTTCAAGCCATCCTTTTGTGATTCAAGTAGTACCAAGACTTCCTTTCCAAAATCCCCAAGAGCCCTTGACGAAAAAGATTAATCAGGAACTAATTCAAGAAGGGAAAAATGCCTTTTATGATTATCAATTGCCAATGGCTATTATTCGTTTAAAACAGGCTTTGGGAAGAAGTATGAGACGTGAACACCAACGTTCCTTAACCCTTGTTTTGGATAGGAGAATTGTCGGAAAACGATACGGCAAGCAAATAGTGACTTCTTTAGCCAAAGAAGCGACTGTTAAAACTGTCTCTCAATCCGAAGTTGATGAGGCTGTTGATAAATTTTTAAATGAACTTTGATAAATAGTATTGTATGAAAGTATAAGGTTAGTGTATATGAAACGTTCTCTCGACTCTAGAGTCGATTATAGTTTGCTATTGCCAGTATTTTTTCTACTGGTTATCGGCGTGGTGGCTATTTATATAGCTGTTAGTCATGATTATCCAAATAATATTTTGCCCATTTTAGGGCAGCAGGTCGCCTGGATTGCCTTGGGACTTGTGATTGGTTTTATCGTCATGCTCTTTAATACAGAATTTCTTTGGAAAGTGACCCCCTTTCTGTATATTTTAGGATTGGGACTCATGGTCTTGCCAATTGTCTTTTATAATCCAAGCCTAGTTGCATCAACGGGTGCCAAAAACTGGGTATCAATAAATGGAATTACCCTATTCCAACCGTCAGAATTTATGAAGATATCCTATATCCTCATGTTGGCTCGTGTCATTGTCCAATTTACAAAGAAACATAAGGAATGGCAACGTACAGTACCTTTGGACTTTTTATTAATTTTTTGGATGATTGTCTTTACCATTCCAGTCCTAGTTCTTTTGGCACTTCAAAGTGACTTGGGGACGGCTTTGGTTTTTGTAGCCATTTTCTCAGGAATCGTCTTACTATCAGGAGTTTCTTGGAAAATTATTATTCCAGTATTTGTGACTGCTGTAACAGGAGTTGCTGGATTCTTAGCCATTTTTATCAGTAAGGGTGGCCGGGCTTTTCTCCATCAATTGGGGATGCCGACCTACCAAATCAATCGTATCTTGGCTTGGCTCAATCCATTCGACTTTGCTCAAACAACCACTTACCAACAGGCTCAAGGGCAGATTGCCATTGGGAGTGGTGGCTTATTTGGTCAAGGGTTTAATGCTTCGAATCTGCTTATTCCAGTTCGAGAGTCGGATATGATTTTCACGGTTATCGCAGAAGATTTTGGCTTTATTGGTTCTGTCCTTGTTATTGCCCTTTATCTCATGCTGATTTACCGTATGTTGAAGATTACTCTTAAATCAAATAACCAGTTCTACACCTATATTTCTACAGGTTTGATTATGATGTTGCTCTTCCACATTTTTGAAAATATCGGCGCTGTGACGGGCTTGCTTCCTTTGACTGGGATTCCCTTGCCTTTTATTTCGCAAGGAGGATCGGCTATTATCAGTAATTTGATCGGTGTTGGCTTGCTTTTATCGATGAGTTACCAGACTAATCTAGCTGAAGAAAAGAGTGGAAAAGTCCGATTCAAGCGGAAAAAGGTTGTATTAAAACGAATCAAATAAGGAGAAAATCATGGTTAAAGTAGCAGTTATGTTGGCTCAGGGCTTTGAAGAAATTGAAGCTTTGACAGTTGTGGATGTTTTGCGTCGTGCTAATATTACTTGTGATATGGTAGGATTTGAAGAGCAAGTGACAGGTTCGCACGCAATCCAAGTAAGAGCAGATCGTGTCTTTGAGGGTGATTTATCAGACTATGACATGATTGTCCTTCCTGGAGGGATGCCTGGTTCTGCACATTTGCGTGACAATCAGGCCTTAATTCAAGAAATGCAAAATTTCGAACAAGAAGGGAAGAAACTGGCGGCCATTTGTGCAGCGCCAATTGCCCTCAATCAAGCAGGAGTATTGAAAAACAAGAAATTTACTTGTTATGATGGTGTTCAAGAGCAAATCCTTGATGGTCAATATGTAAAGGAAACAGTAGTGGTAGATGGTCATTTGACAACCAGTCGAGGTCCCTCTACAGCCCTTGCCTTTGCCTACGAGTTGGTGGACCAACTAGGAGGAGACGCAGAGACTTTACGAACAGGAATGCTCTATCGAGATGTCTTTGGTAAAAATCAATAAAACGGGAGTTAACCTCTCGTTTTTTTATGTGGAAAACTCAGGGAAATCATCGCTTTTTTCATAAAAAAATGCTATAATGAAGGGTATGAAATATCACGATTATATCTGGGATTTAGGTGGAACTTTACTGGATAATTACGAAACTTCAACAGCTGCATTTGTTGAAACATTGGCATTGTATGGCATCACACAAGACCATGACAGTGTCTATCAGGCTTTAAAGGTTTCTACTGATTTTGCGATTGAGACATTCGCTCCCAACTTAGAGAATTTTTTAGAAAAGTACAAGGAAAATGAAGCCAGAGAGCTTGAACATCCGATTTTGTTTGATGGAGTTGCTGATTTATTGAAAGATATCTCAAATCAAGGTGGCCGTCATTTCTTGGTTTCTCACAGAAATGATCAGGTCTTGGACATTTTAGAAAAAACCTCTATAGCAGCCTATTTTACAGAAGTGGTGACTTCTAGCTCGGGTTTTAAGAGAAAGCCAAATCCTGAGTCCATGATTTATTTAAGAGAAAAGTATCAGATTAGCTCTGGTCTTGTTATTGGTGATCGGTCGATTGATATCGAAGCAGGTCAAGCAGCAGGATTGGATACCCACTTGTTTACCAGTATCGTGAATTTAAGACAAGTATTAGACATGTAAGAAAAAGGAAAAAGATGACAGAAGAAATCAAAAATCTGCAGGCACAAGATTATGATGCCAGTCAAATTCAAGTTTTAGAGGGCTTAGAGGCTGTTCGTATGCGTCCAGGGATGTATATCGGATCGACCTCAAAAGAAGGTCTTCACCATCTAGTCTGGGAAATTGTTGATAACTCAATTGATGAGGCCTTGGCAGGATTTGCCAGCCATATTCAAGTCTTTATTGAGCCAGATGATTCGATTACTGTTGTCGATGATGGGCGTGGTATCCCAGTCGATATTCAGGAAAAAACAGGTCGACCTGCCGTTGAGACTGTCTTTACTGTTCTTCACGCTGGAGGAAAGTTTGGCGGTGGCGGATATAAGGTCTCAGGTGGTCTTCACGGAGTGGGGTCCTCAGTTGTTAACGCTCTTTCAACTCAATTAGACGTTCATGTCCACAAAAATGGTAAAATTCATTACCAAGAATACCGTCGTGGTCATGTTGTCGCAGACCTTGAGGTGGTTGGGGATACAGATAGAACTGGAACAACGGTTCACTTCACACCGGACCCAGAAATCTTTACGGAAACAACAACCTTTGATTTCGATAAATTAAATAAACGCATTCAAGAGTTGGCCTTTCTAAATCGCGGTCTTCAAATCTCCATCACAGATAAGCGCGAAGGTTTGGAACAAACCAAGCATTACCATTATGAAGGTGGGATTGCTAGTTATGTTGAATATATCAACGAGAACAAGGATGTAATCTTTGATACACCAATCTATACAGACGGTGAGATGGATGATATCACAGTTGAGGTAGCCATGCAGTACACAACTGGTTACCATGAAAATGTCATGAGTTTCGCCAATAATATTCATACACATGAAGGTGGAACGCATGAACAAGGTTTCCGTACAGCCTTGACACGTGTTATCAACGATTATGCTCGTAAAAATAAGTTACTGAAAGACAATGAAGACAACCTAACAGGGGAAGATGTTCGCGAAGGCTTAACTGCAGTTATCTCAGTTAAACACCCAAATCCACAGTTTGAAGGACAAACTAAGACCAAACTGGGGAATAGCGAAGTGGTCAAGATTACCAATCGCCTCTTCAGTGATGCCTTTTCCGATTTCCTCATGGAAAATCCACAGATTGCCAAACGTATCGTGGAAAAAGGGATTTTAGCTGCCAAGGCTCGTGTGGCTGCCAAGCGTGCGCGTGAAGTCACTCGTAAAAAATCTGGTTTGGAAATTTCCAACCTTCCAGGGAAATTAGCAGACTGTTCTTCTAACAATCCTGCTGAAACAGAACTCTTCATCGTCGAAGGAGACTCAGCTGGTGGATCAGCCAAATCGGGTCGTAACCGTGAATTTCAGGCAATTCTTCCAATCCGCGGTAAGATTTTGAACGTTGAAAAGGCAAGTATGGATAAGATTCTTGCTAACGAAGAAATTCGTAGTCTTTTCACAGCAATGGGAACAGGATTTGGAGCAGAATTTGATGTTTCGAAAGCCCGTTACCAAAAACTCGTTTTGATGACCGATGCCGATGTCGATGGAGCCCACATTCGTACCCTTCTTTTGACCTTGATTTATCGTTATATGAAACCAATCCTAGAAGCTGGTTATGTTTATATCGCCCAACCACCAATCTATGGTGTCAAGGTTGGAAGCGAGATTAAAGAATATATTCAGCCAGGAGCAGATCAAGAAATTAAACTCCAAGAAGCCTTGGCTCGCCATAGTGAAGGACGTGCCAAACCAACCATTCAGCGTTATAAAGGTCTGGGTGAAATGGATGATCACCAATTATGGGAAACAACCATGGATCCCGAACATCGCTTGATGGCCAGAGTTTCTGTGGATGACGCAGCTGAGGCAGATAAAATCTTTGATATGTTGATGGGGGATCGAGTAGAGCCTCGTCGTGAGTTTATCGAAGAAAATGCTGTCTATAGTACACTTGATGTCTAAAAAATCGGGAGAAGTAGTTCCCTTGGTCTAAAAAATATGATATAATCATTACGATTGTTTCAAGTAAAAAAGGAGTTTAATATGTCTGCTAGACTAGTAATTTATTTGATAATTGCAGTTGCAGTTTTATTGGTCATTGCTTATGCTATCGCAATCTATGTAAGGAAACGCAATGAAAGTAAACTAGCAATTTTAGAAGAGAAAAAAGAAGAACTGTACAATCTTCCAGTTAATGATGAAGTTGAAGCTGTAAAAAATATGCACTTGATTGGACAAAGTCAGGTGACTTTCCGTGAATGGAATCAAAAATGGGTTGATTTATCCCTTAATTCTTTTGCCGATATCGAAAATAATCTTTTCGAGGCAGAAGGCTACAATAACTCATTCCGTTTTTTCAAAGCAAGTCATCAAATTGATCAAATCGAGAGCCAAATTACCTTGATTGAAGAAGATATTGCAGCAATTCGCAATGCCTTGGCAGATTTGGAGAAACAAGAGTCTAAAAATAGTGGACGTGTTCTTCATACCTTGGACTTGTTTGAAGAGTTGCAACACCGAGTTGCCGATCATTCTGAAGAATATGGCCAAGGTTTATCTGAAATTGAAAAACAATTGGAAAATATCCAATCAGAGTTTTCTCAGTTTGTAACTTTAAATTCGTCAGGTGACCCAGTAGAAGCTGCTGTGATTTTGGATAATGCTGAAAATCATATCTTGGCTTTAACGCATATTGTTGATCGTATACCAGCAATTGTAGCAACATTATCTAAAGACCTACCTGATCAACTGGAAGATTTAGAAGATGGCTACCGTAAGCTTTTAGATGCTAATTATCATTTTGCTGAAACGGATATTGAAGCGCGTTTCCAACTGCTTTATGAAGCTCTCAAGAAAAATCATGAGAATATTGCGAAACTAGAATTGGATAATGCAGAGTACGAAAATACTCAAATCCAAGAAGAGATTAATGCACTTTATGATATCTTTACAAGAGAAATTGCGGCACAGAAAGTAGTAGAAAGTTTAGTAGCAACACTTCCTACTTATCTGCAACACATGAAGGAAAATAATGCTTTATTGATAGAAGACATTGAGCGTTTGAGTAAAAACTATTTACTTTCTGAGTCAGATGCAAGTCATGTTCGTCGTTTACAGGGTGAATTAGAAAATTTTGAGACTGCTATTGTTGAGGCAACTTCAAATCAAGATGAACCAACTCAAGCATATTCAATTCTTGAAGAAAATCTTGAATCTTTACAGGAAAATCTTAAAGAGATTGAAGATGAACAGATTTCAGTTAGTGAGCGTCTTGCACGAATTGAGAAAGATGATATCAATGCACGTCAAAAGGCAAATGTATATGTTAATCGTCTCCATACAATCAAGAGATATATGGAAAAACGGAACCTACCTGGTATTCCACAAACTTTCTTGAAGTTATTCTTTACAGCAAGTAATAATACGGAAGATCTAATGGCTGAATTAGAGCAAAACTTAGTCAATATAGAATCAGTTAACCGTATTCTTGAAATTGCAACGAAGGATATGGAAGAGCTTGAGACGGAAACTTATAATATTGTACAGTATGCAACCTTGACAGAACAACTATTGCAATATTCTAACCGCTACCGCTCATTTGATGAACGTATTCAAGAAGCATTTAACGAAGCTTTAGATATTTTTGAAAAAGAATTTGATTATCGAGCTTCGTTTGACAAGATTTCTCAAGCATTGGAAGTGGCAGAGCCTGGTGTAACCAACCGTTTCGTTACTTCATATGAAAAGACACGTGAGACAATTCGTTTCTAAGATAATAAAAAAGATTTGATTGTGTGAGAAGCAGAATCAAATCTTTTTTACTATTTGTCTATAAAATCTTGTATGATAAGATCTCAAGATAAAAAATTGGAGACGATTTAAAAAGCAAGTCAGAACCTATGTTTGGTCTATAAGGTTCAATAGCTTTCTAATCTCTCCAAAATTTTATTTGATTGGAATCGAAATCCCAATTAATTTTTCTGAGTAGAGTGTTTTGATATTGCCCTCATCAATAGAGTCCTTATCAATTTTACGTTTCAAGAAAAACTCTTGGATGGCTTCGATTTCAGTCTCTCGAATAGCACGGTGTTTGTTTGAGATGAGGATTTCATAGTGAAGCGGAGCTTGGGTAAAAATAACATCTGTATTTCCAGCAGAATAGACCTCAACAAGGGTTGCATCTGTACTCTCTAGCTGGCTTTTTACAAGTTGCGAGTGTGAGTTTGTCGTATTGATAAGCTTCATAACATTTCCTCCGATTTTCTAATACTATTATAGCACTTTTTGAATAAAGTAGCTTGATTTAGTCAATCTTATGCTGTTTTTTCCAAGATTCAATAGCCCATTTATGACTACCACGTTTGAGATTTTCAATAGCCTCATCAATAGGGAACCAGGCAATATGATTAAAGTCTTCTAGTGGTTTTTGAACTTCCTTGAAAGAAGTCGCTTCATAGAGATAAGCAGGATTGTAGTAGTAGGTGTCACGATGACGAGAGTAGAAATATTCGTCAGCTTGTCCGTAATAGACACCAATTTCAGCTGTAAAGCCAAGCTCTTCAATCAATTCACGCTTTAGGGCTTCCTGATGATTTTCACCTGCTTCAATTTCGCCACCTGGTAGGAACCAAGCGCCATTGGGTGCTTGAACAAGAACAATTTGTTTTTGTTCAGCATCAGGGATAACTACATATACGCCATAGCGTGCAACATAGTCTGTATTTGCTTTCTTTTCTCCGAAAGTTGGGTTTGACATTGCATTTTCCTCATTATCTAGTATCGTTATTATTATCATAATGGACAAAGGGCAAGCTGTCAAGAAATTACAGTTATTTTAGTAAAAAAGAAGCAGAAAAATTTCATTTTCTACTCCTTTTCTATAGGATTTATTTATCTTTTTCAGAAGTTTTAACTTCAGCTTTTTTGGCAGATTTAATCTGAATGTTTCCCTTGCTAGTCATAACTGCCTTGAGGTCTTTTTCGCTTGGATTTTCAAGGTAGTAGTCAGTGATTGCGTCCTCAATATAGTCTTGAATAGTACGACGAAGTGGGCGTGCTCCCATTTTTGGATCATAGCCGAGGTCAACTAATTTTTCCTTGACCTTGTCAGTTACATCTAAATGAATGTTGTTGCTAGAGAGGCGCTTGTTAACGTCTGCTAGCATAAGCTCGACAATCTGAAGGAGGTTATCCTTGCTGAGAGCCTTAAATTCGATAATACCATCAAAACGGTTCATAAACTCTGGGCTAAAGAAGTTACCGAGTTCACCGAGAACAGAATTGGTACGTCCTTCTCTAGCAGCACCAAAACCAACGCTGGCTTCAGCCTTACCTGTCCCTGCATTTGAAGTCATGATAATGATGGCATCTTTGAAACTAACGGTGCGTCCTTGTCCATCTGTCAAACGACCATCGTCTAATACCTGGAGGAACATATGCATGACATCTGGATGAGCTTTCTCTACTTCATCCAAGAGAATAAGAGAATATGGATTGCGGCGAACTTTTTCAGTTAATTGCCCAGCCTCATCGTAACCAACATAACCTGGAGGGGCGCCGACCAACTTAGCAACGCTGTGTTTTTCCATATATTCACTCATGTCAAAGCGAATCATGCTGTCAGCAGAACCAAAGAGTTCGATGGCCAGTTGTTTGGAAAGTTCTGTCTTACCGACACCGGTTGGCCCAACGAAGAGGAAGCTTCCAATGGGGCGGTTAGGAGTACCAAGTCCAACACGATTACGGCGAATAGCCTTAGCAATCTTATCGACAGCATCGTCTTGCCCAATAACATGAGACTTGAGATCATCGGCTAGATGGATGAGTTGAGATTGTTCTTTCTCTTTCAAATCACCAACAGGGATGTTGGTTTTCTGCTCGATAATGTGCTCAATAGTTTTCTCGCTGATGATAGGAGTATCCCGGTCTGTGACTTTTTTCTTTTGCATTTCCTTATACTTGGCAATCTGGTCACGGAAGTAGGCGGCCTTTTCAAAATCTTCTTCTCGTGTAGCTTGAGACTTGAGATTTTCAGCCTCAATCAAGCGTTGATCAATTACTTTAGGGTCTACAAAATTCAAGGTCAAATTCATCTTGGAACCAGCTTCATCTAGGAGATCAATGGCCTTGTCAGGCAAGAAGCGATCTTGGATATAACGATTGGAAAGAGTTGCAGCTGCTTCAATCGCAGCATCAGTATACTGAACGTGGTGGTAGTCTTCGTATTTCTTTTGAATTCCTTTGAGGATAGTGATTGTTTCTTCCACTGTTGGTTCATCGACCTTAACAGGTTGCATACGACGCTCTAGGGCTGCATCCTTTTCAATGATACGGTATTCATTGAGGGTAGTGGCACCGACCAGTTGCAGTTCCCCACGAGCAAGGTCTGGCTTGAGGATATTTCCTGCATCCATATTGCCATCGCCCGCAGAACCAGCACCGACAATTTCATGGATTTCATCGATAAAGAGGATGATGTCCTCACGTTTGCGAATTTCTTCCATGAGTTTTTGCATGCGTTCTTCAAATTGTCCACGGATACCCGTTCCTTGAACCAAGCTAACCACATCCAGACGGATGACTTGTTTACCTTGGAGTTTATGTGGAACATCGCCATCAACGATTTTCTGAGCTAGACCTTCGACAACGGCCGTTTTTCCGACACCTGGTTCACCGATAAGAACAGGATTATTCTTGGTTCTGCGATTGAGAATCTCGATGACACGAATAATCTCATCATCGCGCCCAATAACGGGGTCGATATCGCCACGACGGGCAATCTCAGTTACGTTGATACCAAATTCTTCCAGCAGGCCTTTTTCTTGGCTTGGAGGCGGAGTTTGAGCAGATCCACGATTTTGGGAACCATAACCGCCGTTTCCACCGTAACCTCCACCTGATTGGGTTGGGGGAGTAGGAGGAGTATTGTTAGAAGGTCTGAAATTGTTTAGGTCATTGAAGAAATCACCAAAGGGATCAAAGTCACGATTGTTCAGATCTGTCATACCTTTAAAGAGGCTATTGTTAGGATCTGTCTTGATAATCTTATAGCAGTTTTGACAGAGGTCAATTTGTTTTTGTTTTCCATTGAGATTGGTGTAAAGATGAATTGTTGAGTCGTTGATTTTACAGTTTTGACAAAGCATACATCTACCTCATTTCTTTTTTTAGCCTGACCTGTTTAATGGTCAAAAATAGTCAAATTTCTATACTCTCATTATAACAGGATTGGGGTGTAAAGCAAGTAAAAAGATTGAAGCTTTGAGAAGTTGTTACAATGAAGATCTTTGTGAATTTGGACTAAAAAAATCCTATTTGTGAGACAAAAAGGATTTTGCTTAGACATGCAGGGGCAATCCCAGCTTGTTTTGTATTAGTAAAGGAGTTCGTAAATCTCCATTGCAATCAAGTCAATGCTATCAAACGTATAAGTTTCGCGAGCTTCTACATCACGAAGGGTAAAGATTGATCCGTTTTCTTCGTCGTGGCTGTATGCAACTTCTGCAACAACAACTCCTTCGCGTTCAAAATTACGTTTTAAATTTCCGCCGTCTTTTGCCATTGCTTCAAGGCGGTTGATGATTCTAACCAAATGTGATTCCATTTTGATTCTCCTTCATTTCTTATCGTTACTATTTTACCATAAAGGAGGCCAACTTGACTAGAAAAAACTAAGATTTCTCGCTAATTCTACTAGCTTAAAGTTTTTTTGAATAAATCGGATAAAAGGTTTGAATTTTAATTCAATACATGTTATAATCATACAGTATTCTATTTTAGAAAGCAGTGTGACTATGAATTTTTCTTTTTTACCTAAGTATTTACCTTATTTTAACTATGGGGCTGTTGTGACGGTTCTCATTTCTATCTGTGTTGTCTTTTTGGGAACTATTTTGGGTGTTGTCTTGGCTTTTGGGCAACGTTCAAAGTTTAAACCGCTTGTTTGGCTGGCCAACTTGTACGTTTGGATTTTCCGTGGGACACCGATGATGGTTCAGATTATGATTGCCTTTGCTCTAATGCATATCAATGCTCCGACTATTCAGGTTGGAATTTTAGGTGTTGATTTTTCTCGTCTGATTCCAGGAATTTTGATTATCTCTATGAACAGTGGTGCTTATGTTTCTGAGACTGTTCGTGCTGGGATTAATGCGGTTCCTAAGGGTCAGTTAGAAGCGGCTTATTCGCTAGGGATTCGTCCTAAAAATGCGATGCGCTATGTGATTTTGCCACAAGCAATCAAAAATATTTTGCCAGCATTGGGGAACGAATTTATCACTATTATCAAGGATAGTTCCCTCTTATCAGCTATCGGTGTTATGGAGTTGTGGAACGGGGCTACAACAGTTTCTACAACAACCTATCTACCTTTAACACCACTTTTATTTGCAGCCTTTTATTACTTGATTATGACCTCTATTTTGACAGTAGCCTTGAAAGCTTTTGAAAAACGTATGGGACAAGGAGATAAGAAATAATGACAGAAACCTTGATAAAAATTGAAAATTTACATAAATCCTTTGGAAAGAATGAAGTATTGAAGGGCATCAACCTCGAGATTAAAAGAGGAGAAGTTGTCGTTATCATCGGTCCTTCGGGAAGCGGGAAATCTACCTTGCTTCGCTCTATGAATTTGTTGGAAGAAGCAACTAAAGGGAAGGTTATCTTTGAGGGAGTCGATATTACGGACAAGAAGAATGACCTGTTTGCCATGCGTGAGAAGATGGGCATGGTTTTCCAACAATTCAATCTCTTTCCTAATATGACTGTGATGGAAAATATCACCTTGTCACCTATCAAGACCAAAGGTGAGAGCAAGGCTGTTGCTGAGAAGAGGGCCCAAGAGCTTTTGGAAAAAGTTGGTTTGCCAGATAAGGCAGATGCTTATCCACAGAGTTTATCAGGTGGCCAGCAACAACGGATTGCCATCGCGCGTGGGTTGGCCATGGAACCAGATGCTTTGCTTTTTGACGAGCCAACCTCAGCCCTGGACCCTGAAATGGTAGGTGAGGTGTTGGCTGTTATGCAAGACTTAGCCAAGTCAGGAATGACTATGGTTATCGTAACACATGAGATGGGATTTGCCCGTGAGGTGGCAGATCGTGTCATCTTTATGGCAGACGGTGTGGTTGTTGAAGATGGAACACCTGAACAGATTTTTGAACAAACCCAAGAACAACGGACTAAAGACTTCTTGAGTAAGGTTTTATAAGTTAGCTTTGTTTAGCTATTTGTAGCCAACTTTACATATAAAATATAGATTAATGAAAAGCTCGACTCGAGCTTTTTCTTATAGTTTGAAACTATAAGGTTGCCTAGGAAAGAAGTGTTAGAGGGGACCAACAGTTTTTGGTATAATGGAAGATATTTGAAAGAAAAGAGAAGTGATATGACACAGATTATTGATGGGAAAGCTTTAGCGGCCAAATTGCAGAGGCAGTTGGCTGAAAAGACTGCAAAATTAAAGGAAGAAACAGGTCTAGTGCCTGGTTTGGTAGTGATTTTGGTTGGGGACAATCCAGCCAGCCAAGTCTACGTTCGCAACAAGGAGAGGTCAGCTCTTGCGGCTGGTTTCCGTAGCGAAGTAGTGCGAGTTCCAGAGACTATTACTCAAGAGGAATTGTTAGACCTGATTGCTAAATATAATCAGGATCCAGCTTGGCATGGGATTTTGGTTCAGTTGCCATTACCAAAACATATCGATGAAGAGGCGGTTTTATTAGCCATTGACCCAGAAAAGGATGTGGATGGTTTCCATCCTCTAAATATGGGACGCCTTTGGTCTGGTCATCCAGTCATGATTCCTTCGACACCTGCAGGAATTATGGAAATGTTTCATGAATATGGGATTGACTTGGAAGGTAAAAATGCGGTCGTCATCGGTCGTTCCAATATCGTTGGAAAACCCATGGCCCAGCTTCTTTTGGCAAAGAATGCTACAGTGACCTTGACCCACTCACGGACTCATAATCTTGCCAAGGTGGCTGCAAAAGCAGATATTCTGGTTGTTGCAATCGGTCGTGCCAAGTTTGTGACTGCTGACTTTGTGAAACCAGGTGCGGTAGTCATTGACGTTGGGATGAACCGCGATGAAAATGGCAAGCTCTGTGGGGATGTTGATTATGAGGCAGTTGCACCACTTGCCAGCTACATCACGCCAGTACCTGGAGGTGTCGGTCCTATGACCATTACCATGCTGATGGAGCAAACTTATCAAGCAGCACTTCGGACATTGGATAGAAAATAAGAGAAAATTCGCTGAAGAGAGTGTATTCTCTATAGCTATATCTAAAATGACAGAAATGAATATTAAATTTTAGATATAAGATTACAAAAGGAGGTCTGCGCCTCCTTTTTGTTGTATAATGGAGTGAGGTGATTAGATGATTTTAAAAATTTATAATGGGGAATATAGTTTACAATGGGATGGAATATACTACTTAGCACTAATTGATTATCCAAATATTCAAGAATGGGAATTAGAAAAAATTGCTAAATTTATAGCTTACGAAAAACTTCATAAACGTCAAACAAGTATTGAGTGTGCTGATTCTTGTTTAAAAAAAGAGATTTTAGATTACATCTTTCAGCATCCCTTTCTGCCACCATTTACCCCTACAGATAAAAGAGTAGCCTCGACTTATGATCTACATAAGAGGTTAGTGACTTCAGACTACTGTAGTCATACTACGACTATAGATGCAGCGATTTCTATCTTTAAAACAGGTCAGCTCTTATCTGCTGTGAAAGCCTTTGGGCGAGATGCTGAGGAGTTGGTTTTGGATAGTAGAAATGCTGCATCGGATCCGATAGATTATTTTGACTATGTCATGTTAGGGTGGTCAAATACAAGTTCTGGTTATCGATTAGCGATGGAGCGTTTATTAGGTCGAGCTCCTTCAGAGAAAGAATTACAAGACAAGTTTATTCCTGGAGTGAGTTTTCATTTTATCTATACAGATTTGATTAAAGTTACTGGTTATATTTTTGATGGCTACCATGTTGCAAAAATTAAGGACATGTTGAATTTATTTAGTGAGTTGTATATTTGCATTATTCCAACTCATAATAAGAGCCAATTTGAAAATATTATTCCAAGTCAATTACTGGATAAGGTGTATTATCTTGACCATGATGGAGAAGGTTTGGAGGAGTGGGTTAAAAAAGTATATCGGATTGTTTTAAAACGATCAGGTAAAGGATAGTTGAGGAAAAAAGATGAAAGTGATTGATCAAACCTTACTAGAAAAAGTCATTATTGAACGTTCTCGTACCAGTCATAAAGGAGACTACGGTCGTCTGCTGTTGCTGGGTGGGACTTATCCTTATGGTGGTGCCATCATCATGGCTACTTTAGCAGCTGTTAAAAGTGGAGCTGGTTTGGTGACTGTTGGAACAGATAGGGAAAATATCCCAGCTTTGCACAGCCATTTGCCTGAGGCTATGGCCTTTGCTCTTCAAGACCAGCAGTTGTTAAAAGAGCAATTGGAGAAGGCAGAAGTTGTCTTGCTGGGACCTGGTTTACGAGACGATGCTTTTGGAGAAAATCTAGTAAAACAAGTCTTTGTTAATTTAAGCCAAAATCAGATTTTGATTGTAGATGGTGGTGCCCTGACCATTCTTGCTAGAACAAGTTTGTCATTTCCATCTAACCAGCTTATCCTAACTCCCCACCAAAAGGAGTGGGAAAAACTGTCTGGAATTACGATTGAAAAGCAAAACGAAGCTATAACAGCTAGTGCCCTAACTTCCTTCCCTCAAGGAACAATTTTGGTAGAGAAAGGTCCAGCTACTCGTATTTGGCAAGCTGGCCAATCTGATTATTACCAGTTACAGGTTGGCGGTCCCTATCAGGCGACTGGGGGAATGGGAGATACTCTTGCTGGAATGATTGCAGGATTTGCAGGCCAATTCCGACAGACCAGTCTCTACGAACGTGTGACAGTAGCGACCCATCTTCATTCAGCTATTGCTCAAGAACTAGCTCAAGAACATTATGTGGTCTTGCCAACGGAGATTAGTAATTATCTTCCTAAAGTAATGAATAAAATATCTCAAAAAAGAATGGGATAAAATTCAATTTTAGGAGAAAACGAAGTAAATATTACCACAATAAAACGCATAATATCAAGTTTTTTTAATACCTGATACTATGCGTTTTTGACTTTAAAGACTTTTTGGTCTGTTTCTATTTTGGAGCAATCTTTTGCTCAGTATGTTTTATAATTTCTCGTTGATAAATCGGATAAACTGATTCCACCAAACTTTTAAGAAGAAGGCTTTTTCAACTTTCTTTTCTGCTACCATTTCGAAACTAGGACGTTCTGTGGTAATGTAACCTTGACCAATCAAATCCTTGTCTTCGTAAGTCAAATGGCCAACCACTGTTCCAGCTTCAAGTGGTGCGAGGATTGCTTTAGAATCAGGTGTGAATTGAATAGATTGGGAAGATTGACCCCCAACACGTTCAATTAGATAGATATCCTCTGGGGCCACTGCAGTGACCGTATCTTCTTTTCCATCTTGTACAGGGACTTTGCTATCTTGATAGGCATCGCCTTGCTGAACGATTTTGCGAAGTGTAAATGTAGAAGAAATATAATCCATTAGGGAAGATGTAGCTGTAAAACGAGAGTAAGGATTATTATCTTGATGATCTGCATTCAAAATAACAGTGATAACCCTCATGCCTTTTTCGACAGTAGTACCAACAAAAGACTCTCCAGCCTTATCTGTTGTTCCTGTTTTCAGTCCATCAAAACCACCACGGTAAGCAGGCATACCTTCTAACATGTAGTTGGTCGAAGTGATTGTCATTCCAGCAAAAGTAGAAGAAGGTTTTTTCGTTATTTCCAAGACTTGTGGGTATTTTTTGATGAGGTTACGAGCAACGATAGCGACATCATAAGCACTGAGCTTATTTTCATCATCTTTATTAGACCCAGGGTAAATGTTATCTCCGAGAGTTTCGTTGTTCAGACCAGTTGTATTGACAACAGTGGCATCTTTGATTCCCCATTCCAAGAGTTTTGCTCGCATCATATCAACGAAGTTTTTTTCAGAGCCAGCAATTTTCTCAGCTAGGGCAATAGCGGCGCTGTTGGCACTAGATACCAGAGTTGCTTCAAGTAACTCTTCGACAGTATAATTACGGGCCTCCATAGGAACATTACTGGCTTCAGAATTTGTCGTCAATTGATAAGGATAATCAGAAATATCTACTGGGGTGGATAGTGTGATACTTCCATTTTCGAGTGCTTCATAG
The DNA here is from genome assembly GCF_946190375.1 of Streptococcus mitis. Lineage (GTDB taxonomy): Bacteria > Bacillota > Bacilli > Lactobacillales > Streptococcaceae > Streptococcus > Streptococcus mitis_CJ. The sequence continues at coordinate 65,359 of NZ_CAMIAF010000004.1, read as the reverse complement.
ACCAGGTAAACTGTAAGTAGTTTTGTAATAGAAGCAATTTCGACAGGTTGCGTTGCATCTTTTTCATATAGAATTTTACCAGTATTGGCCTCAACAGCAATCGTATGTTTAGCAGCAATATTAAAATCTTGGGCAGCAACAGTAGATGCTGACCCAATTACGGATAGACTTAAGAGAGTTAAAATGATTTTTTTCATAGTAAGTTTATTCTAACATAAAGAAAAAAATATTCCCAGTTTCATGATAGAAGAAAGAAGCTTTTTTGAAAGTATGGTAAAATAGATGAATGGAGGTAGCTCATGTTTCGTAAGAATAAATTATTTTTTTGGACCAGTGAGATTTTATTATTAACAATCATTTTTTATTTATGGAGAGAGATGGGGGCGATTATCACGCCTTTTGTAAGCGTCGCAAACACCATCATGATTCCATTTCTTCTAGGTGGTTTTTTATATTATTTGACCAATCCTATTGTAAATTTTTTACAAAAGTATTTCAAAATTAATCGTATCATTGGTATTCTACTAACCTTGTGTGCTTTGGTTTGGGGGCTTGTCATTGGGGTAGTCTATCTCTTACCGATTTTGGTTAATCAGTTGACCAGCTTGATTGCGACTAGCCAGACTATCTACAGTCGTTTACAAGATTTGATTATGGATTTATCTACTTATCCAGCCTTTCAAAATTTGGATATTCAAGCGACTATTCAACAATTAAATCTATCCTATGTAGATATTTTACAAAATATCCTAAATAGCGTTACCAATAGTGTCGGAAGTGTTCTATCAGCTCTCTTTAGTACCGTTTTGATTATTATTATGACCCCTGTGTTTTTGGTTTATTTTTTGTTAGATGGTAACAAATTTTTGCCGATGCTTGAGCGCACTGTTTTAAAGAGAGATAAGTTGCATATTGCAGGTCTTTTAAAGAATTTGAATGCGACAATTGCTCGCTATATTAGTGGAGTCGCAATTGATGCCATTATTATCGGTTGTTTGGCCTTTATCGGATATAGCGTGATTGGTTTGAAATACGCTTTGGTCTTTGCCATTTTTTCAGGATTGGCCAATCTCATTCCTTATGTGGGACCAAGTATTGGCTTGATTCCGATGATTATTGCCAATGTCTTTACTGATCCTCATAGAATGCTAATTGCAGTTGTCTACATGCTAATCATTCAACAAGTGGATGGAAATATCCTCTACCCTCGAATCGTTGGTGGTGTGATGAAGGTTCATCCAATTACGATTTTAGTATTACTTTTGTTATCAAGTAATATCTATGGTGTCATTGGTATGATTGTCGCAGTACCAACCTATTCTATCTTAAAAGAAATTTCTAAGTTCTTATCACGTTTGTATGAAAATCATAAAACAATGAAAGAACGAGAAAGAGAATTAGCTAAGTAAAAGTCAGGAAATTCCTGATTTTTCTTTTTCATTAAAGAAGTGATGGGAGTAAAAATACCATTTAGATTAGCCGATTAAGAATAATTCACAAAAACTTTGTAAAACACTTGCAATTTAGCTGAAATTTGATAAAATAGTAAGGAAAGTTAGACTGTATTGCCTACTGTCTATCTATAAAATATATTTTATTGGAGGCTTTTACTCAAATGGCAAAAGAAAAATACGATCGTAGTAAACCACACGTTAACATTGGTACTATCGGACACGTTGACCACGGTAAAACTACCCTAACTGCAGCTATCACAACTGTTTTGGCACGTCGCTTGCCTTCATCAGTTAACCAACCTAAAGACTATGCGTCTATCGATGCTGCTCCAGAAGAACGCGAACGCGGTATCACTATCAACACTGCGCACGTTGAGTACGAAACTGAAAAACGTCACTACGCTCACATCGACGCTCCAGGACACGCGGACTACGTTAAAAACATGATCACTGGTGCCGCTCAAATGGACGGTGCTATCCTTGTAGTAGCTTCAACTGACGGACCAATGCCACAAACTCGTGAGCACATCCTTCTTTCACGTCAGGTTGGTGTTAAACACCTTATTGTCTTCATGAACAAAGTTGACTTGGTTGACGACGAAGAATTGCTTGAATTGGTTGAAATGGAAATCCGTGACCTATTGTCAGAATACGACTTCCCAGGTGACGATCTTCCAGTTATCCAAGGTTCAGCTCTTAAAGCCCTTGAAGGTGACACTAAATACGAAGACATCGTTATGGAATTGATGAACACAGTTGATGAGTACATCCCAGAACCAGAACGTGACACTGACAAACCATTGCTTCTTCCAGTCGAAGACGTATTCTCAATCACTGGACGTGGTACAGTTGCTTCAGGACGTATCGACCGTGGTATCGTTAAAGTCAACGACGAAATCGAAATCGTTGGTATCAAAGAAGAAACTCAAAAAGCAGTTGTTACTGGTGTTGAAATGTTCCGTAAACAACTTGACGAAGGTCTTGCCGGAGATAACGTAGGTGTCCTTCTTCGTGGTGTTCAACGTGATGAAATCGAACGTGGACAAGTTATCGCTAAACCAGGTTCAATCAACCCACACACTAAATTCAAAGGTGAAGTTTACATCCTTACTAAAGAAGAAGGTGGACGTCACACTCCATTCTTCAACAACTACCGTCCACAATTCTACTTCCGTACTACTGACGTTACAGGTTCAATCGAACTTCCAGCAGGTACTGAAATGGTAATGCCTGGTGATAACGTGACAATCGACGTTGAGTTGATCCACCCAATCGCCGTAGAACAAGGTACTACATTCTCTATCCGTGAGGGTGGACGTACTGTTGGTTCAGGTATGGTTACAGAAATCGAAGCTTAATTCGATTTAGTTCCCAGAAGAACAATTATTTAAGTCAGACACTAAAAGAATCTTGCATTGCAAGGTTCTTTTTTTCGGATATTGAACTAATACTCAATGAAAATCAAAGAGCAAACTAGGAAGCTGGCTGCAGGCTGCTCAAAACAGTGTTTTGAGGTTGCAGATAGAACTGACGAAGTCAGCTCAAAACATGTTTTTGAGGTTGTAGATAAGACTGACGAAGTCAGTAACCATACATACCGCAAGGCGAAGCTGACGCGGTTTGAAGAGATTTTCGAAGAGTATAAAATTGAATTGCTTATAAAAAAGCTCTATACACCTGATGTGCGTAGAGCAATGGGGATTATTTGATATAGAGTTCTTGGTTTTTCAAGACAATTTCACGTACGCTTGCAAACTTTTTGAGTTTTTTGATTTCTTCTGGATGAGTGACGAGAGTGATAACATAGCCTTCTTTACCCATGCGACCTGTACGGCCAGCACGGTGAGTGTAGGTTTCAATATCTCTAGGAACATCAAAGTTTACGACGCATTCTAGGCTATCGATATCAATTCCACGAGCCAGAAGGTCAGTTGCAAGAAGCAGGGTTAGTTGCTTGTCTTTAAACTTTTCTAAGATGACTTTTCTAAATTTGACATTAACATCACTAGCGAGGGAAACAGCCAAGATATCCCGATACTGTAATTTTTCTTCTGCACTTCCAAGGTCTGACAGGCTGTTAAAGAAGACAAGACCTCGGAAATCCTCTACATGAGCCAGTTTTCGTAGCATATCCACTCGGTGACGTTGATCTACCTGCATGTAGAAGTGTTGGATGTTGTCCAGTTTTTGATCAGAGAGATTAATAGTGCGTGTATTCGACACAATCTTTTCTTGGTCAAACTTGGTCGTAGCACTCATATAGACAAGTTGGTGGTCACGAGGTGCGTAGTGAGTAATTTTCTCGACAAAGTGTATCTGAGAATCATCTAGCAATTGGTCGAATTCATCCAGGATGATGGTTTCCACATTCATCATCTTGATTTTTTTCAATTTAATTAGTTCAAAGATACGGCCAGGAGTTCCAATCAGAATTTCTGGTCCTTTTTTTAGGCGTTCAATCTGGCGTTTCTGACTCGAACCTGATAAGAAGAGTTGAGCTGTCAAGCCGATAGCTTCAGCCCACGTTTTACATACATCAAAAATCTGTCCAGCAAGCTCTGTATTTGGTGCTAGAATCAAGAGTTGCTGCGCTTTTTTCTTTTGTAGTCTGAGAAGACTTGGTAGGAGGTAAGCTAGGGTCTTACCAGTTCCTGTTGGGCTCACTCCTAGGAGGTTTTCTCCTGCAAGAAGTGGTTCAAATAGTTGGGTTTGAATGGGGGTGAATTCCTGGAAACTGAGTTGGTCACTTAGTTCTTGCCATTCAGTAGGTAGTTTGCTTTTCATTTTTCTGCCTCAAATCTAATGCCAGCAGTCTGGCGCATGGTATATAGTAGCTCATGAACAGAACTTGCATCTTCCAGCCAAGTTTGGTAGAGATTCAGATCTGGTTGCTGGATCATGTGTGCAAATGCAGCGACTTCCTCAGTCATTGTATGAGGAGCCTGTTGGATAGGGAGTTGGATTTGATTGCCTTGATGGTCGGTAAAAATAGCCGAGCTGACATGTTCGATAGTGTTGAGGGTCAAGGTTCCATCTGTCGTATAAATCTCGCAAGGAAGATTGGAAGTAATGTTTTTCCCAGCCTTGATATGAACTTGATAGTCGGGGTAGAAGAGGATTCCGTCACCATTTAGGTCAATGTTATTGTCAAGCTGTTGAGCCTGATAGGTTGCATCCTTAGCTTTTCCAAAGAGACGAACGGCAGCGTAGAGAGGATAAATCCCCAAATCCATAAGAGCTCCACCAGCAAAACGGTCTGAAAAGACATTTGGTGTCTCCCCAGCCAACAAGTCAGGCATTTTGGAAGAATACTTGGCATAGTTGAGATCTGCTCCTAACACTTGCTTATCTGCTAAAAAGTTTTTGATGATAGTGAAAGCTTTTTCATGGTAATTGCGAGCTGCTTCCAATATGAAACAGTGATTTTTCTCAGCTGTATGTTTCAAATCTAGCCATTCTTGTGGCTGAGTGACAGCTGGCTTTTCAAGAATGACATGTTTACTTGCATACAGTGCAGCTTTTGCCTGAGCAAAATGCAAGGAGTTTGGGCTAGCAATATAGACCACATCAAAGGAGCCCTTGAAGAAGTCCTCTACTTGATCAAAGAGTTGGATATTCTGATAGCGGGAAGCAAAGGTTGCGGCAGTTTCTAGTTTTCTAGAATAGACTGCGACCAGCTGGTATTTTCCGCTAGCATGGGCTGCCTCTATGAAGTGGTGGCTGATAGCGCCAGTACCAATGATACCTAATTTAAGCATAGATACTCCTTTTCCGATTTTAAATCCTTCTTTCATTATAACATAGATAGACGAGACTATCCAACAGAGGGTAAAAATTTTAAAATAAGCTACTAGGACTTTCCCAAAGAAAGTGGTACAATAATGAGATGAGTAAATGAAATGGGAGGAAAAATGAGGCTATTACCTATAAGAAAAATATCACGTCAGTCTAAGAGACTAGCGCTTTTTTTGACTTTTTGTGCAGGATATGTAGATGCCTATACGTTTATTGTGCGAGGGAACACTCTTGTGGCTGGACAAACTGGGAATGTCGTCTTTCTATCAGTGGGACTCATTCAACACAATGTGTCAGATGCCAGTGCCAAAGTAATGACCTTGCTAGCTTTTATGATGGGGGTCTTTTTATTAACGATTTATAAGGAAAAATTGAGAATTGTGAAAAAACCGATTCTGTCCTTGATTCCTTTAGCAATCCTATCAATCATTATTGGATTTGTACCACAAACTGTAGAGAATATCTATCTAGTACCGCCCTTAGCCTTCTGTATGGGACTGGTGACAACTGCTTTTGGTGAGGTTTCGGGTATTGCTTACAATAATGCCTTTATGACAGGGAATATCAAACGAACAATGCTAGCTTTTGGAGATTATTTCCGAACCAAGCACACTCCTTTTTTACGTGAAGGGATTATCTTTGTAAGCCTGCTTAGTAGTTTTGTACTTGGCGTTGTCTTTTCAGCCTATTTGACGATTTTCTATAATGAAAAGACTATTCTCGGTGTTCCTATTATGATGAGCATTTTTTACCTCAGTATGCTTTCTGCCTCGTGGCGGAAAAAAGTAAAAGAAAAAGCTTCATTTTAGGTGTTATTACTTGTAAGAAAATAGGAGATATGCTATACTTGAAGAGTTGACTATGCACATTCCTGTGCAACCGCACGAACATCGTCGCTCGTCGTATAACAAATTTAAACTTCGTCATTGTCGCCTTGCCTAACATAAGTTATGCCTTCGGCTCAATTCCTAGTTTATTCTTTCTTATACTTAGAGCTCTTCTTTTAAGTGGTTCGTCCCACGATGCTAGGCGAGTCTTCACAAAAAATTCGGGGAAACCCATAAAAATCATAGGAGGTGCATAATGAGCACATACGCAATTATCAAAACTGGCGGAAAACAAGTTAAAGTTGAAGTTGGTCAAGCAGTTTACGTTGAAAAATTGAACGTTGAAGCTGGTCAAGAAGTTACTTTTAACGAAGTTGTTCTTGTTGGTGGTGAAAACACTGTTGTCGGAACTCCACTTGTTGCTGGAGCTACTGTAGTTGGAACTGTTGAAAAACAAGGAAAGCAAAAGAAAGTTGTTACTTACAAGTACAAACCTAAAAAAGGTAGCCACCGTAAACAAGGTCACCGTCAACCATATACTAAAGTTGTCATCAACGCAATCAACGCTTAATTTTAAGGAGAACACATGATACAAGCAGTCTTTGAGAGAGCCGAAGATGGCGAGCTGAGGAGTGCGGAAATTACTGGACACGCCGAGAGTGGCGAATACGGCTTAGATGTCGTGTGTGCATCGGTTTCTACGCTTGCCATTAACTTTATCAATTCTATTGAGAAATTTGCAGGCTATGAACCAATCCTAGAATTAAACGAAGATGAAGGTGGCTATCTGATGGTTGAAATTCCAAAAGATCTTCCTTCACACCAGAGAGAAATGACCCAGTTATTCTTTGAATCATTTTTCTTAGGTATGGCAAACTTATCGGAGAACTCTTCAGAGTTCGTCCAAACCAGAGTTATCACAGAAAACTAACACGGAGGAAAACATTATGTTAAAAATGACTCTTAACAACTTGCAACTTTTCGCCCACAAAAAAGGTGGAGGTTCTACATCAAACGGACGTGATTCACAAGCAAAACGTCTTGGAGCTAAAGCAGCTGATGGACAAACTGTAACAGGTGGATCAATCCTTTACCGTCAACGTGGTACACACATCTACCCAGGTGTAAACGTTGGTCGTGGTGGAGACGATACTTTGTTCGCTAAAGTTGAAGGCGTAGTACGCTTTGAACGTAAAGGACGCGATAAAAAACAAGTTTCTGTTTACCCAATCGCTAAATAAAAAGGTCCAGTGAACCTTTTTATCCCGAGCCTTGAACTGTAAAGGCGAGGAAGCTAGAAGTAGCATTAAATAAGGCTTTCCGAGATTTCGGAGAGCCTGTTTTTTTGTTTTGATACCCATGATTTTTTCGTTCTTAGTGTAGATGAATTTTATGAGTGACATTATTTTTCTTCGATGGAAAACTTCTGAAATATGGTATAATGAAAAGATAAAGAAGTTGGGGGTAGAAGATGAACATTCAACAATTACGCTATGTTGTTGCCATTGCCAATAGTGGTACTTTCCGTGAAGCTGCTGAAAAGATGTATGTGAGCCAGCCGAGTCTGTCTATTTCTGTTCGTGATTTGGAAAAAGAATTGGGCTTTAAGATTTTCCGTCGGACCAGCTCAGGGACTTTCTTGACCCGTCGTGGTATGGAATTTTATGAAAAAGCGCAAGAATTGGTCAAGGGATTTGATATTTTTCAGAATCAGTATGCCAATCCTGAGGAAGAAAAAGATGAATTTTCCATTGCTAGCCAGCACTATGACTTCTTGCCACCAACCATTACGGCCTTTTCAGAACGTTATCCAGACTATAAGAACTTCCGTATTTTTGAGTCTACTACAGTTCAAATACTTGATGAAGTAGCTCAGGGGCACAGTGAGATTGGGATTATCTACCTCAACAATCAAAATAAAAAAGGGATTATGCAACGGGTTGAAAAGCTGGGTCTTGAGGTCATCGAATTGATTCCTTTCCATACCCACATTTATCTCCGTGAGGGGCATCCTTTGGCTCAGAAAGAAGAATTGATTATGGAGGATTTAGCGGATTTACCAACGGTTCGTTTCACTCAAGAGAAAGACGAGTACCTTTATTATTCAGAGAACTTTGTCGATACCAGTGCTAGTTCACAGATGTTTAATGTGACAGACCGTGCTACTTTGAATGGTATTTTGGAGCGGACGGATGCCTATGCGACAGGTTCTGGATTTTTAGATAGTGATAGTGTTAATGGCATCACAGTTATTCGTCTCAAGGATAACCTAGATAATCGTATGGTCTATGTCAAACGGGAAGAAGTGGAGCTTAGTCAAGCTGGGACTCTTTTCGTTGAGGTCATGCAAGAATATTTTGATCAGAAGAGGAAATCATGAAAAAAAGAGGACTAGTGGCAGTCGTTGTACTGCTTTTGATTGCGCTGGATCAGTTAGTGAAATCCTATATCGTCCAGCAGATTCCACTGGGTGAAGTACGTTCGTGGATACCCAATCTCGTTAGCTTGACCTACCTGCAAAATCGAGGGGCAGCCTTTTCGATGTTACAAGATCAGCAGTTGTTATTTGCTATCATTACACTGGTCGTTGTGGTAGGTGCCATTTGGTATCTACATAAACACATGGAGGACTCACTCTGGATGGTCTTGGGCTTGACATTAATCATTGCAGGTGGTCTTGGAAACTTTATTGACAGGATCAGTCAGGGCTTTGTTGTGGATATGTTCCACCTTGACTTTATTAATTTTGCAATTTTCAATGTGGCGGATAGTTATCTGACTGTTGGAGTGATTATTTTATTGATTGCAATGCTAAAAGAGGAAACAAATGGAAATTAAAATTGAAACTGGTGGCCTGCGTTTGGATAAGGCTTTGTCGGATCTGACAGAATTATCACGTAGTCTCGCGAATGAACAAATTAAATCAGGCCAGGTATTGGTCAATGGCCAAGTCAAGAAAGCTAAATACACTGTCCAAGAGGGCGATATCGTCATTTGCCATGTGCCAGAACCAGAGGTCTTAGAGTATGTGGCTGAGGATATTCCGCTAGAGATCATTTACCAAGATGAGGATGTGGCTGTCGTTAACAAACCTCAGGGAATGGTGGTGCATCCAAGTGCTGGTCACACCAGTGGGACCCTAGTAAATGCCCTCATGTATCATATTAAGGACTTGTCGGGTATCAATGGGGTTCTGCGCCCAGGAATTGTTCACCGTATTGATAAGGATACGTCAGGCCTTCTCATGATTGCTAAAAATGATGAGACCCACTTGGCCCTTGCCCAAGAACTCAAGGATAAAAAGTCTCTCCGCAAATATTGGGCTATTGTTCATGGAAATCTGCCCAATGATCGTGGTGTAATTGAAGCGCCGATTGGCCGGAGTGAAAAAGACCGTAAGAAACAGGCTGTGACTGCGAAAGGGAAGCCTGCAGTGACGCGTTTTCATGTCTTGGAACGCTTTGGTGATTACAGCTTGGTAGAGTTGCAGCTGGAAACAGGGCGTACCCACCAAATCCGTGTCCACATGGCTTATATTGGCCATCCAGTCGCTGGCGATGAAGTCTATGGTCCTCGCAAGACACTTAAGGGGCATGGACAATTTCTTCATGCCAAGACTCTAGGGTTTACTCATCCGAGAACAGGTGAGACCTTGGAATTTACAGCAGATATCCCAGAGATATTTAAGGAAACATTAGAGAAATTGAGAAAGAATTAGACGTGATAAAAGGTTGAGATGACTTGTCTCGACCTTTTTCCTATCAACTCTTTTCTATTTCCTGCTATTCATGTTATAATGGATAAATATGAAGAATCGGAGTGAGACTATGAAATACAAACGGATTGTCTTTAAGGTGGGGACTTCTTCTCTGACAAATGAGGATGGAAGTTTATCACGTAGTAAAGTAAAGGCTATTACCCAGCAGTTGGCTATGCTGCACGAGGCTGGTCATGAATTGATTTTGGTGTCGTCGGGTGCCATTGCTGCAGGTTTTGGGGCCTTAGGATTTAAAAAGCGTCCGACTAAGATTGCTGATAAACAGGCTTCAGCAGCGGTAGGGCAAGGCCTTTTGTTGGAAGAATACACGACCAATCTTCTCTTGCGCCAAATCGTTTCTGCACAAATCTTGCTGACCCAGGATGATTTTGTGGATAAGCGCCGTTATAAAAATGCTCATCAGGCTTTGTCGGTTTTACTTAGCCGCGGGGCGATTCCTATCATTAATGAGAATGACAGTGTCGTCATTGATGAGCTCAAGGTAGGGGACAATGACACTCTAAGTGCCCAGGTAGCGGCCATGGTCCAAGCAGACCTTTTGGTTCTCTTGACAGATGTGGACGGTCTCTATACTGGAAATCCTAATTCAGATCCAAGAGCCAAACGTTTGGAGCGAATCGAGACCATTAATCGTGAGATTATTGATATGGCTGGTGGAGCTGGCTCGTCTAATGGTACAGGTGGCATGTTAACCAAAATCAAAGCTGCAACTATCGCGACGGAATCAGGAGTTCCTGTTTATATCTGCTCATCCTTGAAGTCAGATGCCATGATTGAGGCAGCTGAGGAGACCAAGGATGGTTCCTACTTTGTTGCGCAAGAGAAGGGGCTTCGTACCCAGAAACAATGGCTGGCCTTTTATGCTCAGAGCCAAGGTTCTATTTGGGTTGATAAAGGTGCTGCAGAAGCTCTCTCTCAACATGGCAAGAGTCTTCTCTTATCTGGTATTGTTGAAGCAGAAGGAGCCTTTTCTTACGGTGATATCGTGACAGTATTTGACAAGGAAAGTGGAAAATCACTTGGAAAAGGACGCGTGCAATTTGGATCATCTGCTTTGGAGGATATGTTGCGTTCTCAAAAAGCCAAGGGGGTCTTGATTCACCGTGACGACTGGATTTCCATTACTCCTGAAATCCAATTACTCTTTACAGAATTTTAGAGGTAAACTATGGTAAGTACACAAGAACAATTTGAACAGGTACAGGCTGTTAAAAAATCTATCAACACAGCTAGTGAAGAGGTGAAAAACCAAGCCTTGCTAGCCATGGCTGATCACTTACTAGCAGCTACTGAGGAGATTTTAGCGGCTAATGCCCTTGATATGGAAGCGGCTAAAGGTAAAATTTCAGATGTGATGCTGGATCGTCTTTATTTGGATGCAGGTCGTATAGAAGCAATGGCAACTGGGATTCGTGAAGTGGTTGCCTTACCAGATCCAGTCGGTGAAGTTTTAGAAACCAATCAGCTTGAAAATGGTTTGGTTATCACCAAGAAACGTGTGGCTATGGGGGTCATCGGTATTATCTATGAAAGCCGTCCAAATGTGACGTCTGATGCGGCTGCTTTGGCTCTCAAGAGTGGAAATGCGGTCGTTCTTCGTAGTGGTAAGGACGCCTATCAAACAGCCCATGCCATTGTCACAGCTTTGAAGAAGGGCTTGGAGACGACTACTATTCACCCAGATGTGATTCAACTGGTGGAAGATACTAGCCGTGAAAGTAGCTATGCTATGATGAAGGCCAAGGGCTATCTAGATCTTCTTATTCCTCGTGGAGGAGCTGGTTTGATCAATGCAGTGCTTGAAAATGCTATTGTACCAGTTATCGAGACAGGAACTGGGATTGTCCATGTCTATGTGGATAAGGATGCAGATGAAGACAAGGCTCTGTCTATCATCAACAATGCTAAAACCAGCCGTCCTTCTGTCTGTAATGCCATGGAGGTCTTGCTGGTTCATGAAGACAAGGTAGCAAGCTTCCTTCCTCGTTTGGAGCAAGTTCTAGTTGCAGAGCGTAAAGAAGCTGGGTTGGAACCAATTCAATTCCGCCTAGATAGCCAAGCAAGTCACTTTCTTTCAGGCCAAGCAGCTGAGGCTCAAGACTTTGACACCGAGTTTTTAGACTATGTTCTAGCGGTTAAGGTTGTGAGCAGTTTAGAAGAAGCGGTTGCGCATATTGAAGCTCACAGTACGCATCATTCGGACGCCATTGTAACGGAAAATGCTGAAGCTGCAGCTTACTTTACAGATCAAGTGGATTCAGCAGCGGTTTATGTTAATGCCTCAACTCGTTTCACCGATGGTGGTCAATTTGGTCTGGGTTGTGAAATGGGGATTTCTACTCAAAAACTGCACGCGCGTGGTCCAATGGGCTTGAAAGAGTTGACTAGCTACAAGTATGTGGTTACTGGTGATGGGCAGATAAGGGAGTAAGAGATGAAGATTGGATTTATCGGTTTGGGGAATATGGGTGCTAGCTTGGCCAAGGCTGTCTTGCAGATCAAGACAGGTGATCAAATTCTCCTTGCCAATCGAAGCCAAGCCAAGGTGGATGTTTTCATTGCTGACTTTGGCGGTCAAGCTTCTAGCAATGAAGAAATTTTTGCAGAAGCAGATGTGATTTTTCTAGGAGTAAAGCCTGCACAGTTCTCAGACTTGCTTTCTCAATATCAGACTATCCTTGAAAAACGAGAAAGTCTTCTTTTGATTTCTATGGCAGCTGGATTGACTTTAGAAAAACTAGCAAGTCTTATCCCAAGTCAACACCGAATTATTCGTATGATGCCAAATACTCCTGCTTCTATCGGTCAAGGAGTGATTAGCTATGCCTTGTCTCCTAATTGCAGGGCTAAGGACAGTGAGCTCTTTTGTCAGCTTTTAACCAAGACTGGCCTCTTGGTTGAACTAGGAGAAAGCTTAATAGATGCAGCGACAGGTCTTGCAGGCTGTGGACCAGCCTTTGTCTATCTCTTTATTGAGGCCTTGGCAGATGCGGGTGTTCAGACAGGATTACCACGAGAAATAGCATTGAAAATGGCAGCACAAACTGTGGTAGGAGCTGGTCAATTGGTCCTAGAAAGCCAAGAGCATCCTGGGGTCTTGAAAGACCAAGTTTGTAGCCCAGGCGGTTCGACTATCGCTGGTGTAGCAAGCCTAGAAGCGCATGCTTTTCGAGGAACAGTCATGGATGCAGTTCATCAAGCCTACAAACGAACACAAGAATTAGGTAAATAAGAGGTAGTTTTATCTGCCTCTTTTATGGTGGTTGATACTCTTCGAAAATCTCTTCAAACTGCGTCAGCTTCCATCTGCAACCTCAAAACAGTGTTTTGAGCAACCTGCGGCTAGCTTCCTAGTTTGCTCTTTGATTTTCATTGAGTATGAAATGAGAAGACAAAAAGATTATCACAAACCCCTATTTTTTTGATAGAATAGAAGTAGTAAAAAAGAAATGAGTTAGACATGTCAAAAGGATTTTTAGTCTCTCTTGAGGGACCAGAGGGAGCAGGAAAGACCAGTGTTTTAGAGACTCTGCTCCCAATTTTAGAGGAAAAAGGGGTAGAGGTGCTGACGACCCGTGAACCTGGCGGAGTCTTGATTGGGGAGAAGATTAGGGAAGTGATTTTGGACCCAAGTCATACTCAGATGGATGCTAAGACAGAACTCCTTCTCTATATCGCCAGTCGCAGACAGCACTTGGTGGAAAAAGTTCTTCCAGCACTTGAAGCTGGCAAGTTGGTCATTATGGACCGCTTCATCGATAGTTCCGTTGCCTATCAGGGATTTGGTCGTGGTTTGGACATTGAAGCCATTGGCTGGCTCAATCAGTTTGCGACAGATGGCCTTAAACCCGATTTGACACTCTATTTTGACATCGAGGTGGAAGAAGGACTGGCTCGCATTGCTGCTAATAGCAATCGTGAGGTCAATCGTTTAGACTTGGAAGGGTTGGACTTGCATAAAAAAGTCCGTCAAGGGTACCTTTCTCTTCTGGACAAAGAAGGAAATCGTATTGTCAAGATTGATGCTAGTCTCCCTTTGGAGCAAGTTGTGGAAACTACCAAGGCTGTCTTGTTTGATAGAATGGGATTAGCTAAATGAAACAAGATCAACTAAAGGCCTGGCAGCCAGATCAGTTTGACCGATTTGTCCGTATTCTAGAACAAAACCAGCTCAATCACGCCTATCTCTTTTCAGGTTTCTTTGGAAGCTTGGAAATGGCTCAATTTTTGGCTAAGAGCCTCTTTTGTACGGATAAGGTAGGTGTGTTGCCATGTGAGAAATGTCGAAATTGTAAGCTGATTGAACAGGAAGAATTTCCCGATGTCACTTTGATTAAGCCAGTCAATCAGGTTATTAAGACAGAACGCATTCGGGAATTGGTGGGACAGTTTTCTCAAGCAGGGATTGAAAGCCAGCAGCAGGTATTTATCATCGAGCAGGCGGAGAAAATGCATCCCAACGCAGCTAACTCTCTGCTCAAGGTCATTGAAGAACCTCAGAGTGAAGTTTACATTTTCTTTTTAACTAGTGATGAGGAAAAAATCTTGCCGACAATCCGTAGTCGGACCCAAATTTTTCACTTTAAAAAGCAAGAAGAGAAGCTCATCTTGCTCTTAGAACAAATGGGGCTGGTCAAGAAAAAAGCGACTCTTTTAGCTCAGTTTAGTCAATCGCGAGCTGAAGGAGAAAAGTTGGCTAATCAGGCAAGTTTTTGGACCTTGGTCGATGAAAGTGAACGCCTGCTGACTTGGTTAGTAGCTAAGAAAAAAGAAAGTTATCTGCAAGTTGCTAAATTAGCGAACTTGGCTGATGACAAGGAAAAACAAGATCAAGTTTTACGAATTCTTGAAGTCCTCTGTGGGCAGGACCTCCTGCAAGCAAGAGTAAGAGTGATTCTACAAGATTTGCTAGAAGCTAGAACAATGTGGCAAGCTAATGTCAGCTTTCAAAATGCTATGGAATATCTGGTCTTGAAAGAAATGTAAACTCAAAATGAACGATAAAGAAAGGAATGGGCTGTTTTATGGACAAAAAAGAATTATTTGACGCGCTGGATGATTTTTCCCAACAGTTATTGGTAACCTTGGCCGATGTGGAAGCCATCAAGAAAAATCTCAAGAGCCTGGTAGAAGAAAATACAGCTCTTCGCTTGGAAAATAGTAAGTTGCGCGAACGCTTAGGTGAGGTGGAAGCAGACGCTCCTGTCAAGGCTAAGCATGTTCGTGAAAGTGTCCGTCGAATTTATAAAGATGGTTTTCACGTATGTAATGATTTTTATGGACAACGTCGAGAGCAGGATGAGGAATGTATGTTCTGTGACGAGTTGTTATACAGGGAGTAGGCATGCAGATTCAAAAAAGTTTTAAGGGGCAGTCTCCCTATGGAAAGCTGTATCTAGTGGCAACGCCGATTGGCAATCTAGATGATATGACCTTTCGTGCTATCCAGACATTGAAAGAAGTAGATTGGATTGCTGCTGAGGACACGCGCAATACAGGTCTTCTGCTCAAGCATTTTGATATTTCTACTAAGCAGATTAGTTTTCATGAGCACAATGCCAAGGAAAAAATTCCTGATTTGATTGGTCTCTTGAAAGCAGGGCAAAGTATTGCTCAGGTATCCGATGCGGGACTGCCTAGTATCTCAGACCCTGGTCATGATTTGGTCAAGGCAGCGATTGAGGAGGAAATCGCAGTTGTCACCGTTCCAGGTGCCTCTGCAGGGATTTCTGCCTTGATTGCAAGTGGTTTAGCGCCACAGCCACATATCTTTTACGGCTTTTTACCGAGAAAATCAGGTCAGCAAAAGCAATTTTTCGACTCGAAAAAAGACTATCCTGAAACACAAATTTTCTATGAATCCCCCCATCGTGTGTCAGATACGTTAGAAAATATGCTAGAAGTCTACGGTGACCGCTCGGTCGTCTTGGTTAGGGAATTGACTAAAATCTATGAAGAATACCAAAGAGGTACAATCTCTGAATTGCTGGAAGGCATCTCTGAAACGCCACTTAAGGGAGAATGCCTTCTCATCGTTGAAGGTGCCAGTCAGGATGTGGAGAAAAAAGACGAGGAGGACTTGTTCTTAGAAATCCAAGCCCGTATCCAGCAAGGCATGAAGAAAAATCAAGCCATTAAAGAAGTAGCAAAGATTTACCAGTGGAATAAAAGCCAGCTTTACGCTGCCTACCACGACTGGGAAGAAAACCAAGAAAATGACTAAACAGGGAAGTTTGCCTTCTTCCCTTTTTTTGTTATACTAGTAGAAGAAAAAAATAGAAAGATTTGTGGGAGTGAAAAAGTCCTGTGGACTTTTTCAGCCTGAGCCAGGAAATTCGAAAGCGAAGTAAGTCTTGTGGACTTTTTCAGCCTGAGCCAGGAAATTCGAAAGCGAAGTAAGTCCGATTGGCTTTTTCAATGTGAACCTTGTCTTCACACTCCCAAAGAGGTATTAGTGTCGTGTCTCAATCTTATATCAATGTTATCGGTGCTGGTTTGGCAGGTTCTGAAGCAGCCTACCAAATTGCAGAGCGTGGTATTCCAGTTAAACTTTATGAAATGCGTGGTGTCAAGTCAACACCCCAGCACAAAACAGACAATTTTGCTGAGTTGGTTTGTTCCAATTCTCTACGTGGAGATGCTTTGACAAATGCAGTGGGGCTTCTTAAGGAAGAAATGCGTCGCTTGGGTTCAGTTATCTTGGAATCTGCTGAAGCAACCCGTGTTCCTGCAGGAGGAGCTCTTGCGGTGGACCGTGATGGTTTCTCTCAAATGGTGACCGAAAAAGTGGCCAACCATCCCTTGATTGAAGTGGTGCGTGATGAAATTACAGAGTTGCCGACAGATGTTATTACAGTTGTGGCGACTGGTCCCTTGACTAGCGATGCCCTGGCTGAAAAGATTCATGCCCTTAATGACGGTGATGGTTTCTATTTCTACGATGCGGCAGCGCCGATTATCGATGTCAACACTATCGATATGAGCAAGGTCTATCTCAAATCTCGTTATGATAAGGGAGAAGCCGCTTATCTCAACGCTCCCATGACCAAGCAAGAATTTATGGATTTCCATGAAGCCTTGGTCAATGCGGAAGAAGCTCCGCTCAATTCTTTTGAAAAAGAAAAGTACTTTGAAGGCTGTATGCCTATCGAAGTCATGGCTAAACGTGGTATTAAAACCATGCTTTATGGTCCTATGAAACCAGTCGGTCTTGAGTATCCAGAAGACTACACAGGCCCTCGTGATGGCGAATTCAAAACACCTTATGCGGTGGTTCAGCTTCGTCAGGACAATGCGGCTGGTAGTCTTTACAATATCGTTGGTTTCCAGACCCACCTCAAATGGGGAGAGCAAAAACGTGTCTTCCAAATGATTCCAGGCCTTGAAAATGCTGAGTTTGTTCGTTATGGTGTCATGCACCGCAATTCTTATATGGATTCACCAAATCTTCTTGAGCAAACCTATCGTTCCAAGAAACAGCCAAACCTCTTCTTTGCTGGTCAGATGACGGGCGTGGAAGGCTATGTAGAGTCAGCAGCGTCAGGATTAGTTGCGGGAATTAACGCGGCTCGTCTTTTCAAGGGAGAAAGCGAGGCTATTTTCCCAGAGACGACAGCGATTGGAAGCTTAGCTCATTACATCACCCATGCGGACAGCAAACATTTCCAACCAATGAATGTCAATTTCGGAATCATCAAGGAGTTGGAAGGAGAGCGTATCCGTGATAAGAAGGCTCGTTATGAAAAAATTGCAGAGCGTGCTCTTAGCGACTTAGAGGAATTTTTAACAGTCTAATTTTTTTGAAAGAATTGCTCATGATACTATAAAAATCTTAGAAATTGTGATAAAATAGGTAGGATAAAAGAAGGAGAGTGAAAATGGCGAATCCCAAGTATAAACGTATTTTAATCAAGTTATCAGGTGAAGCCCTTGCCGGTGAACGTGGCGTAGGGATTGATATCCAAACAGTTCAAACAATCGCAAAAGAGATTCAAGAAGTTCATAGCTTAGGTATCGAAATTGCCCTTGTTATCGGTGGAGGAAATCTCTGGCGTGGTGAACCTGCTGCAGAAGCAGGAATGGACCGCGTTCAGGCAGATTACACAGGAATGCTTGGGACTGTTATGAATGCTCTTGTGATGGCAGATTCATTGCAACAAGTTGGGGTTGATACGCGTGTACAAACAGCGATTGCTATGCAACAAGTAGCAGAGCCTTATGTCCGTGGCCGTGCCCTTCGTCACCTTGAAAAAGGCCGTATCGTTATCTTTGGTGCCGGAATTGGTTCACCTTACTTCTCAACCGATACAACAGCGGCCCTTCGTGCAGCTGAAATCGAAGCAGATGCCATCCTTATGGCTAAAAATGGTGTCGACGGTGTTTACAATGCCGATCCTAAGAAGGACAAGACAGCTGTTAAATTTGAAGAATTGACCCACCGTGACGTTATCAATAAAGGTCTCCGTATCATGGACTCAACAGCTTCAACCCTCTCAATGGACAACGATATTGACTTGGTTGTCTTTAACATGAACCAACCAGGCAACATCAAACGTGTCGTATTTGGTGAAAATATCGGAACAACAGTTTCAAATAATATCGAAGAAAAGGAATAAGAAAGATTATGGCTAACGCAATTATTGAAAAAGCTAAAGAGAGAATGACCCAGTCTCACCAATCACTTGCTCGTGAATTTGGTGGTATCCGTGCTGGCCGTGCCAATGCAAGCTTGCTTGACCGTGTACATGTAGAATACTATGGAGTCGAAACTCCTCTTAACCAAATCGCTTCAATTACCATTCCAGAAGCGCGTGTTTTGTTGGTAACACCATTTGACAAGTCTTCATTGAAAGACATCGAACGTGCTTTGAACGCTTCTGATCTTGGTATCACACCAGCGAATGACGGTTCTGTGATTCGCTTGGTTATCCCAGCTCTTACAGAAGAAACTCGTCGTGACCTTGCTAAAGAAGTGAAGAAGGTCGGTGAGAATGCTAAGGTGGCTGTCCGCAATATCCGTCGCGATGCTATGGACGAAGCTAAGAAACAAGAAAAAGCAAAAGAAATCACTGAAGACGAATTGAAGACTCTTGAAAAAGACATTCAAAAAGTAACAGACGATGCTGTTAAACACATCGACGACATGACTGCCAACAAAGAGAAAGAACTTTTGGAAGTCTAAAAATAAACAGAAAAACTCAGTTGGCATTGCTGGCTGAGTTTTATTCGAAAGAAGGAAATATGAATACAAATCTTGCAAGTTTTATCGTTGGACTGATCATCGATGAAAACGACCGTTTTTACTTTGTGCAAAAGGATGGTCAAACCTATGCTCTTGCTAAGGAAGAAGGTCAACATACGGTAGGGGATACGGTCAAAGGTTTTGCCTACACGGATATGAAGCAAAAACTCCGCCTGACCACTCTAGAAGTGACCGCCACTCAGGACCAATTTGGTTGGGGAACTGTAACGGAAGTTCGTAAAGACTTGGGTGTCTTTGTGGATACAGGCCTTCCTGACAAGGAAATCGTTGTGTCACTCGATATTCTCCCTGAGCTCAAGGAACTCTGGCCTAAGAAGGGCGACCAACTTTACATCCGTCTCGAAGTGGACAAGAAAGACCGTATCTGGGGACTCTTGGCTTATCAAGAAGACTTCAAACGTCTGGCTCGTCCTGCCTACAACAACATGCAGAACCAAAACTGGCCAGCCATTGTTTACCGCCTCAAGCTGTCAGGGACTTTTGTTTACCTGCCAGAAAATAACATGCTTGGCTTTATCCATCCTAGCGAGCGCTACGCAGAGCCACGTTTGGGTCAAGTTTTAGATGCGCGTGTTATTGGTTTCCGTGAAGTGGACCGTACTTTGAACCTATCCCTTAAACCACGTTCCTTTGAGATGTTGGAAAATGATGCCCAGATGATTTTGACCTACTTGGAAAGCAATGGTGGTTTCATGACCTTGAATGACAAGTCATCCCCTGAGGATATCAAGGCAACCTTTGGAATTTCTAAAGGTCAGTTCAAGAAAGCACTCGGTGGCTTGATGAAGGCTGGTAAAATCAAGCAAGACCAGTTTGGGACAGAGTTGATTTAGGGAGACATATGAGAAAATCATTTTACACTTGGCTCATGACCGAGCGCAATCCTAAAAGTAACAGTCCCAAAGCTATCTTGGCAGACCTAGCTTTTGAAGAGTCAGCCTTTCCAAAACACACAGATGATTTTGATGAGGTGAGTCGCTTTTTGGAGGAGCATGCCAGTTTCTCTTTTAACCTAGGAGACTTTGACGCTATCTGGCAAGAATACATAGAGCACTAGCATGATTCACTGGGTTTGGGCTAGTAATTTCTCCACCCCTTTGCTATAATAAAAAGAAATAAAAGGATTAGAGAGGTTCTTTATTTGAAGGAACATTCAATAGACATTCAACTGAGTCATCCAGATGACCTGTTTCATCTTTTTGGTTCCAATGAACGCCATCTTCGTTTGATGGAAGAAGAGCTTGATGTGGTGATTCATGCTCGTACGGAGATTGTGCAGGTTTTGGGAGAAGAGACTGCCTGTGAGGAAGCCCGTCAGGTTATTCAGGCTTTGATGGTCTTGGTAAATCGTGGGATGACCGTTGGTACGCCAGATGTGGTGACTGCAATTAGTATGGTCAAAAACGATGAAATTGACAAGTTTGTCGCCCTTTACGAAGAAGAAATTATCAAGGACAATACAGGGAAGCCTATTCGTGTCAAAACCTTGGGTCAAAAACTTTATGTGGATAGTGTTAAACAGCACGATGTGACCTTTGGAATTGGGCCTGCAGGGACAGGGAAGACCTTCCTTGCAGTGACTTTGGCCGTGACTGCCCTTAAACGTGGGCAAGTCAAACGAATTATCCTGACACGCCCAGCGGTGGAAGCAGGAGAGAGTCTAGGTTTTCTTCCAGGTGATCTTAAGGAGAAGGTAGATCCTTACCTTCGACCTGTTTATGATGCCTTGTATCAGATTCTGGGGAAAGACCAAACGACTCGACTCATGGAGCGTGAAATTATCGAGATTGCGCCCCTTGCCTATATGCGTGGACGGACCTTGGATGATGCCTTTGTCATTCTCGATGAGGCGCAAAATACGACCATCATGCAGATGAAGATGTTCTTGACTCGTTTAGGCTTTAATTCTAAGATGATTGTCAATGGAGATATCAGTCAGATTGACTTACCACGTAATGTCAAGTCCGGTTTGATTGATGCCCAAGAAAAGCTCAAGAACATTCACCAGATTGACTTTGTTCATTTTTCAGCTAAGGATGTGGTTCGCCATCCAGTTGTTGCTCAGATTATTCGAGCTTATGAACCAGCTCCGATTAAAAAAGAAGAGAGTGAAGAATTAGAGCCTCAACCTCTATCTGAAGGATAGTTCTTTTGTACTTAAAGTTATCTCAATACCAAGTATAAATTTGCTTTTTAAATATTTCATTCAATATCCTTATCTTAGTTAGAAACTTTTCAAGTGGTGGAATCCTATGGAATCAATCTTTTTAAAACTAGCTCAGTATCCCATAGTCGAGACAGAGCGTTTATTGCTTAGACCTGTAACCTTGGATGATGCGGAAGCAATGTTTGACTATGCCTCGGACAAGGATAATACGCGCTACACTTTTCCAACCAATCAAAGCTTGGAAGAAACCAAGAATAACATTGCTCAGTTCTACTTGGCCAATCCCTTAGGACGTTGGGGAATAGAGCTAAAAAGCAATGGTCAGTTTATTGGAACTATTGACCTGCACAAGATTGATCCTGTTCTTAAGAAGGCAGCTATTGGCTACATTATCAATAAAAAGTATTGGAATCAAGGATTGACGACAGAAGCCAATCGTGCCGTAATTAAGCTAGTTTTTGAGAAAATAGGAATGAACAAGTTAGTTGCTCTTCACGATAAGGATAATCCTGCGTCAGGAAAGGTCATGGAGAAATCAGGAATACGTTTTTCCCACGAAGAAGCTTATGCTTGTATGGACCAGCATGAAGAAGGCCGAATCGTGACAAGAGTTCATTATGTCTTGACCAAGGAAGACTATTTTGCAAATAAATAAGCAGTTGAGAAGAAATTTTCAACTGTTTTTTTCTTCCTCTTACGAATAATCTAAGAGAGGAGAAAATATGGAAGCAATTATCGAGAAAATCAAAGAGTATAAAATCATTGTCATCTGTACTGGTCTGGGCTTGCTTGTAGGAGGATTTTTCCTGCTAAAGCCAACTCCACAAACACCTGTAAAAGAAACGAATTTACAGGCAGAAGTCGCAGCTATTTCCAAGGACTCATCGACCGAAAAGGATGTGAAGAAGGAAGAAAAGGAAGAACCCGTTGAACAAGATCTAATCACAGTAGATGTAAAAGGCGCTGTTAAAGCACCTGGAATTTATGATTTGCCGGTAGGTAGTCGAGTCAATGATGCTGTTCAGAAGGCTGGTGGCTTGACAGAGCAAGCAGATAGCAAGTCGCTCAATCTAGCTCAGAAAGTTAGTGATGAGGCTCTGGTTTACGTTCCCACTAAGGGAGAAGAGGCAGCTAGTCAGCAGGCAGGTTCTGGGGCAGCTTCTTCGACGAGCAAGGAAAAGAAGGTCAATCTCAACAAAGCCAGTCTGGAAGAACTCAAGCAGGTTAAGGGTCTGGGAGGAAAACGAGCTCAGGATATTATCGACCATCGTGAGGCAAATGGGAAATTCAAGTCGGTTGATGAACTTAAGAAGGTCTCTGGCATTGGTGCTAAAACGATGGAAAAGCTAAAAGACTATGTTACAGTGGATTAAGAATTTCTCTATTCCCCTAATTTACCTGAGTTTTCTGTTATTTTGGCTTTACTACGCCATTTTTTCAGCATCTTATCTTGCTTTGTTGGGCTTCGTTTTTCTGCTAGTCTGTCTTTTTATTCAATTTCATTGGAAACCTGCTAGCAAAGTTCTAGTGATTTGCGGAATCTTTGGATTTTGGTTTCTGTTTCAAACTTGGCAACAGAGTCAAGCGAGTCAAAATTTGGCAGATTCTGTTGAAAGGGTACGGATTTTGCCTGACACTGTTAAGGTCAATGGTGATAGTCTATCCTTTCGTGGCAAGGCTGATGGACGCATTTTTCAAGTCTATTATAGACTCCAGTCGGAGGAGGAGAAAGAAGCCTTTCAAACTTTAACAGCCCTTCATGAGATAGAACTAGAAGGAAAACTTTCGGAGCCAGAAGGGCAGAGAAATTTTGGTGGTTTTGACTACCAAGCTTATCTGAAGACTCAGGGAATTTTCCAGACTCTCAATATCAAAAAAATCCAGTCACTTCAAAAGGTAAGCAGTTGGGATATAGGCGAAAACTTGTCCAGTTTACGCCGTAAGGCTGTAGTTTGGATTAAGACACACTTTCCAGACCCTATGCGTAACTACATGACGGGTCTCTTGCTGGGACATCTTGATACAGACTTTGAGGAGATGAATGAACTTTATTCCAGTCTCGGGATTATCCACCTTTTTGCCTTGTCGGGCATGCAGGTAGGATTTTTCATGGATGGCTTTAAGAAACTACTTTTGCGATTGGGTTTGACCCAAGAAAAGTTGAAATGGTTGACTTATCCCTTTTCCCTTATTTATGCAGGTCTGACAGGATTTTCAGCTTCGGTCATTCGCAGTCTTTTGCAAAAGTTACTGGCTCAACATGGTGTTAAGGGCTTGGATAATTTTGCCTTGACAGTCCTTGTCCTCTTTATCGTCATGCCCAACTTTTTCTTGACAGCAGGAGGAGTCTTGTCCTGCGCCTATGCTTTTATCTTGACTATGACCAGTAAAGAAGGAGAGGGGCTCAAGGCTGTTGTTAGAGAAAGTCTAGTCATCTCCTTGGGCATATTGCCCATTCTATCCTTCTATTTTGCGGAATTCCAACCTTGGTCTATCCTTTTGACCTTTGTCTTTTCCTTTCTTTTTGACTTGATCTTCTTACCGCTCTTGTCTATCTTATTTGCCCTTTCCTTTCTCTATCCAGTCATTCAGCTTAATTTTATTTTTGAATGGTTGGAGGGAATGATTCGCTTGGTATGGCAGGTGGCAAGTAGACCTTTGATCTTTGGACAACCCAATGCATGGCTTTTAATTTTATTGTTAATTTCCTTGGCTTTAGTCTATGATTGTAGGAAAAATATTAAAAGAGTAGCTGGCTTCAGCTTATTTATTGTGGGTCTCTTTTTCTTGACCAAGCATCCACTGGAAAATGAAATTACCATGATGGATGTTGGGCAAGGGGAAAGTATTTTCCTACGGGATGTAACTGGTAAAACCATTCTCATAGATGTCGGTGGCAAGGCAGAATCTAATAAGAAAATCGAAAAATGGCAAGAAAAGGCGACGACCAGCAATGCACAGAGAAGCTTGATCCCCTATCTAAAAAGTCGAGGAGTAGCCAAGATTGATCAGCTAATTTTGACAAATACGGACAAGGAACATGTTGGAGATTTGCTGGAGGTGACCAAGGCATTCCATGTAGGGGAAATTTTAGTGTCCAAAGGCAGTTTGAAACAGAAGGAATTTGTGGCAGAACTACAGGTGACTCAAACCAAAGTACGCAGTGTGACAATGGGAGAGAACTTGCCAATTTTTGGAAGTCAGTTAGAAGTCCTATCTCCAAGGAAAATTGGAGATGGAGATCATGAAGATTCCCTGGTTTTGTATGGAAAACTCTTGGATAAAAACTTTCTCTTCACTGGAAATTTGGAGGAAAAAGGAGAGAAGGAATTGCTGAGGCAATATCCTGACCTAGAGGTGGATGTTTTGAAAGCTAGCCAACATGGCTCTAAAAAATCATTAAGTTCAGCCTTTCTAGAAAAACTCAAACCAGAGTTCACTCTCATTTCAGTTGGAAAGAATAATCGAACGAAACTCCCCCATCAGGAAACCTTGGCTCGGCTGGAAGGTATCAATAGCAAAGTTTATCGAACTGACCAGCAGGGAGCTATACGCTTTAAGGGGTGGAATAGTTGGAAAATCGAAAGCGTTCGATAGGAAGGATAAATACTATATATTAGTAAAATAAACTAAAAATCTGTTGCATAATAATGATAAAAACGATATAATGAAAGCGTATTCAATATCAATGATATAAAACTATTAAAAATTAGCAAAAACCGTTTAATTAGTTAGTTTATGATCTATTTGTCTTTTTCAGTCCAGTGTATCTGCTGTGAGCGTTCTTAAAACTTATCGGTATGATTGGAAAGTATAGTACGAACTATCACAGTCTCGTTATGATAGATATGATGAGTATAGCGTTGATGGTGGTTAAATTACGATTTTTTAGAGATATAAATTATTACAACGGTGGTTGTTAATCTTTCAAGAGTGATAAAAAGGAGGACTGGATATGTTGCAACTTACTCATGTGACCTTAAAAACGCGACAAGTCATCTTACAAGATGTTGATTTTACATTTGAAAAGGGTAGGATTTATGGTATTCTTGCTATCAATGGTTCTGGAAAGACGACACTGTTCCGAGCCATTAGCAATTTAATTCCTATAAGTAGCGGAAATATCGCAGTCTCTCCTTCTTTGTTTTATTATGAGAGTATTGAATGGCTGGATGGAAACTTAAGTGGGATGGACTATCTTCGCCTTATCAAAAACATCTGGAAGTCAGGTCTGAACTTGAGGGATGAAATTGCCTACTGGGAAATGTCTGACTATATCAGCCTTCCCATTCGCAAGTATTCCTTAGGCATGAAGCAACGCTTGGTGATTGCTATGTATTTCCTCAGTCAGGCGAAATGCTGGCTTATGGATGAGATTACAAATGGCTTAGATGAGTATTATCGACAGAAGTTTTTTGATAGGCTAGCACAAATCGATAGACAAGAACAGCTGGTTCTTTTAAGTTCTCACTACAAAGAGGAGTTAGTGGAGATTTGCGATAGCATCGTAACCATTCGTCAGGGGCAGATAGAAGAGGTTTAGTTTATGAAAGATGTTAGTCTATTTTTATTGAAAAAAGTTTTCAAAAGTCGCTTAAACTGGATTATCTTAGCTTTATTTGTATCTGTACTCGGTGTTACCTTTTATTTCAATAGTCGGACTGCAAACTCAGTCAGCTTGGAGGGAAAGTTGGAAACTCGTCTTGTAGCAATTGAGAGAGTCTCAATGAATATGAAGAGAAACTCTCCCAAATATCTGACACCAGCTCGGAGGAATACCAAATTGCTAAAAATACTTTAGACGTGCAAAAGAATCATTTGACTCAAAAGACAGAAATTCTGACTTTATTAAAAGAAGGGCGATGGAAAGAAGCCTACTATTTGCAGTGGCAAGATGAAGAGAAGAATTATGAAAGGATATCAAATACCCCGACTTCTAGCTCTGAACTAAAAATGGGGGCTGACCGCGAGCGAAAGATTTACCAAGCCTTATATCCCTTGAACATAAAAGCGCACAATTTAGATTATCCGACCCACGGGATTGATCAGATTGTCTGGATTTTAGGGATTATCATCCCAAGCTTGTTTGTGATTGCTATTATTTTTATGCTAACGCAACTATTTGCGGAAAGATATCAGAATCATCTGGACACAGCTCAGTTATATCCTTTTTCAAAAGTGACATTTGCAATGTCTTCTCTTGGAGTTGGGGTGGGCTATGTAACTGTGCTGTTTATTGGAATCTGTGGTTTTTCTTTCCTAGTGGGAAGTCTGATAAGTGGTTTTGGACAGTTAGATTATCCCTACCCGATTTATAGCTTAGTGAATCAAGAGGTAACTATTGGAAAGATACAAGATGTGTTATTTCCTAGCTTGCTCTTAACTTTCTTAGCTTTTATTGTCATTGTGGAAGTCGTCTACTTGATTACTTACTTTTTCAAGCAAAAAATGCCTGTCCTCTTTCTTTCACTCATTGGGATTGTTGGCTTATTGTTTGGCATCCAAACAATTCAGCCTCTTCAAAGGATTGCACATCTGATTCCCTTTACTTACTTGCGTTCAGTGGAGATTTTGTCTGGAAGATTACCTAAGCAAATTGATAATGTCAATCTAAATTGGGACATGGGGCTAGTTTTACTTCCTTGCCTGATTATCCTTTTGTTAGTGGGGATTCTATTTATCGAAAGATGGGGAAGTTCACAGAAAAAAGAAGTTTTTAATAGATTCTAGCTTTCCTATAGGGAAAATAAGTAAAAACTAACATAGAGAGGGAATCACCTTGATTCTCTCTTTTTGATTAGGAAATCAATGCAAAATACAAACACAAACTTTTCAAAAAAATAACTTTTTATCTTGACAAGGACTCGAAAACTTGGTATCATATAAAAGTTGAGAAAAGCAGAAGTGAGAGCTTCTCGCCTTGTGACATTAAGTTGCCTGGCCCTACGGATGAAAAGTTTCTAAGAAACGCTATCATAACGTGCGGGCTTGTATATTTACGAGTCCGCTATTGTTTTTCTCTAATAAAACAAAAGAGGTGAAAACCATAGCAAAGCAAGACTTATTCATCAATGATGAGATTCGTGTACGTGAAGTTCGCTTGATTGGTCTTGAAGGAGAACAGCTAGGCATCAAGCCACTCAGTGAAGCGCAAGCTTTGGCTGATAACGCCAATGTTGACCTAGTATTGATTCAACCCCAAGCCAAACCGCCTGTTGCAAAAATTATGGACTACGGTAAGTTCAAATTTGAGTACCAGAAGAAGCAAAAAGAACAACGTAAAAAACAAAGTGTTGTTACTGTGAAAGAAGTTCGTCTAAGTCCAACTATTGACAAGGGTGACTTTGATACAAAACTTCGCAATGCACGCAAATTCCTTGAAAAAGGAAATAAAGTTAAGGTATCTATTCGCTTTAAGGGTCGTATGATTACCCATAAAGAGATTGGTGCAAAAGTTTTAGCCGAGTTTGCTGAAGCAACTCAAGATATTGCAATCATCGAACAACGTGCTAAAATGGATGGACGTCAAATGTTCATGCAATTGGCGCCAGCAACTGACAAAAAATAATTGTCAGAAAGTTAAATAAAGGAGAAAAAATCATGCCAAAACAAAAAACACACCGCGCATCAGCTAAACGTTTCAAACGTACAGGTTCTGGTGGACTTAAACGTTTCCGTGCTTACACTTCTCACCGTTTCCACGGAAAAACTAAAAAACAACGTCGTCATCTTCGTAAAGCATCTATGGTGCATTCAGGAGATTACAAACGTATCAAAGCAATGCTTACTCGCTTGAAATAATAGCTTGACTGTAAGTAAACAATTCTAGGAAATATTTGGAGGAAATAAAACATGGCACGTGTTAAAGGTGGCGTTGTATCACGCAAACGTCGTAAACGTATTCTTAAATTAGCAAAAGGTTACTATGGAGCTAAACACATCTTGTTCCGTACTGCAAAAGAACAAGTGATGAACTCTTACTACTATGCATACCGTGACCGTCGTCAGAAAAAACGTGACTTCCGCAAATTGTGGATCACTCGTATCAACGCGGCAGCTCGTATGAACGGACTTTCATACTCACAATTGATGCATGGTTTGAAATTGGCTGAGATCGAAGTCAACCGTAAAATGCTTGCTGACTTGGCTGTTAATGATGCAGCAGCTTTCACAGCTCTTGCAGATGCAGCTAAAGCAAAACTTGGTAAATAATAACTGATAAGACTGGAACAGGATTGTCCCAGTCTTTTTAAAAATAAAGGAGAAAAATATGGCTTCAAAAATGCTACACACTTGCTTACGAGTAGAAAATCTTGAAAAATCAATTGCATTCTATCAAGATGCTTTTGGATTTAAAGAATTGCGTCGCAGAGATTTTCCAGACCATGCCTTCACGATTGTTTATCTAGGTCTTGAGGGTGACGACTATGAGTTGGAATTGACCTATAACTACGATCATGGTCCTTATGTGGTTGGAGATGGATTTGCCCATATCGCCCTCAGTACACCCGATCTTGAAGCTCTTCATCAAGAGCACAGTGCAAAAGGTTATGAAGTGACTGAACCAAATGGCCTACCAGGAACTGCACCTAACTATTATTTTGTCAAAGACCCTGATGGCTACAAGGTCGAAGTCATTCGTGAAAAATAATCTCGTGAAGTCAAGTAGAATGTTCGTTTTCTACTTGACTTTTTTTGGTTGAAAGAGTATACTAATAAAAATTTAACCTTTAAGGGGAGTCCAGAGAGACTCACAAGGTGTCAGATAAAAGAATAGTGCAATTTTCTAGAGGAGACTTTTTGAGTGTGCTCTCTTCTGTTGTACGATTTTAACTGAGACCTTGCACTAGCAAGGTCTTTTCTTTGTCTGGTCCCCTTAAAATTTAAGGAGGAAAAGTCATGAATCCCACATGTAAGAAACGTTTGGGTGCAATTCGTTTGGAAACCATGAAGGTGGTAGCACAGGAGGAAATCGCGCCAGCAATCTTTGAATTAGTCCTAGAAGGAGAAATGGTTGAAGCTATGCGAGCAGGGCAATTTCTTCATCTGCGTGTGCCTGATGACGCCCATCTCTTGCGTCGCCCTATTTCAATTTCGTCTATCGATAAGGTTAAGAAGCAGTGTCATCTCATTTATCGGATTGAGGGAGCTGGGACAGCTATTTTCTCAACCTTAAGTCAGGGAGATACTCTTGATGTGATGGGGCCTCAGGGAAATGGTTTTGACTTGTCTGACCTTGATAAGCAGAGCCAGGTACTCCTTGTTGGTGGAGGGATTGGTGTTCCACCTTTGCTTGAGGTGGCCAAGGAATTACATGCGCGTGGTGTGAAAGTAGTGACAGTTCTCGGTTTTGCTAATAAGGATGCTGTTATTTTAGAGACGGAATTAGCTCAATATGGTCAAGTCTTTGTAACGACAGATGATGGTTCTTATGGTATTAAGGGAAATGTTTCCGTTGTTATCAAGGATTTAGACAGTCAGTTTGATGCTGTTTACTCATGTGGGGCTCCAGGAATGATGAAGTATATCAATCAAACCTTTTATGACCACCCAAGGGCCTATCTATCTCTGGAATCTCGTATGGCTTGTGGAATGGGGGCTTGCTATGCCTGCGTCCTAAAAGTACCAGAAAGCGAGACGGTCAGCCAACGTGTCTGTGAAGATGGCCCTGTTTTCCGCACAGGAACAGTTGTACTATAAGGAGAAAATCATGACTAGAAATCGTTTACAAGTTTCTCTACCAGGCTTGGATTTGAAAAATCCGATTATTCCAGCATCAGGCTGTTTTGGTTTTGGACAAGAGTATGCCAAGTACTATGATTTAGACCTTTTAGGTTCTATTATGATCAAGGCGACAACCCTTGAACCACGCTTTGGCAATCCAACTCCAAGGGTGGCAGAAACACCTGCTGGCATGCTCAATGCAATCGGTTTGCAAAATCCTGGTTTGGAGGTTGTTTTGGCTGAAAAGTTACCTTGGCTGGAAAGAGAATATCCAAATCTTCCTATTATCGCCAATGTAGCTGGTTTTTCAAAACAAGAGTATGCAGCTGTTTCTCGTGGAATTTCCAAGGCAGCTAATGTAAAGGCAATTGAGCTCAATATCTCTTGTCCTAACGTAGATCATTGCAATCACGGACTCTTGATTGGTCAAGATCCTGATCTGGCTTATGATGTAGTGAAAGCAGCTGTGGAAGCCTCTGATGTACCAGTTTATGTCAAACTAACTCCTAGTGTGACCGATATCGTTACTGTCGCAAAGGCAGCAGAGGATGCAGGAGCAAGTGGCTTGACTATGATTAATACTCTGGTCGGTATGCGCTTTGACCTCAAAACCAGAAAACCAATCTTGGCAAATGGAACAGGTGGAATGTCTGGTCCAGCAGTATTTCCGGTAGCCCTCAAACTCATCCGCCAAGTCGCCCAAACAACAGACCTGCCTATCATTGGAATGGGAGGAGTGGATTCGGCTGAAACTGCCCTAGAAATGTATCTGGCGGGAGCATCTGCTATTGGAGTTGGAACAGCCAACTTTACCAATCCTTATGCCTGCCCTGATATCATCGAAAATTTACCAAAAGTCATGGATAAATACGGTATTAGCAGTCTAGAAAATCTCCGCAAGGAAGTAAAAGAGTCTCTGAGGTAAACTGCAATCAATCTGTTCTTGATTTTTTATCAGTTTGTAATGTTTATTATAGAGAATTTTGATACAATAAAATAGAAAGAACAGAGGAAGAAAGTTTATGAAGAAATTGAGATTTGTTTTTTTAGCTCTGCTATTTTTCTTAGCCAGACCAGAGAGTGCAATGGCTAGCGATGGTACTTGGCAAGGAAAACAATACCTGAAAGCAGATGGGAGTCAAGCAGCCAATGAGTGGGTTTTTGATGCTCAATATCAATCTTGGTTTTATATAAAAGAAGATGCCAACTATGCTGAAAATGAATGGCTGAAACAAGGTGATGATTATTTTTACCTCAAATCTGGTGGCTATATGGCTAAGTCAGAATGGGTAGAAGACAAGGGAGCCTTCTATTATCTTGACCAAAATGGAAAGATGAAAAGAAATGCTTGGCTAGGAGCTTCCTATGTCGGTGCAACAGGTGCCAAAGTAATAGAAGACTGGGTCTATGATTCTCAATACGACGCTTGGTTTTACATCAAAGCAGATGGACAACACGCAGAGAAAGAATGGCTCCAAATTAAAGGGAAGGACTATTATTTTAAATCTGGTGGTTATCTACTGACAAGTCAGTGGATTGACCAGGCTTATGTGAATGCTAGTGGCGCTAAAGTACAGCAAGGTTGGCTTTTTGACAAACAATACCAATCTTGGTTTTACATCAAAGAAAATGGAAATCATGCTGATAAAGAATGGATTTTCGAAAATGGTCACTATTATTATCTAAAATCTGGTGGCTATATGGCAGCCAATGAATGGATTTGGGATAAGAAGTCATGGTTTTACCTCAAATCTGATGGTAAAATGGCTGAGAAAGAATGGGTATACGATGCTAAAAGCCAAGCCTGGTACTACTTCAACTCTGGTGGCTACATGGCGAAAAATGAGACTGTAGATGGTTATCAGCTTGGAAGCGACGGTAAATGGCTTGGAGAAAAAGCTACAAATGAAAATGCTGCTTATTATCAAGTCGTACCTGTCACAGCAAATGTTTATAATGCAGATGGTGAAAAGCTCTCCTATATATCGCAAGCTAGTGTCGTCTGGCTAGATAAGGATAGAAAAAGTGATGACAAGCGCTTGGCTATTACTGTTTCTGGTTTGTCAGGCTACATGAAAACAGAAGATTTACAAGCACTAGATGCTAGTAAGGACTTTATCCCTTATTATGAGAGTGATGGACACCATTTTTATCACTATGTGGCTCAGAATGCTAGTATCCCAGTAGCTTCTCATCTTTCTGATATGGAAGTAGGCAAGAAATATTATTCGGCAGATGGGCTGCATTTTGATGGTTTTAACCTTGAAAATCCCTTCCTTTTCAAAGATTTGACAGAGGCTACAAACTATAGTGCTGAAGATTTGGATAAGGTATTTAGTCTGCTAAATATTAATAATAGTCTCTTGGAAAATAAGGGAGCTACCTTTAAGGAAGCTGAAGAACATTACCATATCAATGCCCTTTACCTCCTTGCCCATAGTGCCTTAGAAAGCGACTGGGGACGAAGTAAGATTGCTAGAGATAAGAATAATTTCTTTGGAATTACAGCCTATGATATGACCCCTTACCTTTCTGCCAAGACATTTGATGATGTGGATAAGGGAATTTTAGGTGCAACCAAGTGGATTAAGGAAAATTATATCGATAGGGGCAGAACTTTCCTTGGAAACAAGGCGTCTGGTATGAATGTGGAATATGCCTCAGACCCTTATTGGGGTGAAAAAATTGCTAGTGTGATGATGAAAATCAATGAGAAACTAGGTGGCAAAGATTAGTCCTATTATTGGATATGATTTGACTGAATAGTAAGTTAAAAATCCTGATTTCAAGTAAAATCAGGATTTTTTCATGGATGCAATTTTTTCTGGATCTGGTGTAACGCGGAGGGTCTTTTGTCCTGTGTAAGTGACAAAGCCAGGTTTTCCACCAGTCGGTTTGTTGAGTTTTTTGATTTCAATCATATCCACCTGGACCAGATTTGATAGGCGACCTTGAGAGAAGTAGGCAGCTAACTCTGCTGCGTCTGTCTTGACTTCATCAGATGGGTCAAGATTTCCTGAGATGACAACGTGGCTTCCAGGAATGTCCTTGGCATGGAACCAAAGTTCCTCCTTGCGGGCCATTTTAAAGGTTAGCTCCTCGTTTTGTAGGTTGTTGCGGCCGACATAGATGATGGTTTTGCCATCACTTGCTAGATATTGTTCTGGTTTTTTGCGTTTCTGGATTTTCTCCCGTTGTCTTCTGCGGATAAAGCCAGTTTGAATTAATTCTTCACGGATTTCAGCGATTTCTTCCAGCCCAGTTTGGTTGAGGACGATTTCTACACTTTCCAGATAGAGAATGGTTGCCTTGGTTTCCTCAATTAGATCAGTCAAGTATTTGACAGCTTCTTTGAGTTTCTGATACCGTTTAAAATAGCGTTGGGCATTCTGGTTGGGAGTCAGAGACTTATCAAGCTCAATCGTGATAGGTTGGTTGGTATAGTAGTTGTCTAGGATAACCTGGTCTTGGTCGTTAGGCACTTGGTGGAGGAAGGTTGTCAGCAATTCCCCTTTTTGGCGAAATTCTTCAGCGTTGTCTGTAGCTAGTAACTCTTTTTCTTGTTTTTTAAGCTTATGACGATTTTTTTGAAGTTCATTTTCAACACGACGAATGAGTTCGCTGGCTTGTTGTTTGACGCGGTCGCGTTCAGCCTTGTCCTTATAGTAGGTGTCCAACAAATAAGAAAGACTGTCAAAAGGTTCTCCCACTTGATTTGCAAAAGGAACTGGGCTGAAGGAAGTCTCAGTCAAGCATGGTTTGGTTTCTTGATTGAAAAAGTTTCGGAAAGTAGATAGTTTATCACTAACCAGAATGTTTTCCAATTCATTTGCCGTATCGCGTCCCAGACCTTGAAAGAGGCTTTGAAGGTTTTTAGCTGTCGTTTCCTGTGTTTGCAGGATTTCAAAGAGTTTCTCGTCCTTGATTGTAAAAGGATTGAGAGATTCCGTACTTGGCGGAGCGATGTAGGTTGATCCAGGAAGCAAGGTACGGTAGCTATTTTGTGAAAAGCCAACATGTTTGATAACTTCGAGGATTTTATGACTGCTTTTATCAACCAGTAGAATATTACTGTGTTTCCCCATGATTTCGATAATCAAGGTAGCCTGGATATGGTCGCCAATCTCGTTTTTATTGGAAACTGTCATTTCTACAATTCGGTCATTCTCAACCTGCTCGATCGACTCAATCAGGGCACCCTGCAAATATTTTCTTAAAACCATGATAAAGGTAGAAGGTTGAGCTGGATTTTCAAAAGTTGTTTGGGTCAGCTGAATGCGTCCAAAAACTGGATGGGCAGAAAGGAGCAGGCGATGACTTTGGCGATTGCTACGGATTTGCAAGACCAACTCTTGTTCAAAAGGTTGATTGATTTTCTGGATGCGACCGTTCACTAACTCTCTTTGCAATTCCTCAACCATGTGGTGTAAAAAAAATCCGTCAAATGACATCGTTCTCTCCTTGTGATTGTATTCCATAGTATTATATCAAAAAGGTAGAATAAAATCATGGAAATGTGGTATAATAAAGCCAAGTAAAGAGAAACGAGAAGCACATGTATATTGAAATGGTAGATGAAACTGGTCAAGTTTCAAAAGAAATGTTGCAACAAACCCAAGAGATTTTGGAATTTGCAGCCCAAAAATTAGGAAAAGAAGACAAGGAGATGGCAGTTACCTTTGTGACCAATGAGCGTAGTCATGAACTCAATCTGGAGTACCGTGACACCGACCGTCCGACAGATGTCATCAGCCTTGAATATAAGCCAGAGTTGGAAATTGCCTTTGACGAAGAGGATTTACTTGAAAATCCAGAATTGGCAGAGATGATGTCTGAGTTTGATGCCTATATTGGGGAACTGTTCATCTCTATCGATAAGGCACATGAGCAGGCCGAGGAATATGGCCATAGCTTTGAGCGTGAGATGGGCTTCTTGGCAGTACACGGCTTTTTACATATCAACGGCTATGATCACTACACTCCGGAAGAAGAAGCGGAGATGTTCGGTTTACAAGAAGAAATTTTGACAGCCTATGGACTCACAAGACAATAAACGAAAATGGAAAAATCGTGACCTGATATCTAGTTTAGAATTTGCCATCACAGGAATTTTTACTGCCATCAAGGAAGAACGAAATATGCGAAAACATGCCGTGACGGCTCTAGTAGTCATCCTTGCAGGTTTTGTTTTTCAGGTGTCACGAATCGAATGGCTCTTTCTCCTATTGAGCATTTTCTTGGTAGTAGCCTTTGAAATTATCAATTCTGCTATTGAAAATGTGGTGGATTTGGCCAGTCACTATCACTTTTCCATGCTGGCTAAAAATGCCAAGGATATGGCGGCTGGCGCGGTATTAGTGGTCTCTCTTTTCGCAGCCTTAACAGGCGCATTGATTTTTCTCCCACGAATCTGGGATTTATTATTTTAAATAGCAAGAGGAAATTATGACTTTTAAATCAGGCTTTGTAGCCATTTTAGGACGTCCCAATGTTGGGAAGTCAACT
Organism: Streptococcus mitis; assembly: GCF_946190375.1. GTDB lineage: Bacteria > Bacillota > Bacilli > Lactobacillales > Streptococcaceae > Streptococcus > Streptococcus mitis_CJ. The sequence goes on along the minus strand of NZ_CAMIAF010000004.1, from coordinate 29,847 downwards.
TTTTTAAATCACGTTATGGGGCAAAAGATTGCCATCATGAGTGACAAGGCGCAGACAACGCGCAACAAAATCATGGGAATTTACACGACCGATAGGGAGCAGATTGTCTTTATCGACACACCAGGGATTCACAAGCCTAAAACGGCTCTTGGAGATTTCATGGTAGAATCTGCCTATAGCACCCTTCGTGAAGTGGACACCGTTCTTTTCATGGTGCCTGCTGATGAGGCGCGTGGTAAGGGGGACGATATGATTATCGAGCGTCTTAAGGCTGCCAAGGTTCCTGTGATTTTGGTGGTGAACAAGATTGATAAGGTTCATCCAGACCAGCTTTTGTCTCAGATTGATGATTTTCGTAATCAAATGGACTTTAAGGAAATCGTTCCAATCTCAGCTCTTCAAGGGAATAACGTCTCTCGTCTAGTGGATATTTTGAGTGAAAATCTGGACGAAGGTTTTCAATATTTCCCGTCTGATCAAATTACAGACCATCCAGAGCGTTTCTTGGTTTCAGAAATGGTTCGCGAGAAAGTCTTGCACCTAACTCGTGAAGAGATTCCGCACTCTGTCGCAGTAGTTGTGGATTCTATGAAGCGAGACGAAGAAACAGACAAGGTTCACATCCGTGCAACAATTATGGTCGAGCGCGATAGCCAAAAAGGGATTATCATCGGTAAAGGTGGTGCTATGCTTAAGAAAATTGGTAGTATGGCACGTCGTGATATTGAACTCATGCTAGGAGACAAGGTTTTCCTAGAAACATGGGTCAAGGTCAAGAAAAATTGGCGCGATAAAAAGCTAGATTTGGCTGACTTTGGCTATAATGAAAAAGAATACTAAGTAGAGGTGGGCTCATGCCTGCTTCTTGTTTTTACAGAAGGAGGATTTATGCCTGAATTACCTGAGGTTGAAACTGTTCGTCGTGGCCTAGAAAAATTGATTTTGGGAAAGAAGATTTCGAGTGTAGAAATTCGTTATCCCAAGATGATTAAGACGGATTTGGAAGAGTTTCAAAGGGAATTGCCTAGTCAGATTATCGATTCAATGGGACGTCGGGGCAAATATTTGCTTTTCTACCTGACAGACAAGGTCTTGATTTCCCATCTGCGGATGGAGGGCAAGTATTTTTATTATCCGTACCAGGTTCCTGAACGAAAACACGCCCATGTTTTCTTTCAGTTTGAGGACGGTGGAACCCTTGTTTATGAGGATGTTCGCAAGTTTGGTACTATGGAACTCTTGGCGCCTAACCTTTTAGACGCCTACTTTATTTCTAAAAAACTAGGGCCTGAACCAAGCGAACAAGACTTTGATTTGCAGGTCTTTCAAGCTGCCCTAGCCAAGTCCAAAAAGCCTATCAAATCTCATCTCCTAGACCAGACTTTGGTAGCTGGACTTGGCAATATCTATGTGGATGAGGTTCTCTGGCGAGCTCAGGTTCATCCAGCTAGACCTTCCCAGACTTTGACAGCAGAAGAAGCGACTGCCATTCATGACCAGACCATTGCTGTTTTGGGACAGGCTGTTGAAAAAGGTGGTTCCACCATTCGGACCTATACCAACGCTTTTGGGGAAGATGGAACCATGCAGGATTTTCATCAGGTCTATGATAAGGCTGGTCAAGAATGTGTACGCTGTGGTACCATCATTGAGAAAATCCAACTAGGCGGACGAGGAACTCACTTTTGTCCTCAGTGCCAAAGGAGGGGTTGATGGGAAAAATCATTGGAATCACTGGGGGAATTGCCTCTGGTAAGTCAACTGTGACAAATTTTCTAAGAAAGCAAGGCTTTCGAGTAGTGGATGCCGACGCAGTCGTCCACCAACTACAGAAACCTGGTGGTCGTCTGTTTAAGGCTATAGTCCAGCACTTTGGGCAAGAAATCATCCTTGCAAACGAAGAACTCAATCGCCCTCTCCTAGCTAGTCTCATCTTTTCAAATCCTGAAGAACGAGAATGGTCTAAGCGAATTCAAGGAGAGATTATCCGTGAGGAACTAGCTACGTTAAGAGACCAATTGGCTCAGACAGAAGAGATTTTCTTCATGGATATTCCCCTACTTTTTGAGCAGGACTACGTCTCTTGGTTTGATGAGACTTGGTTGGTCTATGTGGACCGAGATGTCCAAGTAGAACGCTTAATGAAAAGGGACCACTTGTCCAAAGATGAAGCTGAGTTTCGTCTGGCAGCCCAGTGGCCTTTAGAGAAAAAGAAAGATTTGGCCAGCCATGTTTTAAACAACAATGGAAATCAGGACCAGCTTCTTACTCAGGTGTTCTCCCTGCTTGAGGGAGGTAAGCAAGATGACAGAGATTAACTGGAAGGATAATCTGCGCATTGCCTGGTTTGGTAATTTTCTGACAGGAGCCAGTATTTCCTTGGTTGTGCCCTTTATGCCCATCTTTGTGGAAAATTTAGGTGTGGGGAGTGATCAAGCTGCTTTTTATGCAGGTTTAGCTATTTCTGTCTCTGCCATTTCTGCGGCACTTTTCTCTCCTATCTGGGGCATCCTTGCTGACAAATACGGTCGAAAACCCATGATGATTCGGGCTGGGATGGCCATGACCATTACTATGGGAGGCTTGGCTTTTGTGCCAAATATTTATTGGTTAATCTTTCTTCGTTTATTAAACGGTGTATTTGCAGGATTTGTTCCCAATGCAACAGCCCTGATAGCCAGTCAGGTTCCCAAGGAGAAATCAGGCTCTGCTCTCGGAACTTTGTCTACAGGCGTAGTTGCAGGTACTCTAACGGGTCCCTTTATTGGTGGCTTTATCGCAGAATTATTTGGCATTCGTACTGTCTTTTTACTGGTTGGTTGTTTTCTATTTTTAGCTGCTATTTTGACTATTTGCTTTATCAAGGAAGATTTTCAACCAGTAGCCAAGGAAAAGGCCATTCCAACAAAGGAATTGTTTACATCAGTTAAATACCCCTATCTCTTGGTCAACCTCTTTCTGACTAGTTTTGTCATCCAATTTTCAGCCCAATCAATCGGCCCTATCTTAGCTCTGTATGTGCGCGACTTAGGCCAGACAGAGAATCTTCTCTTTGTATCTGGTTTGATTGTGTCCAGTATGGGCTTTTCCAGCATGATGAGTGCAGGAGTCATGGGCAAGCTAGGTGACAAGGTGGGCAATCATCGTCTCTTGGTTGTAGCCCAGTTTTATTCAGTCATCATCTATCTTCTCTGTGCCAATGCTTCTAGCCCCCTTCAACTAGGCCTCTATCGTTTCCTCTTTGGATTGGGAACCGGTGCCTTGATTCCCGGAGTTAATGCCCTTCTCAGCAAGATGACGCCCAAAGCTGGTATTTCGAGGGTCTTTGCCTTTAATCAGGTATTCTTTTATCTGGGCGGTGTCGTTGGTCCCATGGCAGGTTCTGCAGTAGCAGGTCAATTTGGCTACCATGCAGTCTTTTATGCGACAAGCCTTTGTGTTGCCTTTAGTTGTCTCTTTAACCTTCTTCAATTTCGAACATTATTAAAAGTAAAGGAAATCTAGTGCGAGTAAAAATTAATCTCAAATGCTCCTCTTGTGGCAGTATCAATTACCTAACCAGTAAAAATTCAAAAACCCATCCAGACAAGATTGAGGTTTTAAAGTATTGTCCCAAGGAAAGAAAAGTAACCCTACATCTTGAATCTAAGTAGATTTTATGGTAAAATAATAGGGATTTTAAGGAGTTTGATATGTATAACCTATTATTAACCATTTTATTAGTATTATCTGTTGTGATTGTGATTGCGATTTTCATGCAACCAACCAAAAACCAATCCAGCAATGTATTTGATGCCAGCTCAGGTGATTTGTTTGAACGCAGTAAAGCACGCGGTTTTGAAGCTGTAATGCAGCGTTTGACAGGGATTTTAGTCTTTTTCTGGCTAGCCATTGCCTTAGCATTGACGGTATTATCAAGTAGATAAGAAAATAATGGGCAGGACTAGGTCTTTGCCTCTTTTTATTTTTAAAGGATGTTTGAGAAGGTTTTACAGTAAGAGAAAATTAAAAATCTAGAAAGAAAATATGAAAGATAGAATAAAAGAATATTTACAAGACAAGGGAAAGGTAACTGTCAATGACTTGGCTCAGGATTTGGGAAAAGACGGTTCCAAGGATTTTCGTGAGTTGATTAAAACCTTGTCCTTAATGGAAAGAAAGCACCAGATTCGCTTTGAAGAAGATGGCAGTCTGACCTTGGAAGCCAAGAAAAAACATGAGATTACCCTCAAGGGGATTTTTCATGCCCATAAAAATGGCTTTGGCTTTGTCAGTCTGGAAGGTGAGGAGGACGACCTTTTTGTAGGAAAAAATGATGTCAACTATGCTATTGATGGTGATACCGTCGAGGTAGTGATTAAGAAAGTCGCTGATCGTAACAAGGGAACAGCGGCGGAAGCCAAAATTATCGATATCCTAGAACACAGTTTGACAACTGTTGTCGGTCAAATCGTTCTAGATCAGGAAAAGCCTAAGTATGCTGGCTACATCCGTTCGAAAAATCAGAAAATCAGCCAACCGATTTATGTAAAGAAACCAGCCCTTAAACTGGAGGGAACAGAAGTTCTCAAGGTCTTTATCGATAAATACCCAAGCAAGAAACATGATTTCTTTGTCGCTAGTGTCCTCGATGTGGTGGGGCATTCAACGGATGTCGGAATTGATGTTCTTGAGGTTTTGGAGTCTATGGACATTGTCTCAGAATTTCCAGAGGCTGTTGTGAAGGAAGCAGAAAGTGTGCCTGATGTTCCGTCTCAAAAGGATATGGAAGGCCGTCTGGATCTAAGAGATGAGATTACCTTTACCATTGACGGTGCTGACGCCAAAGACTTGGACGATGCGGTGCATATCAAGGCCTTGAAAAATGGAAATCTGGAGCTTGGGGTTCACATCGCAGATGTTTCCTATTATGTGACCGAGGGTTCTGCCCTTGACAAGGAAGCCCTTAATCGTGCGACTTCTGTTTACGTGACAGACCGCGTGGTGCCAATGCTTCCAGAACGACTGTCAAACGGCATTTGCTCTCTCAATCCTCAAGTTGACCGTCTGACCCAGTCTGCCATTATGGAGATTGATAAACATGGTCGTGTAGTCAACTACACAATCACACAAACGGTTATCAAGACAAGCTATCGGATGACCTATAGTGATGTCAATGATATCTTAGCGAGCGACGAGGAAAAGCGACAAGAATATCAGAAAATTGTTCCTAGTATCGAACTTATGGCCAAGCTTCATGAAACTCTAGAAAACATGCGTGTGAAACGTGGAGCACTCAATTTCGATACCAACGAAGCGAAGATTTTAGTGGATAAACAGGGTAAGCCTGTTGATATCGTTCTTCGTCAGCGTGGTGTTGCCGAGCGCATGATTGAGTCCTTTATGCTGATGGCCAACGAAACAGTTGCCGAGCATTTCAGCAAGCTGGATTTGCCTTTCATTTATCGTATCCATGAGGAGCCTAAGGCTGAAAAGGTTCAGAAGTTTATTGATTATGCTTCGAGCTTTGGATTGTGCATTTATGGAACTGCCAGTGAGATTAGCCAGGAGGCGCTTCAAGACATCATGCGTACTGTTGAGGGAGAACCTTATGCGGATGTATTGTCCATGATGCTTCTTCGCTCTATGCAGCAGGCCCGCTATTCGGAGCACAATCACGGTCACTATGGACTAGCTGCTGACTATTATACTCACTTTACCAGTCCGATTCGTCGTTATCCAGATCTTCTTGTTCACCGTATGATTCGGGACTACGGTCGTTCTAAGGAAATAGCAGAGCATTTTGAGCAAGTGATTCCAGAGATTGCGACCCAGTCTTCCAACCGTGAACGTCGTGCTATAGAAGCTGAGCGTGAAGTCGAAGCCATGAAAAAGGCTGAGTATATGGAAGAATACGTGGGCGAAGAGTACGATGCGGTTGTGTCTAGCATTGTTAAATTCGGTCTCTTTGTTGAATTGCCGAATACAGTTGAGGGCTTGATTCACATCACTAATTTACCTGAATTTTATCATTTCAATGAGCGTGATTTGACCCTGCGTGGGGAGAAATCGGGTACAACCTTCCGTGTAGGTCAACAGATTCGTATTCGGGTTGAAAGAGCCGATAAGATGACAGGTGAAATTGACTTCTCTTACATCCCAAGTGAGTTTGATGTGATTGAAAAAGGCTTGAAACAAGCTGGTCGCAAAGACAGAGGGCGTGGTTCAAATCGTCGTCCAGATAAGAAGGAAGATAAGAGAAAATCAGGACGCTCAAATGATAAGCTCAAGCATTCACAAAAAGAAAAGAAGAAAAAAGGAAAGAAACCTTTTTATAAGGAAGTAGCTAAGAAAGGAGCCAAGCATGGCAAAGGGCGAGGGAAAGGTCGTCGCACAAAATAAAAAAGCGCGCCACGACTATACAATCGTAGATACGCTAGAGGCAGGAATGGTCCTGACTGGAACTGAAATCAAGAGTGTGCGAGCAGCTCGAATCAATCTCAAGGATGGCTTTGCCCAAGTGAAAAATGGGGAAGTCTGGCTGAGCAATGTTCATATCGCTCCTTACGAAGAGGGTAATATCTGGAACCAGGAACCAGAACGTCGCCGCAAACTCCTACTCCATAAGAAGCAAATCCAAAAGTTGGAACAGGAAACTAAAGGGACAGGAATGACACTGGTTCCTCTTAAAGTCTATATCAAAGATGGTTATGCCAAGCTCCTTTTAGGTTTAGCTAAAGGGAAGCATGACTACGACAAACGGGAGTCTATCAAACGTCGTGAGCAAAACCGCGACATCGCGCGTGTTATGAAAGCTGTTAATCAGCGATAAAAAGAGGAAATGAAAATGGAAAAACTAGTTGCCTATAAACGTATGCCTTTGTGGACTAAAGAAACTATGCCAGAGGCTGTTCAGCAGAAACACAATACCAAGGTTGGAACTTGGGGCAAGATTACAGTTGTAAAAGGAGCCCTCAAGTTTATTGAATTGACTGAAGATGGTGAGGTTCTAGCTGAGCATCTCTTTGAAGCAGGAGCAGACAATCCAATGGCGCAACCGCAAGCCTGGCACCGAGTGGAGGCTGCCACAGACGATGTAGAATGGTACTTGGAATTTTATTGTAAACCTGAGGACTATTTCCCTAAGAAATACAATACCAATCCTGTTCATTCAGAAGTTCTGGAAGCTATGCAAACAGTGAAACCGGGTAAAGCCTTGGATTTGGGTTGTGGTCAGGGCCGTAATTCCCTCTTTTTGGCCCAGCAAGGATTTGATGTGACAGCTGTAGATCAAAATGAATTGGCCCTTGAAATCTTGCAAAGCATTGTGGAGCAGGAAGACCTGGATATGCCTGTTGGTCTCTACGATATCAATTCAGCCAGCATTGGACAAGAATATGATTTTATCGTTTCAACAGTTGTTCTCATGTTTCTACAAGCGGATCGTATTCCAGCTATTATCCGAAACATGCAGGAGCAAACCGCGGTCGGTGGTTATAATCTTATCGTTTGTGCCATGGACACGAAGGATTATCCTTGCTCTGTGAACTTCCCATTCACCTTTAAAGAAGGAGAATTGGCAGACTATTACAAGGACTGGGAATTGGTCAAGTACAATGAAAATCCAGGCCATTTGCATCGTCGTGATGAGAATGGCAATCGTATACAACTACGCTTTGCGACCATGCTAGCTAAGAAAATCAAGTAAACACACATGAAGATTAGGAAATTTCCTGATCTTTTTTCTTTTTTTACGAATAATATAGAAAAGGAGGGAAATCATGTTTGTTGCGAGAGATACTAGGGGAGAATTGGTAAATGTGTTAGAGGATAAGCTTGAGAAGCAAGCCTACACTTGCCCAGCTTGTGAAGGCCAGCTCCGTTTGCGTCAAGGACCAAGTGTCCGGACCCATTTTGCCCATAAATCCCTAAAAGACTGTGATTTTTCCTCTGAAAATGAAAGTCCAGAACACCTGGCAAATAAAGAATCCCTTTATCACTGGTTGAAAAAAGAGGCAGAGGTGCAATTAGAATACCCGCTTCCAGAGCTTAAACAGATTGCGGATGTATTTGTAAATGGCAATCTAGCTCTAGAAGTTCAGTGTAGTCCCTTGCCTCAAAAAATTCTTAAAGAGCGTAGTGAGGGCTATCGTAGTCAGGGTTACCAAGTACTGTGGTTGCTAGGAGAAAAACTTTGGCTCAAGGAGCGGTTGACTCGTCTGCAACAAGGGTTTCTCTATTTCAGTCAAAACATGGGATTTTATGTTTGGGAAGTAGACAAGGAAAAACAGGTTTTAAGGCTTAAATATCTCATCCACCAGGATCTCAGAGGCAGACTCTATTATCAAATCAAGGAATTTCCCTATGCTCACGGTAGTCTACTGGAGATATTACGTTTTCCCTATAAGAAACAAAAAATATCTCATTTTACAGTTTCTCAGGACAAGGACATCTGTCGCTATATCCGACAACAACTGTACTATCAAAATCCCTTTTGGATGAAAGAACAAGCAGAAGCCTATCAAAAGGGAGAAAATCTCCTAACTTATGGACTAAAAGAATTGTATCCACAAATAAGACCACTAGTAGGTAATTTTTGCCAAATTGATCAAGATTTGACTCGCTATTATCAGTATTTTCAAACCTATTATCAACAAAATCCTCAAAATGATTGGCAAAAGCTCTATCCACCAGCCTTTTATCAGCAATATTTCTTAAAAAATATGGTAGAATAGAAAGGATGGAGGAATCTAATGATATTACAAAGACATGAAATAAATGAAAAAGATACATGGGATCTATCAACGATTTACCCAACTGACCAGGCTTGGGAAGAAGCCTTAAAAGAGTTAACAGAAAAATTGGAGACAGTAGCCCAGTATGAAGGCCATCTCTTGGATAGTGCGGATAGCCTACTCGAAATTACTGAATTTTCTCTTGATATGGAGCGCCAGATGGAGAAGCTTTACGTTTATGCTCATATGAAAAATGACCAGGACACTCGTGAAGCCAAGTATCAAGAGTACTATGCCAAGGCCATGACTCTCTATAGCCAGCTGGACCAAGCCTTTTCATTCTATGAGCCTGAATTTATGGAAATTAGTGAAAAGCAGTATGCTGACTTTTTAGAGGCTCAACCAAAATTGCAGGTTTATCAACACTATTTTGACAAGCTTTTGCAAGGCAAGGAACACGTTCTTTCACAACGAGAAGAAGAGCTATTGGCTGGAGCTGGAGAAATCTTTGGTTCGGCAAGTGAAACATTTGCTATTTTAGATAATGCAGATATCGTCTTTCCATTTGTTAAAGATGAAGATGGTAACGAAGTACAATTATCACATGGCGTTTATATGCGTTTGATGGAGTCTAAAAACCGTGAGGTGCGTCGTGGTGCTTATCAAGCTCTTTATGTGACTTATGAACAATTCCAACATACCTATGCCAAAACCTTGCAAACCAATGTTAAGGTTCAAAACTACCGTGCCAAAGTTCGCAACTACAAGAGTGCGCGTCATGCAGCCCTAGCGGCCAATTTTGTTCCAGAGATTGTTTATGACAATTTGGTAGCAGCAGTTCGCAAGCGTTTGCCACTCTTGCATCGTTATCTTGAGCTTCGTTCAAAAATCTTGGGGATTTCAGACCTCAAGATGTACGATGTCTACACACCACTATCTTCAGTTGAATACAGTTTTACCTACCAAGAAGCCTTGAAAAAGGCAGAAGAGGCCTTGGCAGTCTTGGGTGAAGATTACTTGAGCCGTGTTAAACGTGCCTTCAGCGAGCGTTGGATTGATGTTTACGAAAATCAAGGCAAGCGTTCAGGTGCCTACTCTGGCGGTTCTTACGATACCAATGCCTTTATGCTCCTTAACTGGCAGGACAATCTAGACAATCTCTTTACCCTTGTCCATGAGACAGGCCACAGTATGCATTCTAGCTATACTCGTGAAACGCAGCCTTATGTTTACGGAGATTATTCTATCTTCTTGGCTGAGATTGCCTCAACTACCAATGAAAATATCTTGACGGAGAAATTATTGGAAGAAGTGGAAGATGACGCAACGCGCTTTGCTATTCTTAATAACTTCCTAGACGGTTTCCGTGGAACAGTTTTCCGCCAAACTCAATTTGCTGAGTTTGAACACGCTATTCACCAAGCGGACCAAAATGGAGAAGTCTTGACAAGCGATTTCCTAAATAAACTCTACGCAGACTTGAACCAGGAGTATTATGGTTTGAGCAAGGAAGACAATCCTGAAATCCAATACGAGTGGGCTCGCATTCCACACTTCTACTATAATTACTATGTATATCAATATTCAACAGGCTTTGCAGCGGCCTCAGCCTTGGCTGAAAAGATTGTTCATGGTAGTCAAGAAGACCGTGACCGCTATATCGACTACCTCAAGGCAGGTAAATCTGACTATCCACTTAATGTCATGAGAAAAGCTGGTGTTGATATGGAGAAGGAAGACTACCTCAACGATGCCTTTGCAGTCTTTGAACGTCGTTTAAATGAGTTTGAAGCCCTTGTTGAAAAATTGGGATTGGCATAAGATGGTTGAATCATATAGTAAGAATGCCAACCATAACATGCGTCGTCCTGTTGTCAAGGAAGAAATTGTGGACTTGATGCGCCAGCGTCAAAAGCAAGTCACAGGTTCCTTGAAAGAATTGGAAGATTTTGCCCGTAAGGAAAATATTCCCATTATTCCCCATGAAACGGTTGCTTATTTCCGTTTTCTCATGGAAACCATGCAACCTAAAAACATTCTGGAAATTGGGACGGCCATCGGGTTTTCAGCCCTCTTGATGGCAGAACATGCGCCAAATGCCAAGATTACAACCATTGACCGCAATCCAGAAATGATTGGTTTTGCCAAGGAAAATTTTGTCCAGTTTGACAGTCGCAAGCAAATTACACTCCTAGAAGGAGATGCGGTAGATGTCTTATCTACCTTGACAGAGTCCTATGATTTCGTCTTTATGGATTCTGCCAAGTCTAAATACATCGTATTTCTGCCAGAAATCCTCAAGCATTTGGAAGTTGGTGGTGTGGTTGTCTTGGATGATATTTTCCAAGGTGGTGATGTTGCCAAGGATATTATGGAAGTCCGTCGTGGTCAGCGAACTATTTACAGAGGACTTCAAAGACTATTTGATGCAACCTTAGACAATCTAGGACTCACCGCAACATTAGTACCTCTGGGGGACGGTATTCTCATGCTTCGTAAAAATGTAGCAGATGTTCAATTGCCTGACAGCGAATGATTTTCAGAAAAATTTAAGAAAATATAGTAAAATAGATAGGGTAACACTTATCTCAAAGGAGTAGACATGAAGAAAAAACTATTGGCAGGTGCCATTACATTATTATCAGTAGCAACATTAGCAGCTTGTTCGAAAGGTTCAGAAGGAGCAGATCTTATCAGCATGAAAGGGGATGTCATCACAGAACATCAATTTTATGAGCAAGTGAAAAGCAATCCTTCAGCTCAACAAGTGTTGTTGAACTTGACTATCCAAAAAGTATTTGAGAAACAATACGGTTCAGAAGTAGATGACAAAGAAGTCAACGGCACTATTGCCGAAGAAGAGAAACAATATGGTGAAAACTACCAACGTGTCTTGTCACAAGCAGGAATGACTCTTGAAACACGTAAAGCTCAAATTCGTACAAGTAAATTGGTTGAGTTGGCAGTTAAGAAAGCAGCAGAAGCTGAATTGACAGATGATGCTTATAAGAAGGCCTTTGACGAGTACACTCCAGATGTAACGGCTCAAATTATCCGTTTGGACAATGAAGACAAGGCCAAAGAAATTCTTGAAAAAGCTAAGGCAAGTGGCGCAGATTTCGCTCAACTAGCTAAAGATAACTCAACAGATGAGAAAACGAAAGCGAACGGTGGAGAAATCACCTTTGATTCAGCTTCAACAGAAGTACCAGATCAAGTTAAGAAAGCAGCTTTTGCCTTGGATGTTAACGGAATTTCTGATGTCATTACAGCTACTGGCACACAAGCCTACAGCAGTCAATATTATATTGTAAAACTCACTAAGAAAACGGAAAAATCATCTAATATTGACGATTACAAAGAAAAATTAAAAACTGTTATCTTAACTCAAAAACAAAACGACGCATCATTTGTTCAAAGTATTATCGGAAAAGAATTGCAAGCAGCCAATATCAAGGTTAAAGATCAAGCCTTCCAAAATATCTTCACTCAATACATCGGTGGTGGAGATTCAAGCTCAAGCAGTTCTTCAAAAGAATAAAACAGAAAAGAGCCAAGTGCTCTTTTTCTTATGAGAAAATCTTCTATCTTAAGGGTAAGAGTTTTTTTCTTTCGGAAAAAATGGTATAATAGCAATCAAAACTAGAAAATAAACGAAATTTGGGAATAATTTCTTTTGTTCTCATTAGATTGGTGATACTATGAAGATTAGTAAGAGGCACCTGTTAAACTATTCTATTCTAGTTCCTTACTTACTTTTATCTATTTTGGGTTTGATTGTAGTCTATTCTACAACCAGTGCCATTCTTATCGAAGAAGGTAAAAGTGCCCTCCAATTGGTTCGAAGTCAGGGAATGTTTTGGATATTTAGTTTAATATTAATTGCCTTGATATATAAGCTGAAACTGAATTTTTTAAGAAAAGAACGACTTTTATTTATTGTTATGTTTGTTGAGTTGATTCTCTTAGCTCTGGCTCGCTTAATTGGTACGCCAGTCAATGGAGCCTATGGTTGGATTTCAGTAGGACCTTTGACCATTCAGCCAGCTGAGTATTTGAAGATTATCATCGTCTGGTACTTGGCCCAACGTTTTTCAAAACAACAGGATGAAATTGGTATTTACGATTTTCAAGTTTTAACTCAAAATCAATGGATTCCTCGAGCTTTTAATGATTGGCGTTTTGTCCTCTTGGTAATGATAGGAAGTTTGGCTATTTTCCCAGATTTGGGGAATGCTACAATCCTAGCGCTGGTCGCCTTGATTATGTATACAGTTAGTGGGATTGCTCATCGTTGGTTTATAGTCTTTATCGGTGTATTGTTTGGAGTTTCAGCCCTATCTCTATCAGCTATTTCTGTAATTGGGGTTGATAAGTTTTCAAAAGTTCCAGTATTTGGTTACGTGGCCAAGCGTTTCAGTGCCTACTTTAATCCCTTTGCTGATTTGGCAGGAGCTGGTCACCAACTTGCAAATTCCTACTTTGCTATGGTAAATGGTGGTTGGTTTGGTCTAGGCTTAGGAAATTCAATTGAAAAACGTGGCTATTTACCAGAGGCCCATACAGATTTTGTATTTTCAATTGTCATCGAAGAATTTGGATTTGTAGGGGCCGGCTTGATTTTAGCACTTGTTTTTTTTCTTATTTTGCGAATTATCCTAGTCGGAATTCGTGCTAAGAATCCCTTTAATTCCATGATGGCGATTGGGGTTGGGGGGATGATGTTGATCCAGGTGTTTGTCAATATCGGTGGAATTTCTGGTATTATTCCTTCGACAGGAGTAACCTTTCCTTTCTTATCGCAAGGAGGGAATAGTCTTCTGGTCTTGTCTGTAGCCATCGCCTTTGTCTTAAATATTGATGCAAGTGAAAAGCGTGCTCAATTGTATGAGGAGTTAGAAGCTCACTCCTCAAACTATATGTAGAGCTGATAGTGGAAAGGATTACCTATGTCTCTTCAAAAATTAGAAAACTATAGTAATAAAGCTGTCGTGCAAGAAGAAGTATTGATTTTAACAGAATTGTTAGAAGATATCACTAAAAACATGCTTGCCCCAGAGACTTTTGAAAAAATCATGCAGTTGAAAGAATTGTCAACTCAAGAAGATTATCAAGGCTTGAACCAATTGGTTACTAGCCTGACAAATGATGAAATGGCTTATATTTCACGCTATTTCTCTATCTTGCCCCTCTTGATTAATATTTCAGAAGACGTGGATTTGGCTTATGAAATCAACCACCAAAATAATATCGATCAAGATTATCTTGGTAAATTGTCAGCAACTATCAAAATGGTTGCAGAAAAAGAAAATGCGGTTGAAATTCTAGAACATTTGAATGTTGTCCCTGTTTTGACTGCCCATCCAACACAAGTACAACGTAAGAGTATGCTGGATTTGACAAATCATATCCATACCCTCTTGCGTAAGTACCGTGATGTGAAATTAGGCTTGATTAATAAGGAAAAATGGCATAATGATCTCCGTCGTTACATTGAGATTATCATGCAGACAGATATGATTCGTGAAAAGAAATTGAAAGTTACCAATGAAATCACGAATGTTATGGAATACTACAATAGTTCATTCCTGAAAGCTGTTCCTCATTTGACTGCTGAGTACAAGCGTCTGGCTAAAAAACATGGCTTAGAGTTGAAACATCCTAAACCGATTACCATGGGAATGTGGATTGGTGGGGACCGTGATGGGAATCCCTTTGTTACAGCAGATACCTTGAAACAATCTGCCATGACCCAGTGTGAAGTCATCATGAACTACTATGATGAAAAGATTTACCAACTTTATCGTGAATTCTCCCTCTCAACCAGTATTGTCAATGTGAGCAAGCAAGTCAGAGAAATGGCTCGTCAATCCAAGGATAATTCTATTTACCGTGAAAAAGAGCTTTATCGTCGTGCCTTGTTTGATATTCAATCAAAAATCCAAGCTACAAAAATCTATCTCATTGAAGATAAGGAAGTTGGGGCTCGATATGAAACAGCCAATGATTTTTATAAGGATTTAATTACCATCCGTGATTCCCTCTTGGAAAACAAGGGTGAAGCACTGATTTCTGGTGATTTTGTTGAGTTAATTCAGGCAGTTGAAATTTTTGGTTTCTATTTGGCATCTATTGACATGCGTCAAGATTCTAGTGTTCATGAAGCCTGTGTAGCTGAACTTTTGAAATCAGCAGGAATTCATTCGCGTTATAGCGAACTAAGTGAAGAAGAAAAATGCCAGCTTCTTTTGAAAGAATTAGAAGAAGATCCACGTATTCTTTCTGCCACTCATGTTGAAAAATCAGAGTTACTTGAAAAAGAATTGGCCATCTTTAAAGCTGCTCGTAAGTTGAAAGATAAGTTGGGTGATGATGTTATTCGTCAAACCATTATTTCACATGCAACTAGCGTATCAGACATGCTGGAATTGGCTATCTTGCTAAAAGAAGTAGGACTAGTTGATAAAGAAAGAGCCCGTGTCCAAATCGTTCCTCTCTTTGAAACAATTGAGGACTTGGATCACTCAGAAGAAACCATGAGAGAATATCTTTCTCTTCCTCTTGCTAAGAAATGGATTGCTTCGCGCAATAACTACCAAGAAATCATGCTTGGCTACTCTGATAGTAATAAAGATGGTGGCTACCTATCATCATGTTGGACCCTCTACAAGGCTCAACAACAATTGACTGCTATTGGAGATGAATTTGGTGTTAAGGTTACCTTCTTCCATGGCCGTGGTGGTACTGTCGGTCGTGGTGGTGGACCAACTTATGAAGCCATCACCTCCCAACCGCTCAAGTCAATCAAGGATCGTATCCGTTTGACGGAGCAGGGTGAAGTAATTGGCAATAAATACGGTAACAAAGATGCGGCCTACTATAATCTTGAAATGCTAGTATCTGCAGCCATTAACCGTATGATTACGCAGAAGAAGAGCGATACCAATACATCAAATCGTTATGAAGCCATTATGGACCAAGTAGTGGACCGTAGTTACGATATCTACCGTGATTTAGTCTTTGGTAATGACCATTTCTATGATTATTTCTTTGAGTCAAGTCCAATCAAGGCTATTTCCAGCTTTAATATCGGTTCTCGCCCAGCCGCTCGTAAGACCATTACTGAAATCGGTGGTTTGCGTGCCATTCCTTGGGTATTCTCATGGTCACAAAGCCGTGTCATGTTCCCTGGATGGTATGGGGTTGGATCAAGCTTCAAGGAATTTATTGATAAAAATCCAGAAAATATCGCTATTCTACGAGATATGTACCAAAATTGGCCTTTCTTCCAGTCACTTCTTTCAAATGTTGACATGGTCTTGTCAAAATCAAATATGAACATTGCTTTTGAATATGCCAAACTTTGTGAAGATGATCAAGTAAAAGCAATCTATGAGACTATTCTAAATGAATGGCAAGTTACCAAGGAAGTCATCTTGGCTATCGAAGGCTACGATGAACTCTTGGCGGAAAATCCATATCTAAAAGCAAGTTTGGATTACCGTATGCCTTACTTTAATATCCTCAACTATATCCAGTTGGAGTTGATTAAACGTCAACGTCGAGGAGAATTATCAAGTGATCAAGAAAAATTAATCCATACAACCATCAACGGAATTGCGACAGGATTGCGTAATTCTGGCTGATACCTTTCAAACTTCCTCTTTTCTATAGGGGAAGTTTTTGAATATTTCAAAAAAATTATCAAAGAGTCTTGACAAGTAGTTGAAAAATGATATAATTTAACCATTCAGAAAAGTAATCATTCAAACTTTTTAGAGAGTCTGTGGTAGCTGAAAACAGATAAGTGGCGATGATGAAAATTGGGCTGAATGTTATTTAGAATTTGAAATCATAAAAATTCGGTGAGCACACCTTACAGTGCATCTCGTTATTGCGAGACAGAGCGATAGGGAAATTCCCTATAATTGAGGTGGTACCGCGCATCGACGTCCTCACACAAGTTTTTTGTGTGAGGACTTTTTTGATGGAGGTTAGTATGGAAAGAAAACGATGGCGTCGCTTGTTCAGGTAAGAGAAGTATTTTAAAGGAATTAAAAAGGAGAAATAGAATGAAAAATAAACGTTTAATTGGAATTATCGCTGCATTAGCAGTTTTAGTAGCAGGAAGCTTGATTTACTCTTCAATGAATAAACCAGAAGCTAAGAATGAAAAGAAAGTTGCCAAAGTTGGTGTCCTTCAGTTTGTGAGCCATCCATCTCTTGACTTGATTTATAAAGGGATACAAGATGGACTTGCAGAAGAAGGTTATAAAGATGATCAGTTGAAGATTGACTTTATGAACTCAGAAGGCGACCAAAGTAAGGTTGCGACAATGAGTAAACAGTTGGTTGCGAATGGTAATGACTTGGTTGTTGGTATCGCAACACCAGCTGCTCAAGGTTTGGCTAGTGCAACAAAAGATCTACCTGTTATCATGGCTGCTATTACAGACCCAATCGGTGCTAACTTGGTTAAAGATTTGAAAAAACCAGGTGGCAACATTACAGGGGTATCTGACCACAACCCAGCTCAACAACAAGTTGAACTCATCAAGGCTCTGACACCAAATGTGAAAACAATCGGTGCTCTTTACTCAAGCAGTGAAGATAATTCAAAAACACAGGTAGAAGAATTTAAAGCTTATGCTGAAAAAGCAGGTTTGACAGTCGAAACATTTGCTGTTCCTTCAACAAATGAAATTGCTTCAACAGTCAATGTTATGACTAGCAAGGTTGATGCTATCTGGGTTCCAATCGACAACACCATTGCATCTGCATTTTCAACAGTTGTATCAAGCAACCAATCAGCTAAAAAACCAATCTACCCAAGCGCAACTGCCATGGTAGAAGCTGGTGGTTTGGCATCAGTTGTAGTTGACCAACATGACCTTGGTGTGGCAACAGGTAAAATGATTGCGCAAGTCTTGAAAGGTGCAAAACCAGCTGATACTCCAGTCAATGTATTTTCAACTGGTAAGTCAGTAATTAACAAAAAATTGGCACAAGAGCTAGGTATTACGATTCCTGAATCTGTTCTAAAAGAAGCAGGACAAGTGATTGAATAATCTGTAATGGAGGAGTTGGGGACATCTCCTCCAATTTTTTACAATAGAAATCATATAGAAAAGGTTAAGAAACAGATGATATTATCTATTATTTCTCAAGGATTTGTCTGGGCTATTTTAGGTCTGGGAATCTTTATGACATTTAGGATTTTAAACTTTCCAGATATGACGACAGAAGGTTCCTTCCCTCTTGGGGGAGCTGTTGCTGTCACTCTGATAACCAAAGGCGTGAACCCATTTCTAGCGACACTTGTTGCTGTTGGAGCCGGTTGTTTGGCTGGAATGGCAGCAGGACTTCTTTATACAAAAGGAAAAATCCCAACCTTGCTCTCAGGGATTTTGGTGATGACTTCTTGTCACTCAATCATGCTTTTGATTATGGGACGTGCAAATTTAGGCTTGCTTGGAACTAAGCAAATTCAGGATGTCTTACCTTTTGATTCAGATTTGAATCAACTCTTGACAGGTCTCATCTTTGTCAGTCTTGTTATTGCTCTCATGCTCTTTTTCTTGGATACCAAACTAGGACAAGCCTATATTGCTACAGGTGACAATCCTGATATGGCTAGAAGTTTCGGGATTCATACTGGACGCATGGAGCTCATGGGATTGGTCTTATCAAATGGTGTGATTGCCCTTGCAGGAGCTCTCATTGCCCAGCAAGAAGGGTATGCCGATGTATCTCGAGGAATCGGGGTTATCGTTGTGGGGCTTGCAAGTTTGATTATTGGGGAAGTTATTTTCAAGAGTTTGAGCTTGGCAGAACGTCTGGTTACCATCGTTGTAGGTTCTATTGCCTATCAATTCTTAGTGTGGGCAGTTATCGCTCTTGGCTTTAATACAAGTTACCTTCGTTTGTACAGTGCCGTGATTTTAGCAGTCTGCCTCATGATTCCAACATTTAAGCAAACAATCTTGAAAGGAGCCAAATTAAGCAAATGACAGCAATTGTAGAATTAAAAAATGCAACCAAAGTCGTTAAAAATGGCTTTGATGAAGAAAAGATTATCTTAAATGATGTTTCCTTAGAAATTTTTGAACAGGATTTCATCACGATTTTAGGTGGAAATGGTGCTGGGAAGTCAACTCTCTTTAACACCATTGCAGGCACCTTGTCCTTAACCAGTGGAACAATCCGTATTTTGGGTGAAGATGTTACCAAGTTTTCACCCGAGAAGCGTGCCAAGTATCTGTCTCGAGTCTTCCAAGATCCAAAGATGGGAACAGCTCCTCGTATGACAGTCGCTGAAAATCTCCTGATTGCCAAGTTTCGTGGTGAAAAGCGTGGATTGTTACCACGACGCTTGACTAGCTATAAGGATGAATTTCAGGCGACCATTGAAAAAGTGGGAAACGGTCTTGAGAAACACTTGAATACACCGATTGAGTTCTTATCAGGTGGACAAAGACAAGCCTTGAGTCTCTTGATGGCAACCTTGAAGCGACCTGAATTACTCTTGTTAGATGAGCATACTGCAGCTCTTGATCCAAAGACCAGTGTAGCCTTGATGGAGTTGACAGATGAATTTGTCAAGAAAGATCAGCTGACAGCTCTTATGATTACTCATCATATGGAAGATGCTCTCAAATATGGCAATCGCTTGATTGTCATGAAAGAAGGACGGATTATCCAAGATTTGAACCAAGAAGATAAAGCAAAAATGAAAATCTCTGATTATTATCAACTCTTTGAATAAAGTAGGGAAAATGAGTGAAATGGTTTACTTTTTTTCTGAAATAAAGTATACTATATAAAGTAAACTATGATAACATGGAGGTATTGTGTATGGTTGACAAACAAGTCATTGAAGAAATCAAAAACAATGCCAACATTGTGGAAGTCATAGGAGATGTGATTTCTTTACAAAAGGCAGGACGGAACTATCTAGGGCTCTGTCCTTTTCATGGTGAAAAAACACCTTCTTTCAACGTTGTAGAGGACAAGCAGTTTTACCACTGTTTTGGTTGTGGGCGCTCAGGTGATGTCTTTAAGTTCATCGAGGAGTACCAAGGGGTTCCCTTTATGGAGGCTGTCCAAATCTTAGGTCAGCGTGTTGGGATAGAGGTGGAAAAACCGCTTTATAGTGAGCAGAAGCCAGCCTCGCCTCACCAAGCTCTTTATGATATGCATGAAGATGCAGCCAAATTTTATCATGCTATTCTCATGACAACGACCATGGGGGAAGAGGCTAGAAACTACCTCTATCAGCGTGGTTTAACAGATGAAGTGCTCAAGCATTTTCGGATTGGTTTAGCACCTCCAGAACGAAACTATCTCTATCAACGTTTGTCTGGTCAGTATCATGAAGAGGATTTCCTAGATTCAGGGCTATTTTACCTCTCGGATGCCAATCAATTTGTAGACACCTTTCACAATCGGATTATGTTTCCCCTTACAAATGATCAGGGAAAGGTCATTGCCTTCTCAGGTCGTATCTGGCAGAAAACGGATTCACAAACTTCTAAGTATAAAAATAGCCGATCGACTGTAATTTTTAACAAAAGTTACGAATTATATCATATGGATAGGGCAAAAAAATCTTCTGGTAAAGCCAGTGAGATTTACCTGATGGAAGGGTTCATGGATGTCATTGCAGCCTATCGGGCTGGAATCGAAAATGCTGTGGCGTCTATGGGAACGGCTTTGAGTCGTGAGCATGTTGAGCATCTGAAAAGGTTAACCAAGAAGTTGGTTCTTGTTTACGATGGCGATAAGGCTGGGCAGGCCGCGACTTTGAAAGCGCTGGACGAAATTGGTGATATGCCTGTGCAGATCGTCAGCATGCCTGATAACTTGGATCCGGATGAGTATCTACAAAATAATGGTCCAGAAGACTTGGCCTATCTATTAACGAAAACTCGTATTAGTCCGATTGAGTTCTACATTCATCAGTACAAACCTGAAAATAGTGAAAATCTGCAGGCACAGATTGAGTTTATTGAAAAAATAGCTCCCTTGATTGTTCAAGAAAAGTCCATCACTGCTCAAAACAGCTATATTCATATTTTAGCTGACAGTCTGGCGTCCTTTGATTATGCCCAGATTGAGCAGATTGTTAATGAAAGCCGTCAGGCACAAAGGCAGAATCGTATGGAAGGAATTTCCAGACCGACGCCAATCACCATGCCTGTTACCAAGCAGTTATCGGCTATTATGAGGGCAGAAGCCCATCTACTTTATCGAATGATGGAATCCCCTCTTGTTTTGAACGATTACCGTTTGCGAGAAGATTTTGCATTTGACACACCTGAATTTCAGGTCTTATATGACTTGCTTGGCCAGTATGGAAATCTTCCTCCGGAAGTTTTAGCAGACCAGACAGAGGAAGTTGAAAGAGCTTGGTACCAAGTCTTAGCTCAGGATTTACCTGCTGAGATGTCGCCGCAGGAACTCAGTGAAGTAGAGACGACTCGAAACAAGGCTCTCTTGAATCAGGACAATATGAGAATTAAAAAGAAGGTGCAGGAAGCTAGCCATGTAGGAGATACCGACACAGCCCTAGAAGAATTGGAACGTTTAATTTCCCAAAAGAGAAGAATGGAGTAATAATGGCAACAAAACAAAAAGAAGTAACAACATTTGACGTACAAGTAGCAGAATTTATCCGTAATCATAAACAAAAAGGGACAGCAACAGACGATGAAATCAATGCTAGTCTAGTCATTCCTTTTACCTTGGATGCTAATGGGATTGAAGACCTCTTGCAACGAATCCAGGATGCAGGAATTTCAATCACAGATAACGAAGGAAATCCAAGTGCGCGTGTGCTTAGTGTAGAAGAAGAGCCAGAACTCAGCGATGAGGACTTGATTGGATCAACTTCGGCTAAGGTCAATGACCCTGTTCGTATGTACTTGAAAGAAATCGGGGTCGTTCCTCTCTTGACCAATGAAGAGGAAAAAGAATTGGCACTGGCTGTTGAAGCTGGCGATATTGAAGCCAAACAACGTCTTGCGGAAGCCAACCTTCGTTTGGTTGTTTCCATTGCCAAGCGTTATGTCGGCCGTGGTATGCAGTTCCTTGACTTGATTCAAGAAGGGAATATGGGCTTGATGAAGGCGGTTGACAAGTTTGACTATTCTAAAGGATTTAAGTTCTCAACTTATGCAACTTGGTGGATTCGTCAGGCTATCACTCGTGCTATTGCGGATCAAGCTCGTACCATTCGTATTCCAGTCCACATGGTTGAAACCATTAATAAATTGGTTCGTGAACAGCGTAACCTCCTTCAAGAATTGGGACAAGATCCAACGCCAGAACAAATCGCTGAACGTATGGATATGACTCCTGACAAGGTTCGTGAAATCTTGAAGATTGCTCAAGAACCAGTATCTCTTGAAACACCAATCGGTGAAGAGGATGATAGCCACCTTGGGGACTTTATCGAAGATGAAGTGATTGAAAATCCAGTGGACTACACAACTCGTATCGTCTTGCGTGAGCAGCTGGATGAGGTCTTGGATACTCTTACAGACCGTGAAGAAAACGTCTTGCGTCTACGTTTTGGACTAGATGATGGGAAAATGCGCACCCTTGAAGATGTAGGTAAAGTCTTTAACGTAACCCGTGAGCGTATCCGTCAGATTGAAGCCAAGGCTTTGAGAAAACTACGCCAACCAAGTCGCAGCAAACCGCTTCGTGATTTTATTGAAGACTAAGAGTGAGGATAAATATGGCTTATACAGAAGAGCAAATTGAAAATATCAAAACACGGATTTTAACAGCCTTGGAAGAAGTCATCGACCCTGAGTTGGGAATCGATATTGTCAATCTTGGTTTGATTTATGAGATTCGTTTTGATGGCGACACAGGGCAAACAGAGATTGATATGACTTTGACAACTATGGGTTGTCCCCTAGCTGACCTTTTGACGGACCAGATTTATGATGCCATGACAGAGGTACCAGAAGTAACGGATACTGAGGTTAAATTGGTTTGGTATCCAGCCTGGACAGTTGAAAAAATGAGTCGCTATGCACGCATTGCCCTAGGCATTAAGTAATACTCTTCGAAAATCAAATTCAAACCACGTCAGCTTCACCTTGCCGTACTCAAGTACAGCCTGCGGCTAGCTTCCTAGTTTGCTCTTTGATTTTCATTGAGTATAAACATATAAAAGCATGTGAGAGACCCTTGGAAAAGTGAGGAAATTTCCCCCTCTTTTCCTCCAGTCTCTCCTTTCTTTTGCTGATTTTATTCAAAGAAAATGATATAATAGTAGTTATGGAAAAAAAGAAATTACGCATCAATATGTTAAGTTCAAGTGAGAAAGTAGCAGGACAAGGAGTTTCAGGTGCTTATCGTGAATTAGTTCGTCTTCTTCACCGTGATGCCAAGGACCAATTGATTGTTACAGAAAATCTTCCAATAGAGGCAGATGTGACTCACTTTCATACAATTGATTTCCCCTATTATTTATCAACATTCCAAAAGAAACGCTCAGGAAGGAAAATTGGCTATGTGCACTTCTTGCCTGATACACTTGAGGGGAGTTTGAAAATTCCATTTTTCTTAAAGGGAATTGTTAAACACTACGTATTTTCTTTTTACAACCGGATGGAGCACTTGGTGGTGGTCAATCCTATGTTTATCGAGGATTTGGTGGCAGCTGGTATTCCACGTGAAAAAGTGACTTATATTCCTAACTTTGTAAACAAGGAAAAATGGCATCCTCTTCCACAGGAAGAGGTAGCGAGACTGCGTACAGAGCTAGGTCTTAGTGACAAACAGTTTATCGTAGTAGGTGCTGGGCAAGTTCAGAAACGTAAAGGGATTGATGACTTTATCTGTCTGGCTGAGGAATTGCCTCAGATTACCTTTATCTGGGCAGGTGGTTTCTCTTTTGGTGGTATGACAGATGGTTATGAACGTTACAAGAAAATCATGGAGAATCCCCCTAAAAATTTGATTTTTCCAGGTATTGTCTCACCAGAGCGGATGCGCGAATTGTATGCCCTAGCGGACCTTTTCTTGTTGCCTAGTTATAATGAGCTCTTTCCGATGACGATTTTAGAGGCTGCCAGTTGTGAAGCTCCTATTATGTTGCGTGATTTAGATCTTTATAAGGTGATTTTAGAGGGGAATTATCGGGCGACAGCAGACAGAGAAGAGATGAAAGAGGCTATTCTGGAATATCAAGCAAATCCTGCTGCTTTAAAAGATTTGAAAGAAAAAGCTAAGAATATTTCTAGAGAGTATTCAGAAGAGCATCTGTTACAAATCTGGTTGGACTTTTATGAGAAACAAGCCGCTTTAGGGAGAAAGTAAAAAGTGAGGTAATCTATGCGAATTGGTTTATTTACAGATACCTATTTTCCTCAGGTTTCAGGTGTGGCGACCAGTATTCGAACCTTGAAAACCGAACTTGAAAAGCAGGGACATGCTGTTTTTATCTTTACGACAACAGATAAGGATGTCAATCGTTATGAAGATTGGCAAATTATCCGCATTCCAAGTGTTCCCTTTTTTGCTTTTAAAGATCGCCGCTTTGCCTATCGAGGTTTTAGTAAGGCGCTTGAAATTGCTAAACAATATCAACTGGATATTATCCATACTCAGACAGAATTTTCTCTTGGCTTGTTGGGAATTTGGATTGCGCGTGAATTGAAGATTCCAGTCATCCATACCTATCACACCCAATACGAAGACTACGTGCATTATATTGCGAAGGGGATGTTGATTCGTCCTAGTATGGTCAAGTATCTGGTCAGAGGTTTTTTGCATGATGTGGATGGGGTGATTTGCCCTAGTGAGATTGTCCGAGACTTGCTATCTGACTATAAAGTCAAGGTTGAAAAGCGGGTCATTCCTACTGGGATTGAATTAGCCAAGTTTGAGCGTCCAGAAATCAAGCAAGAAAATCTAAAAGAACTACGTAGTAAACTAGGGATTCAAGATGATGAAAAGATGTTGCTTAGCCTTTCCAGAATTTCCTATGAAAAAAATATTCAAGCAGTACTAGCAGCCTTTGCAGAAGTTTTGAAAGAAGAAGACAAGGTTAAACTGGTGGTAGCTGGGGACGGTCCTTATCTGGATGATCTCAAAAAGCAAGCCCAGAAACTAGAGATTCAAGACTCCGTTGTCTTTACAGGGATGATTGCTCCTAGTGAGACCGCTCTTTACTATAAGGCAGCAGATTTCTTTATTTCAGCATCGACAAGTGAAACCCAAGGTTTGACATACTTGGAAAGCTTAGCCAGTGGAACACCTGTCATTGCTCACGGAAATCCTTATCTGGACAATCTTATCAGTGATAAAATGTTTGGAACCTTGTACTATGGAGAACATGATTTGGCTGGTGCTATTTTGGAAGCCCTGATTGCAACACCAGACATGAATGAGCATACTTTATCAGAGAAGTTGTACGAGATTTCAGCTGAGAACTTTGGGAAACGAGTGCATGAGTTTTATCTGGATGCCATTATTTCAAATAACTTCCAGAAAGATTTAGCAAAAGATGACACGGTCAGTCAGCGTATTTTTAAAACAGTTTTGTATCTACCTCAACAGGTGGTTGCTGTACCCGTAAAAGGCTCTAGACGCATGCTGAAGGCTTCAAAAACACAGTTGATCAGCATAAGAGATTATTGGAAAGACCATGAAGAATAGAAAGAGGAACAGTATGAAAAAACAATTAATGAGAAGCGGTCGTGATAAAAAGATTGCTGGTGTTTGTGCTGGGGTAGCCCATTATTTTGATATGGATCCTACTATTGTTCGCGTAATATGGGGTGTTCTTGCTTTTTGTTATGGAGCAGGAGTTGTAGCTTATATCATTTTATGGATTATTGCGCCAGTAGCAAGTGACTATTGAAAACTAGCTCAATTCATGCTAAGATAATAGAAAATAGAATGTAATGAAGGAGATAAAAATGGCATTTGGAGATAATGGAAATCGTAAAAAAACTATGTTTGAGAAAATAACCTTATTTATCGTGATTATCATGCTAGTAGCAAGTTTATTGGGAATTTTTGCAACTGCAATTGGTGCCCTCAGTAATCTATAAAATAGATTCAAGAAAATTTAGTGACTGGGATTTCCCAGCCCTTTTTTAAAGTGAGAAGAAAAAATGAGTATGTTTTTAGATACAGCTAAGATCAAGGTCAAGGCTGGTAATGGTGGTGATGGCATGGTTGCCTTTCGCCGTGAAAAATATGTCCCTAATGGCGGTCCTTGGGGCGGTGATGGTGGTCGTGGAGGCAATGTCGTCTTCGTTGTAGATGAAGGTTTACGTACCCTCATGGATTTCCGCTATAATCGCCAATTCAAGGCTGATTCTGGTGAGAAAGGAATGACCAAAGGGATGCATGGTCGTGGTGCTGAAGACCTTAGAGTTCGAGTACCACAAGGTACGACTGTTCGTGATGCAGAGACTGGCAAGGTTTTGACAGATTTGATTGAACATGGTCAAGAATTTATCGTTGCCCACGGTGGTCGTGGTGGACGTGGAAACATCCGCTTTGCGACACCAAAAAATCCTGCACCGGAAATCTCTGAAAATGGAGAACCAGGTCAGGAACGTGAGTTACAATTGGAACTAAAAATCTTGGCAGATGTCGGTTTAGTAGGTTTCCCATCTGTAGGGAAATCAACACTTTTAAGTGTTATTACCTCAGCTAAACCTAAAATTGGTGCCTACCACTTTACGACCATTGTGCCAAATCTAGGTATGGTTCGTACCCAATCAGGTGAATCCTTTGCAGTAGCCGATCTACCAGGTTTGATTGAAGGTGCTAGTCAAGGTGTTGGTTTGGGAACTCAGTTCCTCCGTCACATCGAGCGTACACGTGTCATCCTTCACATCATTGATATGTCAGCTAGCGAAGGCCGTGATCCTTATGAGGATTATCTTGCCATTAACAAGGAGTTGGAGTCATACAATCTTCGTCTCATGGAGCGTCCACAGATTATCGTAGCCAACAAAATGGACATGCCTGAGAGTCAAGAAAATCTTAAAGAATTTAAGAAAAAATTGGCTGAAAACTACGATGAATTTGAAGAGTTACCAGTTATCTTCCCAATTTCTGGTTTGACTAAGCAAGGTTTGGCTACGCTTTTGGATGCTACAGCTGAATTGTTAGACAAGACACCAGAATTTTTGCTCTATGACGAGTCAGATATGGAAGAAGAAGCATACTACGGCTTTGACGAGGAAGAAAAAGCCTTTGAAATTAGTCGTGATGACGATGCAACATGGGTGCTTTCTGGTGAAAAACTGATGAAACTCTTTAATATGACCAACTTTGATCGTGACGAATCAGTCATGAAATTTGCTCGCCAGCTTCGTGGTATGGGAGTTGATGAAGCTCTTCGTGCGCGTGGTGCTAAGGATGGGGACTTGGTCCGCATTGGTAAATTTGAGTTTGAATTTGTAGACTAGGAGACTAGTATGGGAGATAAACCGATATCTTTCCGAGATGCGGATGGCAATTTCGTTTCCGCCGCAGACCTTTGGAATGAAAAGAAATTGGAAGAACTATTTAATCGTTTCAATCCAAATCGTGCCCTGAGATTAGCACGAACTAAAAAGGAAAATCCATCTTAAATACGTAAGATAAAACTCCAATTATCAGTCAAGTTAACTATAACAAATAGAAGCTAAGATCGAGAAAGGGCAAAATTTGTCCTTTCTTTTCACTTATAAATTATAATATATTGAAATGGAATATAAACAAATAGACTAGGAAATTCAAATCAAATGACTAACAAGGCTTTATAAGTCGTGTTGTCCTATTCTAGCTTCAAGACACTGTATTTTTTCTATTGAAAAAGAATTTTTTTACAAAAATAGTTGGTTATTTAGTTTATTTATGCTATAATAGGAGCAATTATTTTTAGGAGGTGTCAGTATGTCTTATTTGTTTGAGATATTACCGAGTTTATTGAGCGGTGCAAGCATGACTTTACAGGTTTTTGCACTGGTCTTGATTTTTTCTATTCCCTTGGGTGTTTTGATTGCCTTTGCCTTGCAAGTCCATTGGAAGCTCCTCCATCATCTGATTAACATTTATATCTGGATCATGCGAGGCACACCCTTGCTCTTGCAATTAATCTTTATCTATTATGTGCTGCCAAGTATTGGGATTCGTTTGGACCGTCTTCCTGCGGCTATCATTGCCTTTGTGTTGAATTATGCGGCTTACTTTGCTGAAATCTTTCGTGGGGGAATTGATACCATTCCTAAAGGTCAATATGAGGCTGCCAAAGTCTTGAAGTTTAGTCCCTTTGACACAGTGCGCTATATTATTTTGCCTCAAGTGACCAAGATTGTTCTTCCTAGTGTCTTTAATGAGGTTATGAGTTTGGTCAAGGATACTTCTCTGGTCTATGCTCTAGGAATTTCAGATCTTATCTTGGCTAGTCGAACAGCTGCCAACCGTGATGCTAGCCTGGTTCCGATGTTCTTGGCAGGTGCTATTTACTTGATTTTGATTGGGATTGTGACCATTCTTGCCAAAAAAGTTGAGAAGAAGTACAGTTATTATAGATAGGAGGTTGCCATGTTAGAATTACGAAATATCAATAAGGGATTTGGTGAAAAGCAAATTTTATCCAATTTCAGTCTAAAAATTCCTGAAAAGCAAATCCTGGCTATCGTTGGGCCTTCTGGTGGAGGTAAAACAACTCTCTTACGTATGCTTGCGGGTCTTGAAACTATTGATTCAGGGCAAATCTTTTATAATGAAGAACCTTTAGAACTGGATGAATTGGAGAAGCGCAATCTACTAGGATTTGTATTCCAAGATTTTCAACTTTTCCCTCATTTATCAGTTCTGGACAATTTGACCTTATCGCCTGTGAAAACAATGGGAATGAAGCAGGATGAGGCTGAGCAGAAGGCGCGAGGTCTCTTGGAGCAATTGGGACTGGCAGGGCACACAGACGCCTATCCATTCTCATTATCAGGTGGGCAAAAGCAACGTGTGGCCTTGGCGCGTGCTATGATGATTGATCCAGAAATCATTGGCTATGATGAACCAACTTCTGCCCTAGATCCAGAATTGCGCTTGGAAGTGGAAAAATTGATCTTGCAAAATAGGGAACTTGGGATGACGCAGATTGTGGTTACCCACGATTTACAATTCGCTGAAAATATCGCAGATCAGATTCTCAAGGTTGAGCCCAAGTAGGAGGTGCCAATGACTAATAAGAAAATTGCTTTAGTGTTGGTTTCGCTCCTGACTCTCTTTTTAACTGCTTGTACTCAGAAGGCTAGCGATCCAAAGCAGGATAACTGGAATAAGTATCAAGAGCAAGGCAGTATAACCATTGGTTTTGATAATACCTTTGTACCCATGGGATTTGAGGAAAAGAATGGCCAATATACGGGCTTTGATATTGACTTAGCACAAGCAGTTTCTGAAAAATTAGGTTTTAAGATTCAATTTCAGCCAATTGACTGGGATATGAAGGAAACGGAACTGCAAAATGGAACCATAGATGCCATCTGGAATGGCTATTCTGCCACTGATGAACGCCGAGAGAAGGTTGCCTTTAGCATTCCATATATGGAAAATCAGCAGGTTCTGGTTGCTAAGAAAAGCCATCAAATTCATTCAGTAGAGGATATGAAGGATAAGACCTTGGGAGCCCAAGCCGGATCCTCTGGTTATCTAGACTTTGAAGCCCAGCTAGATTTACTGAAAAATCGTGTTAAAGAGCAGAAGGCCAATCAATATCAGAGTTTCAATGAAGCCTTGATTGATTTGAAAAATGACCGGATTGATGCCTTGTTGATTGACCGAGTGTATGCTAATTACTATCTCCAGTCTGAGGGTATATTAAATGACTACAATGTCTTTTCAGCAGGATTTGAAAGTGAATCCTTTGCAGTCGGAGTTAGACCAGCTGATAAAAGATTACTGCAAGCTTTAAACCAGGCCTTTGTTCAACTATACCAAGAAGGGAAGTTCCAGGAAATCAGCCAAAAATGGTTTGGAGAAGATGTGGCAACTAAAGAAGTGAAAAGTAGAGATTGAGTTTTTACGGCTCTTTGTCAACTGTAGTGGGTTGAAGAAAAGCTAAGATCGAGAAAGGACGAAATTTGTCCTTTCTTTTTTGATA